>CAZIJS010000332.1:0-3970 GCA_964539505.1 uncultured Myxococcales bacterium
CACAGGCACCGCCTCGTAGGTGAGGGTCTTGGCCCGGACCACGGACTGGATCTCGTCCACAGTGAGATCCTCGCCTTCCAGGAACTTGGATGCCAGGTCGTCGTCCAGGTCCGCCAGGGCTTCGATCATGGCCTCCCTGGCCTGCTGCGCCTGTTCGAGCATCTCTCCGGGAATCTCGCGTTCCTCGCCCGTGTCGTCTTCTTCTCCCGACCAGTAGATTGCCTTGAGCCGGATCAGGTCGATGACTCCCTGGAACTTGTCCTCGGCCCCGATGGGAATCTGGACGGGAATGGGATTGGCGCCCAGTCGCTCGCGAATCTCTCCCACCACGCGCTCGAAGTCTGCACCGACCCGGTCCATCTTGTTGACGAAGGCGATGCGCGGCACGCCGAACTTGTCGGCCTGGCGCCACACGGTCTCCGACTGGGGCTCCACCCCACCCCTGCCGCAAAAGACCACCACCGCACCGTCGAGCACCCGGAGGCTGCGTTCCACCTCGATGGTAAAATCCACGTGCCCCGGGGTGTCGATGAGATGCAGGTCGTGCTTGCGCCAGGCAAACGTGGTGGCCGCCGCCGTGATGGTGATGCCCCGCTCTTGCTCCTGGAGCATCCAGTCCATCTGCGCCTCGCCGTCGTGCACCTCGCCGATGCGGTGGATCCTGCCGGCGTAGAACAAGAAGCGCTCGGTCACGGTGGTCTTTCCCGCATCGATGTGCGCCACGATCCCAATGTTTCGCACGCGATCGATCTTGGCCATGGTCTCACCCGAATGTCGTATTCCTGCAATCGATCCCGCCCGGCCCTTCACCCATCCAGCCGGGCAATCCTTCCTGTTCCACTGTGACCGAAACCCGCCGCCGCGCCAGTCTTTCCCCCGACCGCGGGCCGGACCGGCATGCAGAAAACCCAGGTCACCGAGCCGGCTGACCGGGTCACCGAGCCGGCCGACCAGGTCACCTGTCCAGGCGCCCCAGCAGGTCGGCAAAGGGCCTGTTGGCGAACTCCTCGCGTCCCTTCGTGCGCTCCTTGCCCCCCCGACCTCCGTTTCGGCGCCCGTCCCTGCGCTCGCCCCGACGATCACTACGCCGACCATCCCCGCCGCGCGCCCTGCCTTCGCGCCCTGCCCCGTTGCTGCGTCCTTCCATGCGCCCCGACTCGCCTCCCCGGGCCTCCCGTCGCCCGGCCCTGCCCGCACCGGAATCATCCAGACGCGCCGACAGACCGATGCGCTTGCGTTCCAGGTCCACCTCCAACACCTTGACCTTGAGCCGGTCGCCCACCTTGACCACCTCGTGGGGGTCCTTGACGAAGCGGTCCGCCAGGCGGCTGATGTGCACCAGCCCGTCCTGGTGCACCCCAACGTCCACGAAGGCTCCAAAGTTGGTGACGTTGGTGACCACCCCGTCGAGGACCATCCCCTCCTGCAGATCCTCGATGGTCTGCACGTCGTCTCTGAAGGAAGGAGCCTCGAACGTCTCCCTGGGGTCGCGGCCCGGCCGGGCCAGCTCTTCGAGGATGTCGCGCAGGGTGGGCTCTCCCACGTCCGGCCCCAGGTATCGTTTCCACTCGATGCCGGAAACCAGGTCCGCGTTGCCCACGAGTTCGCCCACCGACAGGGCCAGGTCACGCGCCATCTGCTCCACCAGCTCGTAACGCTCTGGGTGCACCGCGGAGCGGTCCAGTGGGTTGTCGCTGTCGTAGACGCGGATGAACCCGGCGGCCTGCTCGAAGACCTTGGGCCCCAATCCCTTGACCGAGAGCAGGTCCTTGCGACTGGCAAAGGGGCCGTTTTCCTCTCTGTGGGACACGATCTTTTCCGCCAGCTTCGGTCCCACGCCCGCCACGTTCTTGAGCAGTGATGCGCTGGCCGTGTTCAGTTCCACGCCCACCCTGTTGACGCAGCTTTCCACCACCTCGCCCAGCTTGCGCTCGAGCAGCTTCTGGTCCACGTCGTGCTGGTACTGGCCCACCCCGATGGACTTGGGATCGATCTTGACCAGCTCAGCCAGTGGATCCTGGAGCCTCCTGGCGATGGAGATGGCGCCCCGGATGCTCACGTCCAGGTCCGGAAATTCCTTCCTGGCAATATCCGAAGCACTGTAGACCGAGGCGCCAGCCTCGTTTTCCGAGACCACCACCACCTGGCCCATGTCCGGCAGGTCCCGTAGCACTCCACGCACCAGGGCCAGGGTCTCGCGGCCCGCCGTGCCGTTGCCCACGGCCACGGCAAAGGGCCGGTGCTTCTTCAGGAACGCTCCGAGGTCATCTCTGGCACGGGCCTCGTCCTTGGCACCTCGCGCCGGGAAAATGGTGATGTATTCTAGGAAGCGTCCCGTCTCGTCCAGGGCCACCACCTTGGAACCGGTGCGGATCCCGGGATCGATGCCCACCACCCGCTTGGGCCCCAGCGGTGCCGCCAGGAGCCGGTTTTCCACGTTCCTGGCGAACACGTTCACAGCCTCCGCATCGGACCGAAGCTTCAGGTCGATGCGCACGTCGCTCTGGATGGAAGGAGACAACCGGCGGCGAAAGGCATCTTTGACAGCCTGCCGCAGATGGCCCGCAAAGGGCGAAGCCTCCACCAGCCCGACGTGGCGTTCCATCCAGGCCAAGGCAGATTCTTCGTCGATGTCGATGGCCGAAGCCAACACCCCCTCTGCCTCACCACGACGGATCGCCAGGTAGCGGTGGGAGGGAATCGCAGACACCGGCTCTTTGTGGTCGTAGTAGTCCTCGAACTTGGTGCGCCCCTCGTTGCCCTCCAGGGCCCAGGTGCGCAAAATACCTTCTTCGGAAAAACGCCTGCGAAGCTCTGCGCGCACCTTGGCGTCGTCTACCATGCGTTCTATCAATATGTCCCTGGCCCCATCCAGGGCCTTGTCCGCGGAGGCAACGCCCTTTTCTTCGGAGACATAGGCCTGGGCCTCGTTTGCCACGTCAGCGTCCAACGGCTGGGCGGCGATGCGGTCAGCCAGGGGTTCCAGGCCCCGCTCGATGGCGATGACCGCCTTGTTGCGGCGCTTGGGCTTGTAGGGAAGATACAGGTCTTCGAGTGCCGTCTTGGTGGAACAGGCCAGGATCTCCGCCCTGAGTTCGTCGGTGAGTTTGCCCTGCTCCTCGATGGTCCGAAGCACCACCTGCCGCCGGTCTTCGAGGTCTTTGAGGTAGGCGGACCGTTCCTGGACGGCCCGGATCTGAACCTCGTCGAGTCCTCCGGTGGCCTCCTTGCGATACCTGGCAATGAAGGGAACCGTGGCCCCCTCACCGAGCAGCCTGACAACGGCCGCCACGCTCCTGGATGCCAGATTCAGTTCCCTGGCGATAACCATCGAAACATCGAACGCTGCTTCTTCCATCTCCTCACTCCGAGTTGCGAACCGTCTACGAACCCACACCAACGCCACGTCGAGTCGTTCGTGTCACTGTTGCGCAGGAAGGCTCCGGTCGTGATCCCGCCATGCTTCCGCCGTACATCCGGGCGGGGACCGCAACCCATCCGACCCTGGACAGGGATACATCGTCACGTCCCAGGGCCGGCCCTACAAGTCGCGATACCTATCACTTTCCCGGCTATGCACCAAGAGAGAAAACCGGGCTGACCCGAAGCAGCCGGCAGGACGTTGTCAGGGAGCCGTATCCGAGCAGCAGCGAAATCCCACGGTGGGAAGAACCACGGTGGAGACGGCATGGGAGAGATCGAAGGAACAGGACATGCCCGGAGCAGCGGTGGTATAGCCACCGCCCCGGATGACATAGATGGGCAGGTGGTTGGGATCACCGGTGTCTCCGCGCTGATCGTCGGTCCATTCACGCAGATTGCCGCTCAGATCGAAAATGCCCTCTTCCGACACACAGCCCGACAAGAGCGCGGGATCCGCCGTGGGGAGCAGTACGTCGTCGTCGGTGCCTCCCGAGATCCCGTCGAGGTCTTCCCCGTTACAGGCCGTGGGGTCGTAGTCGTCTCCATA
>CAZIJS010000333.1:0-3967 GCA_964539505.1 uncultured Myxococcales bacterium
TGTCCAGCACGGCCCGGTGGAGCAGTGCGTACTGGCCGAACCGGCAGGGGCCGGTGGCCGTGGCCATGAAGAAGGCATGCTCGCTGGGCTTGGCGTTGATTTCGCGGAACTTCTTGAGCAGCGCACCAATGGTGGTGGCGGTGGGCAGACACTCGGCGCCCCTGGTGACTCGGCGGCCCAGTTCGAAGGCTTCCTTGTCTTCCATGGGCAGCATTTCTGCGTCGTAGCCGTGCCTCCGGAAGGCAGCGGCGAAGAGCACGCCTGCGGCAGGGTGCATGGGGGGCACCCAGAGCTTGCGGCCGCGCAGGGCTTTTTCGGAGACGTCGGGCAGGCGCAGCCGCTCTCTTGGCGCTGCGTGGCGGCGTTCCTTGAGCACGTCGAGAAACGCCTCGATGCGGGTCTGGTAGCCGCCGTCGGAGCCGTGTTCGTCCAGCTCCAGGATCAGCATGGGCTTGTCGCCCATGATTTTTTCCACGTAGGTGGTCAGGAAGCTGTCGGGGCCGCAGGAGAAGTTGGTCAGGTAGACCGCGTTGAGGCGCGGGTTCTTCGAGACTTTCAGGGCTGCCGAGATGATCCGCTGGCCATAGTGCCAGTAAATGTTGCGGTACTCGTCGGGAAGGTCCGACGGGTCGAAGGGCATCATGTCCACCGGGATCACCAGCTCGCTCATTTCGGCGATGGTGTTGGGCAGGTCCAGGTTGGCGCCGGCATCGGCGGTGTTGTAGGGCCGGCCCAGGACCACGAGGGCGTACTTGTCGTTTTTGTCCAGGTCGGCCAGGACCTTGCGGCCCTCTTCCTGGAGCGCTGCCGAGAAGGCCTGCTGTGCTTCGAGGCCCGCCGCCCAGGCCTTGGCAAAGAGCTTTTTGTCTTTCTTGAGCACCGGGCCCAGGGTCTCGAAAAATTCACGTCCCGCCCTGGCCGGATCCCAGCGAAAATCCACCACGGGCGTGAGCATGCTCACCGAGGAGATGCCGGCCAGGTCCAGGGCCGTGCGCACGTAGCCGGGCTGTGCTTCCACGTAGGGGCAGAGCAGGGCGTTGGTGGTGTACTGTTTGTTGTTGCGCTCGCTGATGACCGAGGGCACGAGCACGTGGTCCACGCCCTGTTCGATAAGTTCGCGCACGTGGCCGTGGGCCAGCTTCACCGGGTAGCAGAAGTCGGCGCCCGTGATCTCCACGCCCTTCTGGCCGATCTCCGCGGTGGACTGCCCCTTGGAGAGCTTGGTCTTGTATCCGAGCGTGGCCAGGAACGATTTCCAGAAGGGCAGGTAGGAATGCATGGTCAGGGACATGGGGATCCCGATGACCGGGGCATCCTTGGGTGCCTGGGCCCCCCAGTTTTTGTGGAGCATCTTGCGGCGCCAGCGGAACAGGTCGTAGTTCCTGGTCACCTTCATCTTGTTGTCGTCGGGGTCGCGGCCGCAGGCATAGCCCCAGCTCGGGGTCTCGTCCACGCCCTCGATGTGCGCGAAGGTGATGCGGCAGTCATTGGCGCAGAGGTGGCAGACCTCGGTGGTCATGGTGATGTTTCGCCGCGACAGGTCCAGGCCGTAGAACTTGGTCTTGTAGCCGGCCTTTTCCATCTCGTTGCGGGTGGCCAGGGCCACTCCGTAGGCGCCCATCTGGTGGCAGAGGGGCGAAACCACCACCTCCACGTCGAGGAGGTTTTCGAAGGCCGCTACCAGGGCCTTGTTGCGGGCTGTGGCGCCCTGGAAGAAGACGCGCTTGCGGCTCACGGGGCGGCTGCCCACCACGCGGTTGAGGTAGTTTTTCACCACCGAGTACATGACCGCAGCCATGGCCTCTTCCTTGGAGAAACCCTGGCGCAGGAGCTTGTGCATGTCCTGCTCCATGAATACGGTGCAGCGGTCCGAGGTGATGGGCGGGGCGATGCCCTGGACGATGTCGCCCACTTCGCGCAGGTCGAATCCGAGTTTGCGGGCCTGCTCCTCGACGAAGGAGCCCGTGCCGGCGGCGCAGACATAGTTCATGTTGGACTCGGCGATGTGGCCGTTGATGGTCCGCATGTACTTGGCGTCCTGCCCGCCGATCTCGAAGATGGTCTCGATAGTGGGATCTACGGCCATGGCGCCGGTGACGTGGGCGGTGATTTCGTTGACCACCTCGTCTGCGCCCACCACGGCGCCCACGAGCTTGCGGCCCGAGCCGGTGGTGCCGCAGCCCAGAATCGTGATCGTGGTGCCGGTCTTGCGGGAGAGTTCTTCGATGGCTTCGAAAAGATGCTTGGTGGCCTCGATGGGCTCACCGGCCGTTTTTCGGTAGAGGTCCAGGACCACCTTGCCCTCGCGGTCCACGAGCACGGCCTTGGTGCTCGTCGAGCCGATGTCGATGCCCATGTAGGCTTCTACCTCGCCCTTTTCGGGCCAGGCATGGCAGCGGACCTCGGTGTTGCGGTGGTCGATGTATTCCCACGGGACGCTGAAATCAGGGTAGTTGGTCTTTTCGAGGACCAGGGCCGGGGCGCGCTTCACCGTGTCTTCGTCTTGCGCATGGGCCGGGCCGCTCCAGCCCGCGGTCAGGTCGGATTCGCCGCGGATCTCGGCGGGCCATCGGCCGGTGCGTCCCAGCAGGATCGCGCCTTCGGCCGCGGCCAGGTGGGCACTGTCGAAGGTGTGGAGCGGGGTGTTGACCATGGTGTCCAGCCAGTGCATAACCACTTGATTTTGGGCCACGCCGCCCACGATCACGGTCTCACCACGCAAGGGGCTTCCCTTGAGCAGGGTCTGGAGCAAGGTGGTGGACATGCCTTTGCAGAGGCCGGCCCACATCTCCTCGGGGGAGTAGCCTTCCTGCTGGCGGTGGATCAGGTCGGACTTGGCGAACACAGTGCACCTGGTGGCAATGGTGGGCGGCTTTTCGATGGCCGCGAACTTGGACATATCCTCGTAGCTCACCGACAGGCGCGTGGCCTGCTCGTCGAGAAAGGACCCGGTGCCGGCAGCGCAAAGAGAGTTCGCCGAATAGGTGGAGAACTTGCCGTTTTCGTCCAGGCGGATGAGCGTGACACTGCCGCCGCCGATGTCGATGATGTTTCGGGTGCTGGGGAACCGATCCACCACTGCGGCCACCGTGGCCTTGAGCGTGTCCACCGGGGTCAGGTTCAGGCGCTTTGCCACGGGTTCGGCCGTGCTGCCCGTGATCACCAGGTGGGCCGGGTGCTCTTTGAGCATGGGGGCCAGGTCCTGGCGGAAGACCTCGAGGGGGTTTCCGTGGTGCGGGCGATAAATCGTGGTTTTCCAGGACTTGGGCCCATCCTGCACCACCACCTTGAAAAAGAGAGAGCCCACGTCGATGCCAATATAAGGAAGTGTCTTCATGTCCCTTGTCCTCCGTGACGAGTCCTGGTCCGCGTCGTTCGATTCCGATTCGGGGCGCTCACGCTGCGTCTGGGACGCTTTGCGCTGTGCGAAGCCACCCTTGCGGGTCCCTGGTTGCTCGTCGTTGTCCTGCTCGGTCCCTTGCGTTCAGTCCTTTGCGCTCAATCCTTCGGACCCAAAGTCCCTTGCGTTCAGTCCTTTGCGCTCAATCCTTCGGACTCAAAGTCCCTTGCGTTCAATCCTCTGCGCTCAATTCGTCGTATTCAATTCGTCGCAGTCAATCCGCTGTAGTCAATCTCTGTGTCGTCCTGCCCCGGACTTGAAGTCTGCGGCAGCTCGCGGTCTGCCTCCGGGGGCGGGCCTTTCGCCCTGCGCCCGCGGTCTGCCGGCCTTCCGGCTTTCCGCCAATCGGCCCTGGCCTTCCGGCCTCCGGGGGACCGCGACTTGGCTTGCGTCGCATCGCGGCCTTCCGGCTTTCCGCCAATCGGCCCTGGCCTTTCGGCCTCCGGGCAACCGCGACTTGGCTTGCGTCGCATCGCGGCCTTCCGGCCTTCCGCCAATCGGCCCTGGCCTTCCGGCCTCCGGGCAACCGCGACTTGGCTTGCGTCGCATCGCGGCCTTCCGGCCTTC
>CAZIJS010000334.1:0-3965 GCA_964539505.1 uncultured Myxococcales bacterium
GCCGCTATGTTGAACAGCCCCCCCACGCGCCTCTTCAACGCCGTCATCACAGCTCCTACCGCGTCTTCCGCATCAAGAAACTGCATGAGCGGGTCCTGCCCGGCCAGGAGCGGCACCACCGGCAACGAAAAATAGCGCACGAACAGAGTCTGGACACCTCTCGCCACAAGAGGCGCGGTCCGCAGCACGGTCACCGTGGTCTCGGGGCATTCTCGTGCAAATGCCGCCACCTGGCGTTCCGCATCCACCTTGTCTGCGATAAACGCAGGCGCACCAGCCTCCACCAAGGAAGCATCCTCGGTGATCCGGTTTGGATTGGTGGGGCGGGCTCCGTAACACAGCGTGGTGCTCCAATGAATGAAACGGGAGATCCCTGCCCTGGCGCAGGCATCGAGCACGTGCATGGTGCCCACCGATTCCAGTTCATGGGCCCATTCCACCCGATGGGTCGTGTCGTAGAGAAACGCCAGGTGCACGAAGGTGTCTACAGCTTCTCGTTCGAGCAAACCGGCCATCATGCCGCCCGCCCTGGGAAGTGTCAGGTCCAGGCGGTGGTATCTCGTCTTGGCCAACGGCACGGGAGGCCTGCGCACATCCAGGGCCACGACCTTCGAAATACCTGGATCCGCCTCGAGTGCACGGATCACTTGGGCCCCGAGATACCCACAAGCCCCGGTGAGAGCCACAACCGCACCCTCCGATGCTCCGCGTGATCCCGTCATGATTTCTTTTCCTCTCCAGAAAGCGCCTGTCCCCGGGACCCTTGATCGTCGTCTTTCCAAACGGGCAAAGACAGGGTGACGGTGACCGCTCTCGGTTTCACCGAAGACTCCACCCGAAGAGATCCCCCAAACTGCGTGGCGAATCCGCGGAGCACGAAGACTTCGCTGCTCTGAAGCAGTGTTTCCACGAAATCGACGAGGGCCCCCCCCTGCTGTTCTCCGTCTGTCCTGCGCCACTCCAGGGACGCCTCGACTACCACCATTCCCTCCTGTTCATCCATTGCGACGAGATAAGAGCCGCATCCCTTCCGTGCGGACAGGTTCACCAGCAAATCGAACAAGTCCCGAAGAAGGCGATCCAAGAGGGGATCTGCCCGCACCAGGATGCTCTCGGCAATCCCCTCGGCCAACAGGATGCCCGGTTCATTTCCGTCGTCTCCTGAGAAGGTCTCTGCCAGTCGCCGAACGGTCCGGCCGAGGTCCACTGGCCTGGATGGAAACTCCGCCCCTGGTTCACGTCCGGCAAGTGCGCGAATCCGCTCGATGAAATCCCGGAGGCCATAGGCGTCCTTCCTGGCAAGTTCCGCCAAGGCCGCCGCCTCCCTGTCCACAGGCCCCAAGGCCCCCTCCAAAAGGAGATCCATGTATCCCAGCAACGTTTGATCGTAGTTTCTTACGTCATGACACATCAGGTCCGTGAAAAATTCCTCGTTCACTCGGACTTCCTCGATCTCCTGTTCCATGCGTCTCTGTTCGCTGAGATCCTTGGTGACGGCCAGAAAACCCGCCGGACGGCCCAAGACATCATGGACCACGGTCATGTAGAGAGAAATGGGGATGATCCGGCCGTCTTTGCACTGCAGGAAGCCCTCGACATCCTCGAGGGCCCCCTCTTCGAGAGTCCTGGAAAAAACCAAGGGCACGCGCCATTTTCTGGGGAAAAGCACCGATACGTGACGTCCCACCACCTCCTCACTCTTGTATCCAGTCAGGGTCTCGGCAGCTTTGCTGAAAAGTTGGAGCCGCCCATCGATACCTACGATCGTGATGGGAAGCTTTGAGTACTCCAGGATCCCGCGTAGAATCTGCAGTGCCTCTTCGCCCATGAATACATCGCCTCCAGAAAAAAGTTTCTCAGCTTCTTTTGTCGTATCTTTTTCCGATCGCGGCCCCTGCGTCAACGTCATTCCCCTTCCCCCGAGAAACTGTTGTATCTGGTGCCGAAAGACCGATGCCCCGGCGATGCAACCTTGCAACCCGCCTCTGGTTGACCGAACACCCGTTTGGGACTAATCCATGTCTCTGTCGCCCGAAGCCGGGAAGCCGGCTGGGAGAAAATGCATGCAAGAATTTCGATGCACCGCCTGCGGAACCGTGACCACATCCTCGAAGTCCTGCCCGAAATGCGGCAGGAGATCCACTCTTCTGCCCTTGTCGGAAGCCGCGCAAGAGAGCCCTCATGCCGGCGATGGTAGGGCATCCAGGTCGCGCCGGGACACGCGCATTCTCTTGGGCGCAGTCTTCGTGGCCGTGGTTTCCTCTGTCACTGCATTGGTCTTGACCATTGACAGGTTCGAAACAAAAAGCTCCCCGCATGGAGATCGGCACGCTGCTCAGGCCACGCAAAGCGCTTCAAGGGCCGCTGCGCCGACGCCCAGGGGCCCATCCACACAATCAAGGAGCACGAGACAAAACACGCCACCTGGCGCAACGCCGGTCGTTCCATCCAAGAGGCCGCCCATGTGCGGCCGACGCTACTGTCTCGTCACAGAATTGACAAAGGCCTCCGCTCAAGGCAGACAGGGATCCAGCCCCCTCAGTCCCAAGTCCGGGAAAGCATCGAATGCCAATGGGACCCTGGTGACCACCCACTGTTTTCTCACCGAGCAGGCCCCCACCAAGGGACGGCTCTGGTATGTGGTCACATCCCACAGCCTCCAATGGAAACAGCCCGGCCAGCCTAGCCAAGACATCCTCGTGGTCAAGAATCACAGCATCAGCCTGGCCCCCGGGGCCCGTCAGTGGCTGGGAGACCTGGCCGACGCCTTTCGAGCCGACCGATCACCCGTGGGACGCAGACTCTTCTACCTGCGCCAAACGAAATGGGGCTTTACCCTGGGAGCTCCTCCCTCGGCCCCAGACCCAGTGACGCTCCAGATGGCCCTGCTGGCCGCCACGGCCTCGGCGCTCACCCCGGATCCACCGGGGGCGGACCCAGCGACCTGGATCGATCGCCGCCTCCTGCTCCTCCCCGAGCGGGCCCCGGAAAGGCTCTGGCAGCGGACCACCAAACCTGGTTCGAAACTCCTGCGATGGACCATTCGCGGAAAAACGGGCAAAAAGAGCAGATCCAAGGGCAAAGCCTCGACAGGCCGCAGTGGCGTCTCTGTGCGAGGACTGGCCCAAGTCCTGGACGGCCACCTCGACAAGGTCCGACTGGACTGGTCGAGCGACTCGGCCGGGGGGCGGCTCCTGCTCATCTCCAAAGGATTGGGCTGCCTCGATTCAGATCTCCAGATCAGGAGCCAAAGTCCCAACGAAGGGCGTCGCCCCTGACCCAACGTTCCCTGTATGAAACCGCCATCATCGACCCGACGACATCTTCGGCGTCGGCCCATCCCAAAAAGGCAGGGCCGCCCTCGACCCGCTGGTGAGAACGGCGAAAAGATGGGTGAGCTGGAAGAAATTGGATGGGAGAAGATTAGTTACTCGCGCCGGCCCTGGAAGCGCCCCTGGCGTGCCAAAATCCCCATCCTCCCATGGGGCCTCGGCCGAACCGGCCGCCCCAGCGTCCCCGACGAATCATGCGTCCGCGCATGAAATCGAGAGCCTTTTCCCGGCCCAGGATCTTGTATCCCTTGACCCGGAACTCGAACCGCAGGTCGGCCAGTTTCTTGTGCTGGGAGAACATCTGGTTGTGCAGGGCACGCAGCTTGTTGAAATCAGGCTTGTCGGAGAGCCACTGGTTCATCATCCACACGCGGATTCTGGCCATTTTGAGATGAATCGCTTTGGTCTGCTTGACGAAGGTGTCCCTGGCTGCCACCAGCTGCGCAGCCTTGGCCTTGGTGATTCCGAAAAACTGTGCAATCTGATCTTGGGTCGCATTGCGCATGAATCCAAGGTGCATACCCATGCCAGGTCCGCCGGGACCTCCAGGGCCCATCCGGCCGCGCATCATGCCGCCGCCCATCATGCCGCCGCCCATCATGCCGCCGCCCATCATGGGACAGCCACCACCAG
>CAZIJS010000335.1:0-3951 GCA_964539505.1 uncultured Myxococcales bacterium
GGTCTCATGGTCGATGAGGTGGGAAAAGATCAGATTCTGGGGAAGGAGGACGAAGACCGCCGCTGCTGCCAGGGCCGGGCCGGGCCCGTAGAGTCTGCGCACCACCCAGGCCAGGGCGAAGAGGGCCAGAAACGTGAAAGTCACCGGGACCGAGCGGATCACCCATTCGTGTTGTCCGAAGAGGGCGAATCCCAGGGCCAGGTACGGATGCATGAGAATGGGATGGTGCAGGTAATAGACCTTTGCAGGAGGCAGGCTTCTGCCTGCATACTGCGCCGGGGTCCAGATGTGATGCCTCAGCAAGGTTCTGGCGTTGCAGCCGTGAAATCCTGCGTGATAGCCGTAATGACCCCAGATGAAAGGCGCTTTGATGCCCCAAAGCGTCGCGGCAAGCAGCCAGAGAGAGACGAGGGCCATGCCGGCGATGTACCACCAGGGGCGCCTTCGATTGAGCGGGCTGTCTTGGAGGACGCTTTCGCGGCTGACGGTCTCGTTCCTCACATTTCCGTCGATCTCGTTGACGCCTTGGGATGCGGTTTTGCTGGAGGGGCTGTCTCGGTGGCTCTTTTCGTCGGCAGATTGTTTCATGGTGTTTCCGAGATCGGGGCTGATTCCAGATTCGGCCTCCGTCTGAAGCGGGGTTATACATGAAGGGGAAGGGTTTCGCCATGCAGGAATCCAGGGTCCTCGTTTCATTTCGGGGAGTCTGGGCGATCGGGTGGCTTTCATTTCCTGCTCTGGTGCCTCTTTCTCGACGAATCGAAAGAGGATTGATTTTCTCCTGTTGACGAAAGGCGCCCTGCGCGTGGATACTGATTGCGTCGGAAGTTTGCACAGCGCACCAGGGAGAGTTGCATGAAGAGCCTCATGTTCGAAAAAGTGCATTTTCTACGCCCTGTCTTTTCGCCGAGTCCTGGGGGCGATTCCTTGGCGCATCCAAAGGATTGGGTTGCCGTCCTCCTGGGCATGGTTTGGGCATCGATGATTCCGTTCGGTTCTGGATGCATGGGACCACCCGATGACTTGCAGGCCGAGCAGGTGCAGCAGGCTTACTGGACGGCCTCTCCCGGGCCGGACACAGTCGACGGCATCGACGTGTCCCATTGGCAGGGCACCATCGATTGGCAAGCCGTGGCCGACGACGGGATCGTCTTTGCCTTCATTCGTGTCTCGGACGGTGACCCGGCGGGAAGCGGGGTGGCGGACAGCGACTTCGACGCCAACTGGGCCCATGCAAAAGATGCCGGCCTCATCATCGGCGCCTACCAGTTTTTTCGGCCGAACCAGAATGTGGATGCCCAGGCCGATTATCTCATCGATAAATTGGGTGGAACCTTGGAGCCTGGTCAATTGCCACCGGTCATCGATGTGGAGGTGGACGGCGGATTGCCGCCCAGCCAGGTGGTCTCGGCGATCCAGCGTTGGCTCGACCGGGTGGAGGCTGCATTCGGAGTCAAGCCCATTATCTACACGAGCGCATCGCTCTGGAGCGAGTACACGGCAAACAGCATGGCGTTTGGCGGCTATCCCCTTTGGGTGGCTCACTACACTTCCCCGTCCGGTCCTTTTCGGGTCCCAGACGGTTGGTCGGACTGGCGATTTTGGCAGTACTCCTCGTCCGGCCATGTTTCGGGCATCTCGTCGAACAGCGTGGACCTCAATTTCTTCAACGGCGACCTGGCTGCGCTGCGTGCCTTCACCGTGGGAGATCCGGTCTGCGGGGATGGATACTGCACCGGAGACGAGGACCATACATCTTGTCCCCAGGACTGCCCGGTCTGCGAGAATGTTCCGAGCCAGGGCCGCATCGTAGACGAGACGGACCTCTGTTTCGAATCGGGTGGAGATCCCCGCTGGTGGCGCCACGTGCAGGACGCAGGCTGGGACAGCAGCCTCATGTGGACGCACACGGTGGGCAGCCCGGACCAGATGGACAACTTCGGCATCTGGCACCTGACCTTCGACCAGGCCGGTGAATACCGCGTCGAGGCCTACACCGACGCGGCCTATGCCCAGTCCAAGCAGGCGCGCTACCAGGTGCGCCACGATGGAACGGAAGAGACCATGGTGGTGGACCAGAGTGCCCAGGACGGCTGGGCCCTGGTGGGAGAGTTTTCCTTTGCCGCAGGGGCGGACCAGTGGGTGCGGCTCGAGGACTACACGGGCGAACCCCTTTCAGACGACGTCCAGATCGTGTTCGATGCCCTGCGCCTGACCAGGCTGGACCAGCCAGAGGAAGATGCAGGACCAGGAGATGATGCGACAATGGAAATCGACGGAGCCCTGGAGACTCCAGACGGCGGTGAGGACCAGGGCGACGCTGGCGCTCCAGACGGGGGCCATGTGCGGAGAACTGCCGAAGGCTGTGACTGCCGTTCTGTCGGCTCGGAACCCGGATCCATGGCCTGGTGGTGGCTGCTCGTGGTGGCTGGGCTGACGCGGCGCCGGTCCGGCAAGCCCCGTTCGTGAGTCTCGGGGGCTGGCCAGAGACAAATCATCGCCATCGAAAACTTGGGTTGGAGGACAGCTTGGAGAAGACTGCGACCAACCGGCGATTTCGTATTTTCGCAAAAGACCATTGTTGACCCCGTCTCAAGACAAAGTCATAATTGACTCATGCAATACTTCAATCGACTCCCTGGTTTGTTTGGTTTTCCTCCGAATCGTTTGCCTGCAATGATGCCTCTGCGAGCCGGGCCCATGCTGCGTCTGTTTTTTCTTGCGCTGCCCCTGGCATTGTCCCTGGCTGGTTGCCGATTCGATCCCCTGGCCTCGGTGGGCGCACTGGAAGACGGCGGTGAGAGACCGGACACGGCCTGGTGGGATGCGGGTCACGGACAGGATGCCCACCAGGGAACCGACGCCTATCAGGACTGGGATGCCCATCAGGAGGTGGACGTCCATCAGATTTTGGATGCGGCTGTCGTCCTCGACGGTGGAAATGATGGGACGCAGGATTCAGGGCTGGTGGATGCAGGCTGTGGCCAGGGGACCCAGAGGTGCAACGCAGACCGGCTCGAGGTCTGTGACGCAAATGGAGTTTGGCAGCTCCAGAGAAACTGCCCGGTGGGCTGCGACCCGAACAGAAACGGCTGTCGGAGGGTGGTCCCTTCGAATGGGTTGGATTCCGTGGTTTGGCAGGGCACCGCTGGGGACGTGACCATTGCAGGGCTGGTGGTGATCGACACCGATGATGGGAGCGTTGGGGGCCCTGGGGCCCTGACCGGGACGTTCCAATCCGACTCGATCCAGCAGGCTTCGGACTGCGGTGGGGGCCAGAGCAAAGACATCTGGGTCATGCGGGTGCGTTCCCTCACGGTGCAAGATGGCGGCAGGCTGCGTTTCGTGGGGGGCAGGTCCGTGGCAATCCTCTCCATGAGCCGGGTGGACATTGCCGGGGTGGTCGACGTCTCTGGTGGGCGCAGCGCATACCCCGATGACTCCAGTGCCACGAATGTCACCTGTGCCGGCCCAGGCGGCTTTGAAGGTGGTCTGGGTGGCGGCGGTCCTTCGCCTGGTGGTGGGCCTGGCGCCGGCCAGCCCGGAGAGAACGGAGGTCGCTCTGGCGACGAGGCTGGTGGCGGGGGCGCGGGCCATGCCGCACCTGGCGGCAAGGGGGGGGATGCCACGAAGCCTTGGTCTGCTACTGGTGGGACTGGTGGTGGTGCGTATGGCGTGGCCGAGGTCCGGCCCCTCTGCGGGGGCTCTGGCGGGGGCGGAGGAGGTCCTGGAAGTGGGGTGGATGATGGAGACGAGACGAGCCATGCGGGCGGGGGCGGCGGGGCGATTCAGATCGTGGCCCAGGAAGCGGTTTCCATCGATTGCAGCGCTGGCCCTTGCGGGGTCCGGGCCACCGGCGGCGGCGGGATGGGCGACCACGTGTCGTGGTATGACGACGGGGGCGGTGGGGGCGGCCCAGGCCGCCTTCGAGGAGGCCCTGGCCTATGCGAA
>CAZIJS010000336.1:0-3930 GCA_964539505.1 uncultured Myxococcales bacterium
AAGGGAGTCACCGTGGCCTTCATTCCGGGGACGCGAATTGCGGGAATGGCCGGGTGGAAGATCACTCGTTTCCCCACGGGGAAGAGCTGGAGTTGGTGGTCCATGACGATGTCCTGGTTGATGGTGACCCCCCAATTCTTGAGGAGATCTTCCAGCCCGTTTTTTGCGCCCATAAATATCGGTGGCATGCGGTTTTGCATCATCATTTGCCGCCGTTGACGCACCATGCCGTCCAGCATGAAGAGGGCTGCCTTGCCTTTCATGAGCCATCGATTGATTTTTGCGACTTCTTCCTTGCTGTATGGGGTCTGCGGCGTCATCACCAGAATCATGTCGGCGTTGTCCGGCAGGTCGCTTTTGCCCTTCAGTGAGTATGTTTCCACAGTATATTGGCTAAACATCTGTTGGAGATAGTCTTTGATCTTTGCCTGCTGCTGCATGGGAAACTCGTTGTGCCCCGTCATTACCAGGATTTTCTTGCGGTGCACGGTGAGGCGCTTGATGCGTTCCGAGATCACGTATTCGATGTTGCGCTCGACTCCGGGAAAGAGACGTGGCAAAACCTCGGTCTTTTCGTCTTTGCCGGGTTTCTTGTAGGAAATCGCCATGCCGAACGTGATGGTCCGTGCTTCCAGGGCCGTCGCGGATTTGGCTCTCGCGACGAACGGCTTGATGCCATATCTGTCGGCCTCTTTGCGATATTCGTCCTTTGCTTCCGGGTGGATGACTTCCCAGTGAAACTTGCCGTTGGATGCGTTCTTGTACTCGTCGAGCAGGTCCTCGATGTACTGGGCTGTTTCCCGATAACCAGGCAGGAGCTTTTCGGAAACGAACAACTTGACATGCAGGGGACGTTGCAGGTTCTTCACGAGCTGCTTGGAGGCATCCGACAAGGTGTAGAGCTTGTCATCGGTCAGATCGGCCCGCTTGTAAACCCTGGATGCCACGTAGTTGAACAGGACGAGACCCAGCACCACGAGCAGGCCGAACAGGATGGAGTTGAACCCGATACTAAATTTGCTCGCAGGAGCCTTGACTGCTGTGTTTGCGGTTTGCATGCTCATGGTCTATCTCCACTTTCTGCTCTCCAGGGACAGCACTGCAAACAGCAGGCCCGCACCCACCATGGAGAGGTAGTAGACGAAGTCTCTCGTATCCAGGACGCCCTTGGAGATGTTTTCCATGTGGAATCCCAGGGCCAGGTACTGGAAAAACCCAGTCAAGGAAGACGGCAACCACATGAGTGTGTCTGGATTGCCCATCTCCCAGAGCATCAGGCAGGAGAAGGTCCCGATGATGAAGGCCAGGAACTGCGATTTGGTCCATGAGGAAGTCATCATTCCGATGGCCAACGTGGTGGCCCCCATGAGCGATAGTCCCAGGTATCCTCCTGCAGTGACTCCCCAGTCCAGGTTGCCCATCCGAGAAATCGTGAAGGGATAGGCGAGGGAGAGGACCAGGGCAACCAGGAGCACGGTGAGCGCGGCCAAGTACTTGCCCAGAACCACGGCCCAGTCTGAGACAGGCATGGACAGCAGGAGTTGGAGCGTCTTTTTGCCCTTTTCCTCGGCAAGCAGGTGCATGGTGAGCGCCGGACCCACGAAACAGAGGATCCAGGGCGAGAAGGAGAAGAACGGCCTCAAGTTGGCCTGTGGACTGCTCGCTTCCAGAATGGAGTTGAGGCCTTTCCATCCCATGTAGAAGAGGAGGACCACGATGGCTGCGTAGGCCACCGGGGAGTAGAAGTACTCACCCAGCTCTCTTTTGTAGATGACCCAAGTTTTGCTCATCATCGTTTCCTTTCCAAATCACTGGCGACCAGGAAAATCCATCGAAGAAATCCACTGAAGAATCTCGTGTCAGGCGGCCTTCCCGATTTCGACCCGGTCCCCCACCGTCAGGGAACGGAAGACGTCCTCGAGACTGTTGGCCACCCGTTCCAGGGATGCCACCAGGATGCCGGCTTTCCGGGCTGCATCCAGGATAGGCTCCTGGCCGATATCTTTGCCGCGGCGACAGACCAGTTCCACCATGGTCTGGGGGCCGGAGTCATGCACCATGACCGACTCGACCAGACCGGTTCCCTGGAGTTCTGCTTTGAGAGCCTCGATGTCCTTGCCCTCTTTCACCCTGAGTTCGTAGCGGACCTGGCCGAACTCCCGAATGACGTCTGCTGGGGCGCCATCGGCCTTGATGGTGCCGTGGTCGATGATGATGACCCTGTCGCAGACCGCTTCCACTTCGGCCAGGATGTGGGTGCTTAGCAGGAGGGTTTTGTTCTCACCAAGTTTCTTGATGAGGCTCCGCACGTCTGCAATCTGATTGGGGTCGAGTCCTGTCCAGGGTTCGTCCAAAATCAAAATCGAGGGATCGTGGACCATGGCCTGGGCCAGGCCCACACGCTGCCGATATCCTTTCGAAAGATGGCCGATGGCCCTGCCCAGGACGGACGTCAGGCCGGCCACCTCTGCGACTTCGCGAATCCTGGCGTTCCGCTTCGACTTGGGAACGTCCCTGGCCTCGGCTGCAAAACGGAGGAATTCCAGGACAGACATGTTTTCGTAGAGAGGCGTGTCTTCCGGGAGGTACCCGATGGCGCGACGCACCTGCATGGATTCGGTAAGGGTGTCGAAACCCGCCACCTTTGCTCTCCCCGTGGTGGGAGCCAGCAGGCATGTGAGCATGCGCATCGTCGTGGTCTTGCCCGCACCGTTGGGGCCGAGAAAGCCCACGACCTCGCCCCGACGAACCTGGAACGAAACCTTGTCCACCGCAGCGAAGTCCCCATACATCTTGGTCAAATCATTGACTTCGATGAGAACGTCTTGTGGCTCGGTCTTGGCCTTAGATTGGTCCTTGGTCTTAGACTCGGTCTTGGCCTTAGATTGGTCCTTGGTCTTAGACTCGGTCTTGGCCTTAGACTCGTCCTTGGTCTTAGCCTCGTCTTTGGCCTTGGACTCGGTCTTGGCCTTAGATTGGTCCTTGGTCTTAGACTCGGTCTTGGCCTTAGACTCGGTCTTGGCTTTGGACTCGTCTTTGGCCGTTGTCTTGTCTGCTATCTTTTGTTTTTGATCGTTCTTGGTCTCGTTCGTCATCGCACTCGCTCTCTTGTTGTGTTCGTGCCTGGAAACGACCGACCCCTCAACCGTCCACCCGTCACTTTCATTCCCCGCCGCCACCCATTTTTTGAGTCCAATCGCCATGGGGACGGTTGAACCTGGTCTGATCGGTAATTTTCGTCACCAGACCACCGGCGCCCATACGTAACCATTCACAGCGGCGAGTCAAGTGTCATGAGGCCTTTGTCGTGAATCGTCGGTGCCTGGCAATGCACGTCCCAGGCGTGCGTTGATCATTGACTCTCGCGGGCTCCGTGGTTAGGTATCTTCGTCACATTTAGAAAGGAGAGGACCCATGGTCAAGATTGGAATCAATGGTTTCGGAAGAATTGGTCGAGCTCTGTTTCGTTTGGCCGCCCAGGACCCTGAACTGGAGATCGTGGCTGTCAATGACCTCACCGACACGAAGACCGCCCTGCATTTGCTCAAGTATGATTCGGTGCATCGCCGTTTCGAGGCCGGCATGGATGGAGAGTTCCTGGTCGCCGGCAAGCAGCGGGCCCGGTTCATCGCAGAGCCCGATCCATCCAAACTTCCCTGGAAAGAAATGGGTGTGGATCTGGTCATCGAGAGCACAGGTCGATTCCGGAAGCGATCTCAGGCAGCCATGCATCTCGAAGCTGGGGCCAAGCGCGTCATCATCAGCGCCCCGGCGGATTCCAAAGACCAGGCCGACGGCACCTTCGTCTGTGGTGTCAACCTGGACAGCTACGATCCGGCGAAGCACCATGTGGTTTCCAATGCCTCCTGCACCACGAACTGTTTGGCCCCTGTGGTCAAGGTGCTCCACGACAACTACAATATCGTCGAT
>CAZIJS010000337.1:0-3918 GCA_964539505.1 uncultured Myxococcales bacterium
CAATCGTGCTGGGGTCAAGGGATTTTTTGAAAAAAATTCCTATTTGTTTTGTTTTTCGGCTGGAATTGCACGATGCAGGGGGGGATTCTGATGGAGGGGTGCGTTGGTTGACAGGGAATACGCGCTTGTTTCCAAAGGACCTCGTTGTGCATCCTATGGGGAGATCCCATTTCGGGATCCGAAATCACGGCTGGCTGAAAAGCCCCAGAGCATCCTGGTCTTGGCAGACCTCGTCGATGACCTGATGCCTAGTCTTGCTCGCATTGCCCAGTTAGTCCACATAAAAATTCAATCCGTTCTGGTCCGGTTCGCGCAGGAGGAAGGCACGGTAGGTCTTGGTCACGAACGCACGGTCCGAATCCGCCAGGTTGGCGTATTCATTGCGGGATACCAGGTTCCAGGCCAGGTCGCATCGCGCGGTGGAGGTCCCGTCCACCGGGTCGGGAAGACTGTCGAGGCCGGTTTGGTATTCGGCCGAAGAGGGCATGCGCTCGAAGTAGGTTTGGTAGAGCCAGGATACTGTCTCGTCTGGGTCCAGCATCTGCTTTCCCCAATAGTCGCGGCGGATGGGCGGATCCTGGCCAGCGGGTACGGTGGCCGAGATGTCTGGGTGATCCAAGATGTCCTTGGCGGCGCGCCCATGACGAAGTCGGCCAACTCGACGCCGTTGTGGATTGCACCGCCAGCAGCTTGCAGGCCTACGTAGAAGTGGGAACCCATGGAGTTCGCATGGGCTCGGAGTGCCGTGAGGACTGTGTCCAGGCCGGCCGCCCCTGCGCTGCTCAATCGACTGGAAGAGGGATCCCCGCCGAAGGTGAGGCGGGCCTGCTGGAAGAGCAGGGCCCGGCATCCTGCGTCCAGGAAGAGGCTGCCCCAGTCGATGAAGTAGTTGCGGGCCACATCGGAGCCTGCGGCATCCGGGATGCACGTGTTCGGCCCCCATTGCCCCACGGTGCCCGCCACGCAGATCGCCGGAAAGTCACCTGGCAGCACGTTGTTTTCGTGGACGTATTCTGCCAGGCTGTACGCCACCATCATGCCAGGGGAGGCTTCGTGGAGTTCATGGATGAACGACCTGAGACGTTCCTGAATGCAGGCTTTCCATGCGTCCAGGCTGCTGTGGCAGGGGGCGTTCGGATCTCGTCGGAACGCGGTCCAGGTGCTTCCGTAGAACCGGGTGAAGCGGGCCTGCAGATGTCGCACCGATCGTCGAATGTCGCAGAGCAGGCGGGACTGTGCCAGGTCGTCTGTCGTGTTGGTGCATTGGGTGAGAGTCGCAAGGCCCCCGTTGAGAAGATGAGCTTGGACGTATTGCATGTCCACCGTGCGGCTCAGATGCCAGGCGACGGGGCCGACACATCCGCCGTCTTGGCACGTGGTGCTGTCTGGGCAGTTCCATGAGTTCGAAATGCCGTTGCCTGCTTCGTCCCTTTGGACCAGGGATTTTGCGCGACGGCTGCATTGGGATTTCATTCCATGTTTGGGCATTCCTTGGTCGGGTTGCCATGGTCGGATATTCCATGGTTGGATACTCCACGGTTGGCTGTGGAGATCCGGATTCACGTCGTGGCGGTTCGTCGGAGAACTCTGTGGCGACGAAACGTTGTCTCGTGCTGTGTTGTGGCGGGATTGGTCTGTCTCAGGCGATGCCCAGAGCCCAGAGCGCCAGGTCCGTGGCAAAGAGGAGCGTGGCTGCCACCAGGCCGACCCTTGCTGCCACCAGGGATTCCTTCGGGAGTTTGCCAATCCATCCTCTCGACTTCAATGCCATGATGGTCACCAGGATCAGGCCCAGCCAGCCGGCAACATTGGTCCCGAAGAGCACTGGGGGGGTCGTCATTGCTCCCGAAGTCAGGTCATGGAAGGTGCGCAGACCCTTGGGATCCGCCAGGGCACCGGGGAGATATCCAAGCCATCCGGCGATTTTGGCCGTTGCCTTGGCCAGGTGTGTCACCGCCACGACAGGTGCCGCGCCGGTGGCAGCGCCCAGGAACAGGTCGCGGAGTTTTCCTTTGTGTCCTGCGGCGTAGGCGACTGCCGCGAGAAGAGACCAGAAGACGAGCTGGAATCCACCCAAGTACCAGAGATTTTCCATCCACCCGGTGTGACCGTGCAGCCAGGAAGCCACATGTTCGGGCACCCAAGCAAAGACGGCGTCGCCCCAATGCACGTCTTCGACGATTTCGTGGGTGAGAAACCCGAAGGCGAAGATCACGAAGGCCGCCTCGAAGGGACGCAGGAGTTGCTTACGTCTCACGGGAGCCTCAGCCGATACCGAACCGAATCCGATATTATCGTGGGGACAGACCTTGGCGCATTGGAAACAGAGCACACAGGCGTCCGATGCCTTGCGATCGAATGGACGCAGCAGGGAAGGACAACTCCTGGCATCGAATCGGAAGCGGTTGCTTTCCTTGATGCAGTCCTTGGTGCTGCATTGGTCGCAGACATCCTGGTTCCTCGTTTCCAGTTGGACCGAGGTGAGGCGGCCGTACACCGAGAGAACGGCTCCCGCAGGGCAGAAAGCGCGGCAGTAAGCCCTGGGCCCACGAAAGAGCAGACCCACGAGCAATGCGGAGATTGGCAGAGCCAAGAGGAGCAGGGCCGTGTGGTGGGGCATGCGGTGGAGTTGGAAGAAGGCGACGCCGATCTGGAGCAGGAGGTAGCCGGCCAGCATGAACCAGCCGGCACGCAGGAAACGGCCCAAGGCCAGTCTGGGCAGATTGAGTTTCCTGGCCAGGGCATCACCCACGCGGGACAAAAGCTCCAGCGGACAGATGGTGCACCAGACCCGTCCGAACGCCACCATGGCGATGATCATGGCAGGCCACCACAGGCCCCAGACCAGGTAGCTGGTCAGGTTCGTCTTGCGCAGCGTGAGGAGTGACTCCTCCGGCATACCCCGGCCCACGCCGAGGCCGATCACCGCGAGGGTCACGACGATGACCAACGTGAGCACCTGCAGGACCAATGGGAAGGCCGGGTGTTGGACCATGGTGCGGACGACTTTGTTGCGAAGAACGTCGAATCGAATGCGGGGCTCGGCCATGGGACTATAACCTCATGACATGACGGATGAATTCACGGGTAGTCAAACGAGGGCCCAGGGGGGCAATGCTCTCTTTGTGGAGCCTTTTGGGAGCATCTCTCTCTGTCGCGTCCCTGTCAAGGACGGATGTCGGGCTCATTTTCGTGGAGTTGCCGGAAGTCGGCGGAACGTGATGCTTGCAGGGATTTTCGTTGATAGTATTATAAGAATAATTGGTATCGAAGGTATGGCTATCGTGCAGAGGGGAAAGTTTCGTAGGATGGTCCCTCTTTGTGGGCCACTGGTCAGGAGGAAGCCAGGATGTCGATGAAGAAAAACTCTGTGTTGGTGATTTGGTGGGGACTGGCGGTTTTGGGTCTGGGGCAGGCCTGCGGTCCGAATCCCACGACTGCGGGAAGCCAGGATGCGGCATTCGAGGATGTGTCCATCGTGGATGCGTCGGATGCACAGACCTGTCAGGATTTCGACCAGGATGGATACGGTGAGGGATGCGACCTGGGTGCCGACTGCAATGACCTGGACAAGGACATCCATCCCGGTGCCGAGGAGCGCTGTGGCAACGACTTGGACGATGACTGCGACGGGCTCACCGACGAAGACTGTTCCTGTGAGGCGGGAGACGTGCGGCTTTGTTCTTCTTTCGGTGATCCGGAAACGTTGGGGCCTCCCATGCGTTGCCGGCCTGGGTTGCAACATTGTGTGGATGGTATCTGGTCGGATGCCTGTGACGGGGAGGTTGGCCCGGCTCCGGAGATGTGCAACGGGGTGGACGATGACTGCGACGGGGATGTGGACGAGGGGCTGATGAATCCCCAGGGGGAGCGTTCGAATACAGTGCCGGAGGAAAGCTGCGGGCCCACCGGGGCGGG
>CAZIJS010000338.1:0-3888 GCA_964539505.1 uncultured Myxococcales bacterium
GGTGTCGAAGTAGCCTTTGAGCATCCAGACACAAAAGGGAATCGCAGTGGTGGAATAGACCAGGACCAGGCCCGCGACGCTGTTGAGCAACCCCAGCCGGTCCAGGATGATGTAGAGGGGGATGAGGAGCAAGGTTCCCGGAAACATCTGCACCACCAGGAACATGCCCATGCCGGTTTGTTTGCCGGGAAACTTGAAGCGGCTAAAGGCGTAGGCGGCGGTGGCGGCGAGAAAGACTCCCAGCAGGGTGGTCAGGCCCGCCACGACCACGGAATTGAGGACCTGTCGTCCAAAGAGCCATCGCCCGTCGAAGTCACGACTGCCCACCACGCGGCGGTAGTGCTCCAAGGTCACGTGTTTTGGGATGGGATTGAGGGACAGGCTGAACTGGTCTCCAGGCGACAGGCTCTTTCGCACCACCAGCAGCACGGGGAAAAGAGTCATCGCAGTGAAGAGGATTAGAAACAGGTGTGTGGCCAGGTTGACCCACCTCGACCGTGGTCTCATGACGTTGTCTCCTCGGTGCATACCGTCGCCTCGGTCCAGATTGTCGCCTCACTGCATACCGTCGCCTCGGTGCATACCGTCGCCTCGGTGCATACCGTCGCCTCGGTGCAGATTGTCGCCTCACTGCAGGCCGTCGCCTCGACGCATGGCCGTTTCCGGCCGGAGGACTTCGCCCTGATTGGCGAAAAAACCGGGCCGATTACGTATGGTGCAGTTCCCATCACTGCGCCGCCTCCCTGGCCTTGCGGGTGACCCGGCTCGTCAGGTAGCTGTACCCGAGCAGGATCACGAAAATCAATGCTGCATAGGCCGCAGCCAGGCCGTAGCGCTCGTAGCGAAGGAAGGCCCAGCGATACGCCTCGGTGATCAGGATGTCGGTGGACCCGCCCGGCTCGCCGCCCGAGACCAGGTAGATGACGTTGAACATGTTGAAGGTCCAGATGGAGCCCAGGATCACCGCTGGCAGGAGTGCCGGCTGGAGCAAGGGCCAGGTGATGTGGCGGAAACGAACCCATCGGCCCGCCCCGTCCACCTCGGCTGCTTCGTAGAGATCCTTGGGGATGGACTGGAGCGCCCCGAGACAGACCACCATCATGAAGGGAAATCCCAGCCAGGTGTTAGTCACCACGTTCGCGGTGAACGCGGACCAGAAATGGCTGAACCAGGAGACAGGAGCGATTCCCAGGAGATGCAGGACCTGGTTGACCGCGCCGTATTGCTGGTGAAACATCCCTTTCCACATCAAGGCGGTGATGTAATTGGGCACGGCCCAGGGAATGATGAGGAGCATTCGGTAGATTCCCTTGAACCGGAGGGTGGGATTGTTGAGGAGCAGGGCCAGGCCGAGACCGATACCCGTATGGAGGAGCACGTTCACCGTGGTCCAGAGCAGGGTCACTGCGAGGGTGAAGTAGAAATTGAGGGGATGGGTGAGAGGGGCTCCTCCGCCAGACAGGATCTCGCGGAAATTGCGCAGGCCGATGTACTCGAAATGCCCCTCGCAATGGTTGAAGAACCCGAGCAGAAGACCGAACAAAAACGGCACCAGGACCAACACCAGCATGCCCGCCGCCGCGGGCAACACGTAGGCATAGGCCACCCGATGCTCCCTGAGCGCCGTCACGATGCCGCGGCCCCAGCCCAGGGCCCTGCCCCCGGCCACTGCCAAAACCACCAGGCCCAGGCCTAGGGTGACGGCCCCGTTCCACCCGTCGAACAACCGGGCCAGGCCATCGCCCAGACTCAAGGGGCTGCCGAGGGGAGCAGAGGCCACCGATGCATACCAGGCCGACAGGCCCACCCAGGCCACTGCCAAGCCCAGGCCCAATCCCAGGTTCGCAGGCAGGCCATGCCCCAGGGCTGCGCCCACGAGCACGAGCACCGCCCCAAGGGCCAGGATGACGAAGAAGGTCGCCCAGGGCCATGTAAACCCTTTCAGGTCGGGGCGCGACTCCACCAGGACCACCTGCCGCCCCCGGGCCAAGGCGCATCCAACACGCTCCGGCCTTCCGGGCCGGGAACGCCACCAGACCACCTTGCCCGCTGACAGGGCATCCACAGACCGATCGAACAGTTCCTTGGCCTGGGAGGCATGGCCCTTCCCCTGGAAGGCCTTCCGGCTCAGGGGGCCTGGCTGAAAACCTGGATCGGTGTGTTCCAGCAGAGACAGGCGGGTGACCACGCGCCCCCGGTCGTCTTCGGGCCTGCGGACCTTGGCCTCCCAGCCCTGGTGCGCCCCGGCCCAGGCCTTCGCCCGCCGCAGGGACGCTCGCTGGAGCCCTGCGGCGGCCCCACAGGCACGCTCTTCGTTGACCAGGCGCAGACGCAGGTTCACTGCCCGCAGAGAGGCAGTCGAGACCACCAGCCCGGCCACCAAGGCAAAAACCAGGAAGGCCGCAGGACCATTTCGCCAGCGAAGTCTCACCGCCGATCCTCCTCTTGCAGACAGGTTTGGCCCAAGGACTTCATCGAGCTGCCTCCTTGCCGCAAGCCCGTCCTTTGAGACAAGACCCCAGAAATTTGTCCACCTCCCACTGGGCTTCTTTCAAGGCGGCCCGCGGTGCCTTTCCCCTGGCCAGGACAGCGGCCAGAGCCTTACTGTAGGGCCGCCACAAAAGGCGCATCACAGGAGTCGAGGGCGTGATCCTGGCCAGGGCCCGCTCACGGCGAAATGCATCGAGCAAGGGCCGGATCGTTGCCACCTGGGCATCGGTGGCCCTGTCCGCGGGAAGCTGGCCCGCCTTGCGCAAGCGAAACTCCGAAGACCGACTCGATGTCAAATAACGCATGAAATCGAAGGCGGCCTCCTTGTTCCCACATCGTCTGCTCATGAAAATACCCTCCACCGAAAGGAGGGGGCTGGCCGGTTTGCCTGTCTGCGAGACCCTGGGCAGCACCGCCACTTTGTACGGAAAACGGGCTGCCTGAATCTGGCTCAGAAACCAGGGCCCGGAAATGGCCATGGCGGCCTTGCCCGAGACGAACAGGGAGGCCACGAGCTGGCCCGTCACCTCAGGAGGAACGATCCCTCCGGGACCTGCCAGCTTCCTGGCGAACTCCAGGGCTGCCACAGCCCGGTCGGACACCAGTGCCGGCTTGGGAACACAGCCCCTGGAGCGTTCCAGGAGCCTTCCCCCGAATCCGAAGAGCCAGGGGGCGTGGAAATAGATGTCTGTGGATTGATATACGAGGCCGAATCGCCCTTGGGACGCATCGGTGAGCCGGCGTCCCAGGGCAAGGAGCTGCCTCGTGGTCCTGGGAGGATCCGGCACCAGGGTTTCGTTGGAGAACAGGGCCAGACTCTTGTACGTCAAGGGCAACGCATAGAGCGCGCCCCTGTCCACGAAGGCCCCCAGGAGCCCGGGAAGAAACCGCGAGGCCATGTCCCCGCCCACCCAGTACCCGATGGGTTCCAGGAGTTTCTTCCTGGTCCAGTCCCCGAGGCGATCGTGGGCGAAAATGAACAGGTCCGGGCCGTTGCCCCTGGGAATCGCGTTGGTCAATTTCTGGGGAAGGTTGTCGAACGATACCTGGAGCAGCCGGATGTGGACGCCCCGCCCAGAGGCGTTGTAGTCCCGGACCAGCCGTTCCAGGGCCTGTTGCTCGGCCCCGAGATACGAATGCCAGAGCACCAGGTCGTGCCGGGATCTGGGAGCAGCGCCCCCCGTGAACCTGGCAGCAAGGATGAGCGCCAGGGTGACAATGATGAGAGTGATCAGGCCCAGGCCGGAGCGCTGCTCGTATCGCTCGCCCCGTCTGGAAACAGGGGACGAGTCTGGAGACCTGGGAGTCATGTCACCGGCACGTTCTCCAGCCACGCCAACCTCCTCACGCAGCCCCCGACTCCAACCTGCGCCGCAAGCTCCTCCCGCTGCCTTGGTC
>CAZIJS010000339.1:0-3875 GCA_964539505.1 uncultured Myxococcales bacterium
CACAGGGTAGACGCCGCCGCCCAGGGCCTTACCCAGGATGAGGACGTCGGGCACGATGTTTTCGTGCCAATGGCAAAACCGCTTGCCCGTTCGGCCAAAGCCGGTCTGGATCTCGTCGAGCATGAGCAGCAGGCCCTTTTCCGAGCAGATGCGGCGCACGTCGGTGAGGTAGCCTTCCGGGGGAACGATGACACCGCCTTCTCCCTGGATCGGTTCCACGAGAAACGCACAGGTCTTGTCCGTGACGGCATTGCTCAGGGCCTCGGCGTCTCCATACGGAATGGCGCGAAAACCAGGCGTGAACGGCCCGAAGTCCGCCTTGTAGGCTTCTTCGGTGGAAAAGCTGATGACCGTGACGGTCCGACCGTGGAAGTTGTCGGAGCAGACGATGATCTCGGCCTCGTTCGTTGGGATCCCTTTGACCCGATACCCCCATCGCCTGGCTGCCTTGATGGCGGTCTCCACGGCCTCGGCCCCCGTGTTCATGGGCAGCGCCATGTCCATGCCAGTGTACTCGACCAGTTCATGGAGGAAGGGCCCCAGTTGATCGTTGTAAAACGCGCGGGACGTCAGGGTGAGCTTTCCAAGCTGCTCGGTGAGGGCTTCGATGACCCTGGGATGCCTGTGGCCGTGGTTGACGGCTGAATAGGAGGAGAGAAAATCGAGGTACTTTTTCCCCTCGATGTCGTACACCCAGATGCCCTCACCCTTGGTGAGCACCACGGGTAGCGGGAGATAGTTGTGCGCTCCATACTTTGCTTCCAGTTCGATCAATGTCTGCTGAGAAGTTGGCATGGCGAGTCTCCTTGCCTCGGTTCGTTGGAAGTCCGGGACTCGGTTTTGGAGGGGGATCAGCGGGTCTTTCCAGCTCCCCGGAGAGCCTGTTTGCCCAGGTAAATGGCGGATGTGCCCAGTTCTTCCTCGATGCGCAGCAGTTGGTTGTACTTGCAGATCCTGTCGGTACGGCTCACACTGCCGGTTTTGATGAGGCCCGTGTTCATGCCCACTGCCAAGTCAGCGATGAAGGGGTCTTCGGTTTCGCCGCTGCGGTGAGAGACCACTGCGGAGAACCCGGCCCGGTGCGCCATGTCGATGGTGTGCAGGGTCTCGGTGAGCGATCCAATCTGATTGAGCTTGATGAGAATCGAGTTGGATGTGTGTTCGCGAATACCCCGTTTCAGATACTCGGGGTTGGTGACGTAGATGTCGTAACCAACGATTTGGATCCGGCCACCAAGCCTTTTCGTCATCAGGGCAAAGCCTTCCCAGTCGTTTTCGGCGTGACCGTCCTCGATGGAGATGATGGGAAATTTTTCTACGAGTTCGGCCCAGTAATCTACCAGATCCGTGCCGTTGAGTTCCTTGCCTTCGATTTTGTAGAGACCTTTCTCTTCGTCGAAGAACTCGGAAGCCGCGGGATCCATGGCCAGGGCAATCTGTTCCCCTGGTTTGTAGCCGGCTTTCTCGATGGCCGAGACCATGTATTCCAGGACTTCCTGGGTGGTCTTGAGATTGGGAGCGAAGCCGCCTTCGTCACCCACGTTCGTGGACAGGCCCTTGCCCTTCAATAGGTCTTTGAGACTCCAGTAGGTTTCCACGGCAGCCCGCAGGGCATCGGAGAAGGAAGGTAGGCCCCAAGGGACGATCATGAATTCCTGCACGTCGATACTGTTGTCCGCGTGCTTGCCCCCGTTGACGAAGTTCATCATGGGCACGGGCAGGACCCTGGCCCCGGCGCCGCCCAAGTACCGGTAGAGGGGGAGCCCGATGCAGGAAGCCGCCGCTCTTGCCACGGCCATTGAGACGGCCAAGATGGCATTGGCGCCCATGTGTCCCTTGTTGGGCGTTCCGTCCCGGTTCAGCAGGACCTGGTCGATGCCTTGTTGGTCCAGGGCATCGAGACCGGTGACGTCGGGACCGAGTTCTTCGATGATGTTTCGAACCGCCTTGGTTACGCCCTTGCCCCGGAAACGGGTCTCGTCGCCGTCGCGAAGTTCCAGGGCTTCCCGGCTCCCGGTGGAAGCACCGGAAGGCACGGCGGCACGGCCCACGGCCCCGCTGCTCAGCACCACCTCGACCTCTACCGTGGGAGTTCCCCTGGAATCGAGGATTTCACGTGCACGCACTTCGACTATTTCTGTCATTTTCTTACCTCCATGAATCCTTGGCCGTCGGTGCCCTGGCAGAGGGCCGGCGCGTTGGAAACTTCTATATATTCCTGTCCCAGGGGTCCTGCAAGGAGCAATTGAGGATCTCATGTCGCCCCATGGGAGGGGCGGACGCCGCTCTTGCGATGCCCCCTTCAACCAGGCCTGGAGGGCTGTCACTGAAAATGCCCGTTCGGCGTCGACCAATGGCTTTTTTGCGACAAGGGCGCGGTTCCGATACGGGGGATCTGGGACTATGCAGCCAGAGCCATGCGGGTTCGATTTTCCCAGATGTTGTTAAACGTGTCAGCACGGAGTCGCGCCATTTGGGAGGCTCCGGGTTGGGACCAACGCATGCCTTGCCCCCAGACCCCGAGAGTAGTTGGTCTGGGCGGTATTTTGGGGAGCACGATCCACATTTGGAATCCTTTGGCTGCTTGCGAGATTTGTCTGGGAGGATACAGCGACAGATCAGACATGATGCTGAGGAGATACGATGCATGGTACTGAAACATTCATCGTCAGGAACGTAACGAAGCGAGTTCGGCCATAGCATCTGCGCGAGTAACGAGCGGCTTGTAGCCAAGCTCGGCCGCCGCCTTGTCCCAACGCACTGTTACCGTGCACGACATCATAGCAACTCCGAATCGGGTCATTGGCGGCGCGCTCTTGAGGCCCAGAAGCTGCCAAGCTCGTTCGATCAGCCAGGCCATGGGCCGCGCCAGGGTGCTGGGTACCGACCCATCCGGAACCGACCGGCCTTGCGTCCACACGAGTTGGCTAACAAAATCGCGAATGGTGGAGCGCTCGGCATCCGCTACGAAGTAGGCGTTTCCGCCGACGCCGCGTTCAAGGGCTAGGCGAACGCCGTGTACCAGGTTGGCAACATGTGTGGTGGAGGTCTCGTGCTTGCCGCCGTCAATCCAGCGCCACTTTCCCGAGTCGATCATGTGTAGCAGTACCGGCAGCACACTGGTGTCGCGCGGGCCCCACACAAACCGTGGCCGAATAGACACCGTGCGGAACCCTGGAGCGTTAGCCTCCAGAACGCGGCGTTCTGCTTCGGCTTTCGTTTCGGAGTAAAGAAATTTGTGACGTTTTGGATACGGATGCGACTCGTCGACATCGACGAGATCATGCCCGTCGAAGAGGGCCGCTTCTGTGCCAATGTGTATGAAGTGAGCGACGCCCGCGGAGCGCGCCGTTTCGAGTAGCTGCGTCGTGCCGTCGACATTCACCGACCAGAACTGTTGTCGCGTTCCCCACTCTCCGACGAAGGCAGCGCAGTGTATCACGGCATCCACTTCTTTGAGGTGCTTGGGGTCAATCGCGCCCAGCGAGCAGCGCACTGGCTCAGCTCCGTAGGCCGCGACGACTTCGGCACTGTGATCGGAGCGCGCCATGGCTACGACGGTACAGTCCATTGCCAGAGCTTCAATGATATGGCCGCCGATGAAGCCCGAACCGCCCGTGACGAAAATCTTCATATCCGAACTACTTTCTTACTACGTATCCTTGGGGATACTTGTGTGTGTCGCCTCTCATCGGAACAAGCATAAATCTTTTGCGATGAATATCAAAACAGTTGTCGCCTGACCGTTCCACACATATTTCGGAAGGATATCGATCAGTTCCGAGAAGGAGGGGGATGAGATGTTGAAAGGGCGCATGTCTTCTGATCTGATCGTGAAAAAAAAAAGGAGAAAACCATGCGCCCAGAGCTAAGAT
>CAZIJS010000340.1:0-3810 GCA_964539505.1 uncultured Myxococcales bacterium
TCGCGAGAACCGGTCCAGCCTGGCGGCTGTCGCGGTTCACCTCGCCTCGGCTGAAACGCTTGAGCCCTTGCCGGCTCGGGCAGCGCGGTTCAGACGCCCCCTTCGCAGAGTCCCGGTGCGCTGTTTCGGAAGAATGCGGCTTGTCTTGGGGCCAGGCCGGAACGACAACACGATCCATCCTGGTTTGCCGGTTTGCGATGCGACATCGCACACGGATTTGCTCCGGGCGACGGCTTCGCGAGAACAGTTCGAGGCTGGAAATCACACCGGGCCTTGCTCCGGACGAGGGGTTCGGGAAAGTCTTGTGGGCAGGACGGTGAGTCCGTAGACCAGGAGGCAGATCATCCAGATGCCGTAGTAGAGGGCTTCTCCTGTGTTTCGCCAGTTCAAGTAGAGTTGGAAACGGCTCAGGTGCATCAACACGAGGATGAAGAGGATTCTGGATGCCAGGAAGAAGAGTGCGAGGGAGATCGCCTGGATCCGGAGTCGGCCATCGAGTCTGCCGAAGGCCAGGGCGGCGGACAGGAGGGTGGCCGGAAGGAAGCGGACGAGGCCCAGCAGGAGGGTTCGAAAGAAGACTGATGAGGTCACCTGTGCCGGGAAGCCCATCAGGTCGTGGATGCCCGTGAAGTTGAATTTGAAATCGAACAGGATGTGCAGGGCCACGCGAAGGGCGATGAAGGTGAAGACAGAGGCTGGCAGGGCGAACCGACCGACGAAGACCGGATGCGTGGCCACTGAGAGGGTCAGGGCCAGCAGGATGCCGGTGACGGTGGCTTCGAAGGGCGACCCTGCCAGGGCAGTGAGCCCCGTCAGATACGTGAGGACGGCGGCGTGACTGCGCCATCCCTTGATTGACACAAAGACCAGGGTCAAAAGGGTCATGGCAACGGCTTGGCCTGGGAGGGCCTCCATGAGGTGGGCGCCGAGGCTCGCGGAGAGCTGTTCGGGAGTGGTTGGGAAAAGGGTATGGAGACCTGCCAGGAGCAAGGCCGCGGTCAGGCCCAACAGCCAGTGATGGGCAAGGTGCGGCCTGTGGGATTCGCGATGAGATGCGGTGGATCCTTTCGTGAACCAGGGAGCGTTCCAGGCGATGGCTGAGGTGGCCGCCAGCATGGCCAGGGCCGCGGTGAGGCCGCCGAGAGATTCATGGGCATCGAGCCAGTAACGCAGGTGGAAACAATGCCGGTCCCAAGTGGTCTGCCAATAGAAGAGCCCGGCTGCAGCAAGCAGGGGCCCCAGGGCCCGGCTTGCCCGGAGAAGCCGGGTCTCACCGGGGAAGCTGTCTTTGCTCTGCCAGAGAAGCAGGATCCAGAGCAAAAACACGAAGGGAACGTAGAAGCCCTGGTAGTATCCATTGGAGCCTGCGAGGACCAAAGACGCGGCAGCAATCCAGGCGACAGGGTGCTTTGCCAGGGATGGCAGGATACGCCGTCTGAGCACGAAGAGAACTGCAAGTCCCATCAGGGCGAGGCCGTCTACGGACCAGACGAACCATGATTCGGCGTTTTTCGTCCATTGAAAAATAATGCTGTTGCACAAACGTCCGGTCCAGAGGTGCAGCTCGGTCACTCCCACCAGGTAGAGGATGAAAAGGGACAGGACCACAATGAGGGTGCGTCGAGGGATGGACAGGAGTTTGCGGCTGGGGGCAAGCCAGAGCAGGGATGAGAGAGCCACGAGAAGGGGGACGGTATATCGGCTGGCAAACAATGTCCCGCCAAGTGCCAGCAGTGCAGTGCCCACGAGCCAGGCCGTCCGGGCTTGGGAGATGGCCGGCGGGTCGGCCGCGGCCCCCAGGAGCATCATGAGGAGCAACCCGAGTGCAACCCACCATGCCAGTGCCTCTGTGGTGTCGTTGTCCCTTCTGGCAGCGAAGGACAGGGCGGACAATTGCCTCATGGTTCGGCTGGATGCAGTGCAAACACCTTGGTAGTCGCCTCGTTTCAATGCTGTCTCGATGGTGGCGAGCCGGGCCTGCCATGGGCCCATCGACGGTCCTCGATTGTCTCGGGATTGTTTGGCTTTCAGGTATTCTATTCGTTGGCGGACTGCAGCGTCCGCCAGGAGGGCTCTATCTCTCCAGGAATCGTCCAAAGCTTCCCAGAGGACGCGCCCGGCTGCTGGTGCATTTGGCGTCAGGCCGAAGAGGGCCAAGATGGTGGGGGCCATGTCCTGTTGCCTGGCATCCAGTCTCAGCCCCGCTGTGACGCCGCGTCCCAGGAGCATCCAGTAGGCGGGACGGGCGTCTGGGTCTTGTGTCCCATGTCGGCCGTTGGCAGCGCAACCATGGTCGGAAAGCAGCAGAAACGTGGTTTTCCCGTCGTCGAGGCGGTCGAGGAGGGCTGAGATTTTCTCATCGGCATACCTCAGGACCCTCTTGGTCATGGAACTGTCCCGAAATGCCAGGTGCATGACTTGATCGGTGGCCACTACGTGCCAGACCAAGACATCATAGTTTTCCTGCAGGGCCGCATGGATGCCTGCATCCACGATTCGAGGCGACATGTCGAGGAGCTTGGATTCCCAGTGAATGGGCCGGCCCTGGGATGTTTTGCCCTCTTCTGCGATGGTGTAGCTGTCTGCGAGCCTGTCACCGACTTGTTCACTCCAGGGAATGTCGCCGTATGCCACCACTCGACGACCCGATTGGACCAGGCCGTCCACCCATGTCTCGTAGGGCAGTTTCTGCATATGCCAGTCCCGGATCACAGTCCAGGTGGTGGGCCAATTACCCGTCAGGATGGTGTTGATCATCACCGATGTCATGGTGGGTTCGGCGGTCCAGAGTTTTCCCCATGTGGCGCGTTGTCGCAATGCAGACAGTTTTGGCCAGAGGCGTCGGTCGAAGGCCATGTGGAAGGGGACCGAGTCTGTCAAGATGATGACGAGGCGATCGGTGCCAGGGCGCGTGACAGGTCTGGAGAACCGCAGGTCGGGCAAGGGATCGTCGGAGAATGTGTGGCCATGGCCGAAAACGGCGGCAGTGGCGGCCCAGAGACCAAAAGCCACGAGGATACCGAGCGATTGGCGGGATCGAGTCATTCGATCACCTCGGGGCCTCGTGGGAAGGTGACCACGAACTTGGCTCCGCCCAATTCAGATTGTTCCACGTCGATGGAACCTCGATGCCTGAGCACGATGTCCTGGCAGATGCTGAGACCGAGCCCTGTGCCCTTGCCCACGTCCTTCGTCGTGAAGAAGGGATCGAAAATTTTGTTTCGGAGTTCTTCTGCAACACCCGGTCCATTGTCTTCCACGGTCACTGCGACCTTGTCATTCCTGTTGGAGGTTCTAATACGTATGGTCCCGTCCTTTCGGCCATCCAGTGCCTGGGCTGCATTTGCCAGGAGGTTCACGAAGACCTGCTCGATTTGTCCTCTCCATCCCATGGCCGCCGCGTCTTTGCCATAGTCTTTTTCCAGTTTCAATCCGGTGAGCAGGGGAGACACAATGGACAGGGCGTCTTCCATGGCTGCGTTGGTGTCCACCAGGGAGGGAGGGCCGGCGTCCGGGTGGCTGTAACTGCCCAAAGCGGTGACGATGCGCCTGGTTCTTTTGGTGCTGTGTCGGATGACCTTGAGAATGGTGCGCAGGTCCGAAACCACTTCCGCTGTTTTAGCATCCTGGTCAGGTATTTTTCCAAGAATCTCTTGGACGCTGTTTTCCAGTGGGTCGAGACTGTTGACCAACGCATTCGTGGGATTGTTGAGTTCGTGAGCAAGGCCAGCCACCAGTTCCCCGATGGAAGCCAGTTTTTCCGAGCGTACGAGCTGGTCCTTGGTTGCGGTGAGTTTTTCGCGGGCTTCG
>CAZIJS010000341.1:0-3773 GCA_964539505.1 uncultured Myxococcales bacterium
CCGGTCCCCGCTCCGGGGCGCCGAGCCCACCGTGTGGCAGATCCTGGCCTACGATCAAGACACAACGGTCACCTTCGATGCGAATCCCGAGATCACCGGGCTGCCGCCGTCGCTCACGCTGCAGCCAGGCCAGGAAGAGATCCTGACCGTGTACGGCACATCCTCGAATCCTGGCGATTTCGTCATCACTGCAGACAAGCCGATCCTGGTGGTCCAGTACATGGTGGGCGCCTTCATGGTGGAGCAGGGCGGCAACAACGGGGATCCCAGCATGGTGCAGGCCGTTCCCACCGAGCAGTTCTTGGATCATTACGTGGTGCTCGTGCCAGACACCTGGGAAAACAACTTCCTCGTCCTCACCAGGCACAAGAACGCCACGGTGATGCTGGACGATACCGCTGTAAGCGATGGATGGGTGGCCGTGGGGTCCAGTATGGACGGGGCGCGCTACGAGGTCGCCCGGGTTTCGGTAAGCAAAGGCGTGCACGTGCTCCAGGGCACCGAACCCTTCGGCGTGATCGTGTTGGGTTTCGACTCCTACGATTCGTACGCCTACCCCGGCGGCCTGGATCAGCAGATCATTAATCCCGTGGAATGATCCGGATTAGTGCTTGACCCAGAGCCCTCTGTTTCGTTCACTCACCGTGCAAACTTTTGTAAACGTACCATGCAAACAGCAAAAGGAGTTTGCGATGAAAAACTGTGCTTTCTGGGTTGTCACTCCAGCGGTGGTGCTCATGTCATCGACGGCCCTGGCCGCAACTTACGAGGTGCATGACGGAGAGGATCTGTTCGCCGTACTCGCATCCCTGGAAGCAGGAGACGAGGTGGTGGTCTACAGCGGCAGCTATCCCACGCCTGGATATCGACTCTTGGAATGGCACGGCAGCGAGCAGGCCCATGTCGTGGTGCGGGCCGCCGACGGTGAGAGTCCGGTGGTGCAGGGCGATCCGAGTCAGAACGCCATGAACGTGACCGGGGAGTACTTCGAGTTTCGTGGTTTCGAAATCCGAGGAGGGTCGCACGGGCTGCGTCTGCAGAACGTGCACGACGCAGTCATCGAAGATTTGGAAATCCACGAGACAGACGACGTGGCCCTCTCTGCGAACATGACGGGCAACGAGTATTACAACATTCGTTTCAGCCGCCTTCATCTCCACGACACGGGTGGCAGCGGTGAGGGCATGTACCTGGGCTGCAACAACGCCGGTTGCCTGTTTCACGACAACGTGATCGAGGATTCCTGGATCCACGACACGAACCACGGAACCGCCCAGGGTGACGGCATCGAGATCAAGCAGGGGTCCTATGGCAACCTGGTGCGCAACAACGTAATCTACAACACCAAGTATCCCTGTGTCATCGTGTATGGGACCCAGGGGCATGCCCAGAACGTCATCGAGAACAACGTTCTGTGGGACTGCGGGGACTCGGGCATCCAGGCCGCTGCCGACGCGGTGCTGCGCAACAACTTGATTTTCCGGGCAGGCAACGGCATAAACTCCCACGCCCACCAGGGCGCGGTGCCTTCGAACATGGTGATCGTCAACAACACGGTGATCGCCAGTCCGGACACCTGCCTGCGTGCCAGTGACTGGGCCGGCTCCACTGGGATCGTGGTGGCAGACAACGCCTTTTATTGTGACACGAGCACCGCGGTGCGACTCAACGGCGGGGCATCGGACATCCTGTTTGCGAACAACGTGCTCGTGGGGGCGGTGAGCGGGGTGGACTCGGGTTTTATCACCGGCAACGGTGCAGACCAGGATTTCGAAGACCCGGCCAACCTGGATGCCTGGCCGACTGATGGCTCGCCTGTCATCGATGCAGGCGATCAGACCACGGCCGCGGACCTGGACTTCAACTGGAATCCCAGGGACTCCAACCCCGACGTGGGTGCGTACGAATGGGCCCAGGGCGGCAACCCTGGTTGGCAACCCGGCCCGGGATTTCGGGAACTGCCCGACGGCGGGCTGCCGGATGCCGGCCCTGGAGCAGACGCACAGTCCGAAGCCGACGGCGCGATCAGTGCAGACGGGACCCTGGCGGGAGACGCTGCGCAAACCACTGATGGAGCCTCGTCCCAGGCCGATGGCGGACAGGGCTCTTCCGGAGATTCCGGCTGTTCATGCCGTGCGGCTGGTGCAACTCATGGCATGTGGTGGTTGTGGCTGCTTTCCTTGCTGGCGGTCATGGTGCGCCGCCGCAGCTCCGGCGTTCGATAGGCGCGAGACCTGGGCATGGGATGTTTCTCGCATGGGCATGGATGTCTTTCGGATGGGCATGGATGTCTTTCGTAGGAGATGGGTGGGATGATCGAGAGCTTTCTGGGCGCCACCCCCACGTTGGGTGGAAACAATTTTCTGGCTCCCACGTCCCTGGTCATGGGAGACGTGGAACTTGGCGCATGGACGAGCATCTGGTATGGGGCCGTGGTGCGCGGCGACGTCAACTGGATTGTCATCGGTGACGAGTCCAACGTGCAGGACAACGCGGTGATCCACGTGACCAACCGGGTGGCCCCCACCACCATCGGGTCGCGGGTGACCATCGGGCACAGCGCGGTGGTCCATGGTTGTACCATCGAAGATGACGTGCTCATCGGGATCGGTGCAGTGGTCCTGGACCATGCCCACATCGGCAGCGGGACCATCATCGGAGCCGGGGCCCTGGTACCGCCCCGCAAGGAGATTCCGCCCGGATCGCTGGTGGTGGGCCGTCCCGGCAGGGTGGTGCGACGGCTTACAGACGAAGATCTTGCCAAAATCCGGGAATATGCCACGCATTACAAGGAGTATTCGGCCATTTACCTCGGCATCGACCAGCCGGATCGCAACCCGTACATGAGTCCGAAGCCAGCCAAGGAACACGAAGCATGAGCAAGCATCCTTTTCTCCGGGAAGAATCCAAGAAACGTCTGATCGCGGCGGTGGAGTCGGTGGAAAACCGGTCTGCGGCCGAAGTCGTGGTGGCGGTCAAACCATGGTCGGGGCGCTATTGGTACGTGGACCAGGCGCTGGCGGCTTTGACATCTTTCGCGGCCTTGGCTTTCATGCTCTTTTCGAGCCACGTGTTTTCCCTGCCAGCGGTCTTGGTGGACACGGTCCTCGTCTACGCATTCGTTCTGGGGCTTGTCTGGCTCGTGCGGCCGTTGCGGGTCTGGCTCTGTCCCGCAAAGATCCTGGACGATGAAACGAGAAAGGCTGCCCAGGCCTGGTTTTATGCCAAGAGACTCTCTCGAACCAGGGACCGCAGCGGCATCCTCGTCTATGTCTCCCTCCTGGAGAAAAGGGCCTGGGCCCTGCCGGATCTCGGGGTCACGAAAGGGTTGGGTGAAGAGAAATGGCAGGAACTGGCCAGGTCCCTGCAAGACGCGGTTCGCAGCAAGGGCGTGGGACCGGAGGCGGTGGAGGCCCTGGCACGGGCCATCGAGGCCATGGGCCCGGACCTGGAGGAGGCCTTGCCCAGACGTGAAGACGATGTCAACGAACTGGCCGATTTTGCAGAGGGTTGATCCGCTCAGATTTCGTCCAGGACAGAGAGGTTGGAAACCATGAAAGAGGGTCCTGCCCGTAGAGAGGGAGATGGCGGGGGTGACGAACGAGGCGCGCTCATGGTGGGCCTGGTGGAATGGACCGTTCCCTCGTCGGATGGAGACCAGGCCTGCGGTCTCATGGCGGACCTCGCTCCCCAGGGATTCGAAATGGTGGACGATGCCACCCTGGACCTCGTCCCAGCCGACCAGGTGATGCTCCGCGCATACGTCCCGGTGG
>CAZIJS010000342.1:0-3715 GCA_964539505.1 uncultured Myxococcales bacterium
TCAATCCAATCGAACAAGCGGAGGGCGGGAGGTATGAGGGAAGAACGGACGAGTTGTGAAAGGGGCAGTGGGGAAGGGTTCGCGCTTGACTCGCGGGAGAACTCGTCTATTAATACCGCAATTTTCCGGACGGATGTGACTCGCCGTGCCGGCACGGACTATTCGGTTCATGCGACCGGGACCCGGCTTATTTCAGTGTATCTTCGAGCTGTATTCTTCTTGACAGGCCTGGGTCGAGGCTGATGTTGTCCTTGTTGTTCTCGTACCCATTGACGCGACCGTATGGACCGTGCCGGCACGGCGACTTGTCTCGATGAATGCCTGTGGCTGATCGAGGAGCGGGACATGGCTGACGGAATGCTCACTACTGCACCTTTCAATCTTGTTCCCAAGGCTGCTTTTTTCACGAAAGGGAAGGGAACACATCGCGAGCGACTCAACTCCTTCGAGATGGCTCTGCGCGCGGCTGGTATCGCTCATCTTAACCTGGTCAAGGTGTCGAGCATCTTTCCTCCTCGGTGTCGCATCATGGGCAAGAAGCGCGGCCTTTCGTATCTCACCCCAGGACAGATCACGTTTTGCGTCATGGCCGAAAACGCCACCAACGAGCCATCCCGCTTGATCAGTGCGGCAGTGGGACTGGCCCGTCCCAGGGACAAGGACCGTTGGGGCTACATCAGCGAGCACCATTCCTTTGGGGAGACGAGCGAGAAGGCCGGAGACTATGCCGAGGATCTGGCAGCCACCATGTTGGCCACGGTGTTGGATCTGGAGTTCGATCCAGACACGGACTACAACGAGCGCAAGGAAATCTATGAGATGAGCGGCGAGATCGTGGAATCTCGTGCCGTAGTGCAGACCGCCGAAGGCCACAAAAACGGGCTCTGGACCACGGTAGTCGCCGCGCTCGTGTTCATCTTGTAAGACCAGCCGGCCGCTGTCCCTGCCGGGAGGGAGAGGGCGGATGTGCAATGCATCGAGCCGGCGGGGATGTCTCCCTCCATATCGAGGTGTCTCCATGAGCCGAATCCCTCGGACATTTCTTGCTCAGGATCCTTCGGCTTGCAGGCCGGACCAGGCCTCGGTGGTGCTGGTTCCCGTTCCCTATGATGCCACGACGAGCAGCCAACCTGGTGCCAGGGGTGGGCCGGAGGCGATTTTGAACGCCTCTTTGCAGCTCGAAGAATACGACATGGAGCTGGAGGCCCTGCCCCTGGACGTGGGGATCCACGTGGACCAGGCGGTGGAGCCGGACCTGTCCGCTCCAGGGGCCACGGTGGACCAGGTGCGCAGGGTCTGCGACGAGTGGCTGGCCCGGGGCAAGTTCGTCATCGTGCTGGGCGGAGAGCATTCCGTTGCCGTGGGGGCCGGCTGGGCCGCAGCCGACCATTTCGGGGAGGTCAGCTTCTTGCAGATCGATGCGCACATGGACCTGCGGGATTCCTACCAGGGCAGTCCTTTTTCCCATGCCTGCACGGCGCGCCGGCTCTGGGAACGGGGGCGGGTGGTGGCCGTGGGGATCCGCAATGCATCGGCCGAGGAAGCCTCCTGGGCCAGGCGACAGGGCGCGACGATCGTCACGGCCCAACGGATTGCTCAGAGTCCCGACGACTCCTGGATGGACGAGGTGATGGCCTCCCTGTCGGATCGCGTCTACGTGACCTTCGACATCGACGGCCTGGACAGCTCGCTGGCGCCTGCCACGGGAACGCCCGAACCAGGAGGCCTCGGGTATTGGCAGACGCTGCGGCTGCTGCGCCGCCTGGCCCGAGAAAAGACCGTTGTGGGCGCAGACCTCTGCGAATTGGCGCCCATGCCAGGGCAATATGCATCGAGTTACCTGGCGGCCAGCATCGTCTATAAGATGGTGGGCTACTTCGTGGCGGAGCGGTAGAAAAGAAACAGGGGGGAGTCATGGATATCCCCTCCCTCGACCTATTGACAGAAAAGCTCGACTGGGTGGGGTTGGATAGCCCAGAGGCTGCCGTACTGGAGACTGTCGCGTTCCCAGACGATGTCGGCGTGCCCGCGACGATAGGATGCAGAGAGACCTGACGGCGAGCCCTGAGACAGTACGACCGTCGCGTAGGCCTCCCAGGCATCGTGGTAGGCAGCCAGTCCCTGCATGTCGAGATAGATGGGGCTGTCGTTGGCAGACCCATGCTCGATGAGCCCTGGCATCATGATGCGACCGTCCTGTCGCGTGCGGCACAAAAAGACTCCTGTGGGGTCCATCAAGGTGTCGTAGAAGTCGCTCCATGCACCTTCAGTGACGTTTCCATCGCCGTCCAAGGTGAGGGCGTGGTGGTAGCTGGTCTGCGGTTCGCAGTGGATCGTGACCGGGATCGTGGGGCCGCCTGCATACCAGGCATGCTGGTCTGCGGCTTTCTTCCAGATGTCAGAGTAATTGCCACGGTGGTAGTTTCCGGTAAGCTGCGCCTGCACACCGGCGGTGAGCCGCACCGCGGCGTAGGCGTCAGAGTCGTCAAACCAGGCATGGAGGTTCATCAGGCTGAACTCCAGCCGGCTGACGCTGTACTCGACGTATCCAAGGTCGCTCACTCGGTCGTCGTACTGGAGGCGACAGTCACGCATCTCATCGACCACTGCTGCCTGCAGGCCGGCCCAGGACCCCTGGGTCATGACGCCGTCTGCATCGATCTCGAACTGCTCGGTGAAGACATCCTTGCAGAAGACGTCCACCGCCATGGGTTGCCAGGAAATCTCGCTGAACTGGGCCCGGTCTTTTTCCCAGACAGTATCGTACAGACCGGACCGATACGATGACCCGAGCCCTGCCCGGGTGTTGTTGATCACGTTGATGTAGGCGTACGCATCCGAGGTATCGTGGTGCCCCTGCAGTCCGAGGAAATCGAAAGAAATCGAACTTTGGGTGTACTCCACGTGCGGGGCGAGGCTGATCCGATTGTCGTACCGGACCTTGCAGCGGGCGCCCCTTTGGGTGACCATGTCGTAGAGATCGGTCCAGGAGCCGTCGGTGGCTGTGCCTGCTGCATCGAAGGATGCAACGTGGGAATAGGCGCTTTGTCGCTTGCAATACAGGCTCACATCCATGGCATTCCAACTGATTTCTGCGTGTTGGTCCCTGTCATGCATCCATACATTACCAGCGTGCCCCCGGCGGTAGGATGCGCCGATTCCGGCCCTGGTGCCCGGAACGAGGTCGATGTAGGCGTAGGCATCCCAACCATTGTACCAGGCATGGAGGGGCTGGAAATCGAAGGTGATTCGATCCGAGTCGTACTCGATATGTCGTGCTGTGGCGATGCGGTTGTCGAACCGCAGGACGCAGTCCTCCATGTTGGTGACCACCCGTTCATACGCATCCGACCAACTCCCGTCGGTCACAGTGCCCGCAGCGTCCATGGACATCACGAGTTCGTACTTGGAGGTCGGCTGACACTGCTCGCTGCATCCGCCCAGCATCACCGCTCCGTTTTGAGCACCCTCGTCACAGGCTTCGCCGGCCAGGCTGTTCACGTAGCCGTCTCCGCACTCGGCCAGGGTGCAGTCTGCATTGCAGGCGGCCGACTCGCCCCCATCGTCACAGTCATCCTCCCCGTTGACCACTCCATCACCACAGCGTGGTGCCTGGCAGACGCCTTCGTCGCAGACACCGCTTGCGCAATCGCTTCCCTCGGCGCAGCCCTGTCCGTCTGTGCAAGCTGCGCAGTCGGGACCCCCGCAGTCTGCG
>CAZIJS010000343.1:0-3711 GCA_964539505.1 uncultured Myxococcales bacterium
GCGCAAGGCGGAGGGCGAGGAAGGGCGCGAGGTCGAGCCGGCGCCCGGTGGAGCCAGGAGCCGGGCGCAGAGAGTCGCGAGCGCGGTGGTTTGGGGTGCAAGGCGGATCCGGTGTCTGAAGGAGTCACAATCGAGACAGGTTGCGGTTGTCCATGAACGCTACCAATCGTCTCGCATGTTGTAGAGCCCCATGGGTTTCGCCTATTGTCTGGAGATGGAGGAGCGGATTGCGGCGGGAGCGCACAGGATGGCTGGGCTGGGGCGACGAGCGCTCCCCCGAAGAAAAATTTGTTGGTAGGTGGGCCTGCGTAGGTGGGTCTGCTACTTTACCTTGACCACGCGCAGTTCCAGGGGGATGTGGCCCACCTGGGGCTGCTTTGCCAACCTGGCGCGGACCGCTCCTGGAGGCACGGTCAGATAGGCCAGGTGGGTGCCGTCTGGTGACAGGCAGGCGCGGAGATACCCGGAGCAGACTTTTTTTCCGACATAGCATTGGTCATTGGAATAGATGGGGACTGTTCCGGGAAGGGTCCTTTTTCTGCGGCCGATTGTGAGTCGGACTCTGCCGTGAGTCACGGTGACCGAGACGTTTCCCACTTTCTGGAGGCACTGCTCGTTGGATAAGGGGCTGGGCATGTCCCAGGAGTTGGGTTTGCCGTGGACGGCCGGCGCCGGCGCGACCCGGCCTGTTCGTGGGTCTGCCAGCATCCAGGTTTCTTTGCTCTCGGGAAAGCCGTTCCAGAAGAGGATCTTGCCCTTGGTGGAGCGAAGGTGGCTGTTGCCCGCGCAGGTATGGTAGACGCCTCGGACCGATCCGACCTGATGGATGGTGTTGGGCGGGGAGGCGAGTTTGTGGAGGAAGATGCCCGGGGCTCCCTTTTCATAGGGCGAGTGGCCCCAGCCCAGCGTGTGATTGTCCAGCCAGAAGGGGTGGTAGGCTTGGCGGTTGACCACGTGAGAGACTTTGCCTTTGTGGACATCCACGACATAGAGCCCGAGACGAGTGAGGTCTTGGAGGATGTCTCGGTCGAAACCAAAGTACTCATAGGCCGCGTTGACCACGAGCTTGCTCGAATCCGGGGACCAGGCCAAAGTCGGCGTGGAGCCATGCAGGAGATGCTTGATGAGTGCAGGACTGCCGCTGGTGGTCTTGTCGGCTTCGGCCTTGCGGGTGAGGGCCTGGATCTGGAAAAAGGCCAGCAGGCCGAGGGCTGCCAGGGTCAAGGGCCAGGAACGGCGCTTCTTTGTGTTGTGCATGCTTGGGGTTCCTTTCTGGCAAGGGGGGGCGCCATGTGCATGGAGTCACGTTTTGCATGGAGTCACGTTTTGCATCGAGTCACAGTTTGCATGGAGTCACGTTTTGCATGGAGTCACGTCTTGCATCGAGTGAAAGTTTTCATGACTCCGCGTTCGGCTCTGTTCGGGATGCACGATATGGCTTGGACGTGCGAATCATTGTTGGTCTTCACAGGAAAAAACGAAGTCTTTGTCCAATGGTGGTGCATGGCCTCCTTCCAGGGCGCCGAGGCCCAGACATGGGCTGTCGGCAGCCAGGGAAAAGTCCATGCCTGCCGGATCGGCGATGCCGGGATCGGCTTCCACAGAGTCCATGTCATACGAGTAGGTCGCCTGCCATTCGCTCAGATCATAGAATCCTCCAAGGTCTCCGTAGTTGCCGCCGGCTCCCGCGAATCCGAAGGAGACGGGTTGGGAGGGGTTGAAGTAGCAGTTCGTCTGGAATGAAATTTCATCCTTCAATGCCAGGTAGAGTTCGTCGGACATGTAGGAGTTGAGCAGAACGGTGCGTCGTTCCAAGGTGTAGTTCTCCATGGGGGCCATGACGATGTTGTGGTCGTAGCCTATGTCTCGGACATCGTCCCATGGGCCGTTGGTATCATCGATCCAGTCCAACGAGGGGGATACGGACAGGGCCATGGCATCCACGATGGTGTTATAGGAAAAATGCTGGTTGAACTGGTGGGTGATGCCGCCAAAGTCCTTTGTGATCAAGGCCACCGGGGCACCGTATATGATGTTGTGATGGATGGATGAGTTTCCCGTTCCCGTGCCGATGGCAAAATACTTGAGGTTTTCGAAGGTGCAGTCGAAGACTTCGAAGGTTGCCTCCGGGTCGGTGGAAGCGTGTTTGTATTTGAGTCCACAGCCTGACTCCTGGCCAGATCTGTCATGGGTCTGATAGAAGATGCTGTGGTGCACTGTGATGTTGCCGCCTCTAAATATGACCATGTTGCAGGAATTGGCGGTCTGACTGCCTGCTGCTGCTGCGGTGCGGTCGTAGTTGTCGTACAACACCGACTGGGCCACCTCCACGTTCGTAGAACCCAGCAGCTCCAGGCCCGCCACGTTATCACCCACCGTGCCGTCGGTGTCGTGGATCAGGAGCCGAGAAAGGGATACGTGATCGCATTCGCTGATCCGCACCCCTCTATTGTAGGCGTTTTGGATCTCGATGCCTTGGATGACGACCCAGCTCGATTGTGCGATCGCGATGCCCCGGCCCTGGTGTCCCGGGTCGAGGATGGGATGGGTTCCAGGAAAGCCCTTGATTACGATGGGAGCCTGCTGTTCGCCCTGGATTTGTCTCATATAGATGATGGCCGAGCCGCCTCCGTCGGGGCCCGAGTCGTCTCCCGGGTGGTAGATGCTGTCGTGGACGCCGCCCATCAAGTAGAGGACGTCTCCGGGTTTGAGCCCCACCCAGGTGTCAGGCCGATACTGGGTGTAGATGCTGTTGTTGGCGTTGATGAACGTTCGCCAGGGATGGTCCCATGTCCCGGGATTGGCGTCGTCTCCGTTGGCTGGGTCTACGTAGTAGCATTGTCCATTGCCTTGGGCCTCGCAGTAGTCCGAGGGCACGGGATCGGGGCAGGCATCCGGGCCGGTGGAGGCATCGGAGTTGGATCTAGCATCACCTGCTGCGTCGTTCAAGGCTGCGTCGTCGAAGGTTGCGTCATTCAGGCCGGCGTCCTGGTTGGCGTCGGTTCCGCCGCCGTCCTGGGTGCCGGCAGAGTCGTCACTGCATGCGCCCAGTGCGAGAAGAGGCAGCCCCACGGCAATGATGATGAACGTCGGTAACACCGGGAGGGCGATGGTGGGTCTCGTGGATCGATAGCAGGGGCACTTGGGACAGGTGTGATGCGGTTGCATGGCATGGTGTCCTTTCATCGATAGCGCAGTTTGGCCAGTTCCCGGCCCACAGGGATGTCCATGAGATGCTCGAAAGCCTGCTTTGCGGACCATCCGCCCTGGACCAGGTTGCGCACCGTCCTTGCAATGGGCAGGTCCAGGCTCCGTTCTTGAGCGAATTCGAAGATCGCCTGTGCGGTGGGGACGCCTTCAGCAACCTGGGTCATGGAAGCCAGGATGTCATCCAGCGCCTCCCCCTTTCCGAGCCGCTCGCCCACGGTGTGGTTCCGGCTCAGCGGCGAGGTGCAGGTGGCCACCAGGTCGCCGATGCCCGCCAATCCGCCGAACGTCCAGACTTGTGCTCCCATGGCCGTACCCAGGGTGGCCATTTCACTCAGGCCGCGCGTGATGAGCAGCGAGACCGTGTTTTGTCCGAATCCCATGCCATGCGCGGCGCCACAGGCCAGGGCCACTACGTTCTTGAACGCTCCGGCGATCTCGGTCCCCACCACGTCGTCGCCGCGATACACCCGGAGCATGGACCCGGCATAGATTGCCTGGACT
>CAZIJS010000344.1:0-3691 GCA_964539505.1 uncultured Myxococcales bacterium
TGCCCGAGGCCACCTACATGCTGCTGGACGGAACGAATCTTCTCATCGTCAGCCAGAGACTCGACCACAACGACCCCAACATGGCGCCCACGGGGAACGGAGCTCTGATCGTCGTCGACACCCAGACCGACACCATCCAGGACATGGATCCCCAGACACAAGGCATACAGCCTCTCGAACTGCCCTGCGTCAATCCATTCAGTCCCATCGTTTTGCTGCCCAACTCCCACAAAGTGGCCATCGCCTGTGCCGGCGACTTCCAGGACTCAGCCGACCAGGTGGGAATCGGAGTCGTGGACCTGGACAACTGGAACGTCTTCGAGGGCCCCTCCTTTTCCGACCTGTTCGGCCGGCCCATGGACCTGACCATGGAAAGTGACGACTGTGGTTTCGTGGTGGTCACCGATCCCTCGACCTGGGACAGCGCCCTGGTCCACTTCTGTATGGACCAAACTGATATCTGGGACTGCATCCCCATGGGAATGTATGACTCCATCACTGATGCTGCGATCACCGACAACGGACAGCTTCTGGTCACTGACGGCAGCTACACGAACCCGGGGATCCGGATACTGGACCCCAACGACCATTGCACCGAACTCACCCAGGATGTCTTGTCCACGGGCTTTGCTCCCTCCTTTGCAGACCCCATCTTGCTGGTCCCAGCAACGAGTGGGAACTGATCCGACCATGGACTCCCTCGCTGCCGGCCCCGGCGAAAAAAAGCCGGGGCCGGTCAGCGTCTTTTTCTCCTCGATGCCACACCATTCCCGCAACAGGTGCCTGGAGAGAACCCATAATCCGGCCTTCTGCCCTGCAACGAGAGCATCATCCCCAGGCCCTGTCACGCAAGAGCACCCCCCCTCGCCCTTCCATGCCACTCAGGATTGCGGCCTTTTTCCTTTCAAACGAGCCACCAACTCGTCTGACACCGAGTGGAACAGGGGCACCAAGGCCTCCATGAGAATGGGCTTTAGGAACTCGAGCGTCACGGAATGGTGTCGTTCCACCTGGTCGATCACGTCTCCGAGCGAAATGGCAGCCCGCCTGGACAAAAGATCGTCGAGCAGTCGTCTCAGGGCGCTAACCTTGACGGTCTTGCCCACGGCAGCCTCGGCATCCCTGCTCAAGCCCAGGGAAAACTCCTCAACGAAGCTCCTGGTCATCAGATAGTTGCCAAGGTCTGCACAGGTCACCTTCTCGAAAAGACGCGCCAGGTCCCGAACCACGACGGCTCTCTTGGCTCCCACGGCCCTGAGCCGGGCCAAGGTGGCGACCAGGGAAACATCCAGGTCTGCAAGCCTGGCCGGGTTGGCCAGGATGACCACTTTTCCCCCAGCTTCGAGTTCCCGCCGCAGAGCTCTGTCCAACCCGCCCGCCGATGTCGTGATTGCGCCATACCCCGCGACACTGTCCGCCACCATGCGCTCGATCCGGTCGTCGGGCCAGGGCTTGCCAATCTGCTGTTCGCACAGCTCCCGGACCACGTCTTCGGTCACCTCGGCCGATGAGGGCGCCCAGATCCCAGCCAACGCATCTTGGCGCATGGCTTCTGCAAGCCGCAGGACTTTTCGGAACGCAGGTCCCAGGTCCTGGGCGGTCATTTCCTGCCGCGCGAGTAATTCCGGGGAAGGCTTGAGCTTGTCGGTGGGGGTCTCATGCGGTCCAAGTCTCGTTGGTCCATCCCCGGCCTCACTCCGGCCGGCCCCATGGGACATGGAATCCGGACTGGCCTGGGGAATCGTGGCAAGCTCCTCGGCAAGGCCCCCACCGAACGGCTGGTCTCGCTGTGGGTTCTCCGTGAGTCCGGCCTGTTCCAATGCCCTCTGCCAAGGGTCCTGCTCGGCACCCGAGTCATGGAATCCCCAGCCCTTGACCACGGGGCGACCGTCGAGTTCCATCCGGGGGCTCATGCGCGCCGCTGCCCCCGGAGTCTGCCCCCCCATGCCTTGCGTGGGAGCCTCCAGGACCCGAGGGGTCACGTCGGGTGAGACTTCCGCCGCTGCATCCGACCCCATGGCTCCTTCGGGCAGCCGCGCATGGGGTCTGGCCGGCGTGGTTTCGGCAAACCGCACATCGGCTTGGTCGGCCGACTCCACAGGACCCTCGATGACAGGGTGCACCGGTGCTGGGGGCCTGGGCGCAGGACTGTGTGCCCGCTCCCACAAATCGAGCCATTCCTCGGCCTCTGCCTTGGGAACGAACCGGGCATCTTTCGTAAGGTAATAGACCCCATCGGGTTTTCGAACGACCAAGGCAGCCCGGAGGGCCTTGGGCACGGTTTCGTCATCGGGCAGTTCGTCGAGGACATCGAGTCCCGCGGCCCCGGACCCGGCCGCAGGGACGGGCCGATTGGGGCGAGACACATTTGCAATGGGAGCCGGCTGGGATCCTGCCGGTGGGTTTGCCGTCTTCGGTGGCGCCCATCCGGCCGGAGCGGGAGAGGGGGCAACCGTGGCCGTGGGAATCGACGGAGTCGTGGATGACGCCACGGCCTGACGGGACGGTCCAGGCGACCGGGAGGCCATCGCCGGGCCGAAACCCGCGCTGGCCCCGGCACCAAGCCCTCCAGACCCTGCATTCATGACATGGGAAAGCCGGACCGGACCTGAGGCGCCCGCGGGGGCGAATCCCCCCACAGAAGCCGCAGGCGCAGAAACCAGACGACCAGGAGTCTTGGTCACGGACTGACGATGGGCCTCTATGAGGACCGTGGCCTGGGTTTCATCGGCACAGAAGCCCTCTCCCACGTAAAACACCCCTGTGGTTCCATCTGAAAACCGGCGTTCCACCACGCGGCAGCCCCGGAGTTCCTCGGGCATACTGGTATCGTCGGACCCGATGGTATCGATGACGGTTTCTCCCACCAGCGAACGGGTCGCAGGCACGTCCCACGCAGCGGAAAACGAATCACCCATGTCCAAATCGTCGTCCGCGAGTTCCTCCCAGACTTTCTTGCCGAATATCTTTTTGAAAATGGACACAGGCGTCCCCTTGAAGCAGCAAGTCGGTCTTCCAATTCGGTCTGGCGTCATAGTAGACAACCAGCGGACCTGCGTCAACGTCCATGTCCTCCACCGACAAACGATGCCCTTGACAGGGCCAAGCCTCCATGAAAATGTCTCTATCGAGGAAAACGAAAGACCGTCCAGCTTCGTCCATCGTCGTCCTCCAAGGCGGAGTCGAGACAAGAGGCGGTCTGGAATGCGGCAAGCCAGGAGTATAAACCATGCTCGACAAGATCAAAGAAGCAGCCATCACCAAGGGCATGAAGCTGATCAGTGACCCCAGGGTGATGAAACTCATGAGCGACCCAAAGATGATGACACTGATCACCAGGGGGCTGGAACTGCAGGCCAAAATGGCAGACACCATGGCTGGTGCCAGCAAGAACCTGGCGAGTCTGTTCCAATTGGCCAGCAAACAGGAATACGATGAGCTCAAAGAAGAACTCCTCGCACTGAGAGAACGCCTGGAAACAGTGGAACGCAACCGCGGGTAGAGACACGAGACACACAGCCTGTTTTTTCCAGCCTGCACCGCCCGGCACTCATTCCCAACGACCGCCCGCGCAATCCGCCAACGACTCCCATGCGAGGACAGGGGGCCAAAACGAACAAAGCCCGTCGCTTGCGACGGGCCTCCTGGAGCGGGAGACGTGATTTGAACCCGCGACGTCCACCTTGGCAAG
>CAZIJS010000345.1:0-3661 GCA_964539505.1 uncultured Myxococcales bacterium
CTGCGGAGACAAACACCATCTCGACTGCGATCGAGATCTCGGCCGGCTGGGCCCATGCCTGCGCTGTCCTCACGGACCACTCCCTCTTCTGCTGGGGGGCAAACGAGCACGGCCAACTCGGGCTCTCCGATCCGGTGCAGCGCGGGTCCCCGACCCGCGTCGGCGCCATCGCAGACGTTCGCCAGGTGGCCTGCGGCGAGGCACACACCTGCGCCGTCAAACTCGACGGAAGCCTCTGGTGCTGGGGAGCTAATTTTTTCGGGCAGCTGGGCGACGGCTCCAACCAGGAACGCTGGGCACCAGTCCAGGTCACCGATATTCCTCCAGTCCGCAGCGTGGCAGCCGGCAGCTACCACACCTGCGCAATCACGGATGCGGGCCATGTGTATTGCTGGGGCTGGAACTGGACCGGACAACTGGGCGATGGCACCGCAGATGTCATAACAACGCCCACCCTGATACCCAACATGGAGGGGCTGGTTCAGGTCACGGCCGGTTTCACCCACACCTGCGTCCTGGATTCGCATGCAAAACCTTCCTGCTGGGGAAGCAACGCCTATGGCCAACTGGGCACAGGCTCGGAAAGCTGGACAGACCGGCCGGATCGGTTTCCCACGGGTGCCATCGAGATGGTGACATCGGGCCTGTATCACACCTGCGCAATCACCGACCAGGGCCAGCCTCTTTGCTGGGGCGGCAACGGGTGGGGGCAGCTCGGCGACCAAACCACCAAAAACAACATCGCTCCCAGGACCGTCCATGCGTTAAGCCGCGTCATCGACATTTCGGCTGGATACGACCACACCTGCGCAGTGGCCGACGACCACAACACGTTCTGCTGGGGACAGGGCGACTACGGACAGCTCGGAAACGGCTCGGCACAGGGCAGCCTCACGCCGGTTCAGGTGTCTGGAGACCACCAGGCAACCCAGGTGGCGCTGGGCGGATACCATTCCTGCCTGCTGAACACAGACGGCCAGGTCTGGTGCTGGGGCCTCAACTCAGACGGCCAGCTCGGACTGGGCATGACAAACAACCTCCCTATTCCGGGCTTTGTCGCCATTTCCGGCCAGGTGCAAACCCTCGCACTCGGGGCCGCCCATTCCTGCGCCCTCACGACCGAAGGAGACGTCTGGTGCTGGGGCTCCAACGACCATGGCCAACTGGGCACGGGCGACGCTCCCGCCATGCATCCCTCGCCTTCAGACCTGGGCTTGAACGATGTCATCGCCATCTCGGCAGGCACCACGCACAGTTGCGCCATCCACAGCGACCACAGCCTGTCTTGCTGGGGCTCGAACGGCCACGGCGAACTGGGAGACGGCGACTGGGCGGACCAGCAGTCCCCTGAATCCATCCCCCTTCCCTTCACAGTGCAGGCCGTCACCGCAGGCGACCACTTCACCTGCGTCCTGACAGAAGACGGGACCCCCTGGTGCTGGGGAGACGGTCACTTCGGACAGGTGGGCGACCCGACAAGACTCGATTCCAATGAACCCCAGCAGGTCGCCGGAACCAATGGATTCAGCAGCATCGCAGCCGGGGGGGGGCATGTCTGCGCAACCACCGACTCTGGAGACCTGTGGTGCTGGGGATGGAACGGATACGGCCAGCTCGGACAGCTCACCGCGGATGAACTCCTGCCGGCGGGGCTCATGGTCCCGTAGGCGAGCCCTTGGCCGGTCGTGACAGGAAGGGACTGTCAGCCAGGCAGAAACGCCAGGGCAACTCGGTGGCCTTGGAGATGCCGACCCGGGGTCCTGCGACGATGGACCCTACAGCCTGTCTGGCAAAGATACGCAGGTTTCGTCCCAGGGGCTCTCCGCTCCAACCCAATTCCACCCCAAAAGCCTGACAGAGCCTTCCAGGCCCCGAGGCAAGGGCCGCCAAAGATTTTTTTCTGGATTGGTCCACGATCAGCCCTGGATTTCTCAGCCTGCGCCGAGCCAACATCTCCGCGATTCCAACTCTGGGCTCGACGGCCCGCAGCAAAACGGCTCCCGGCCCATCTCCGCAGGTGATATTGAGGCAAAGTTGGGTGTGCACCTTGTAGACATAGAGCCTTCCCTGACTGCACATGATATCGTAGGCACTCGGCCTGCGGGTCACTGCATGGGAGGCCTCGTCGTCCAGGTAGGCCTCCGTCTCCACGATGATCCCCTCGCAATCCCGAGCCACGAGCCTCGCACCAATGAGAGCTGGCGCCACATCCAGGGCAGAGGCGGCGAACCAGTCGTCCGTGAGTTCCTCTCCCTCGACCTGAACCGCTTTTCTGCCACTCGAAACCATGCTCATCCCTTCTTCGATGGCCGGAGAAAAAACGCCAAAACATCTCGTGCACAGATGAGTCTGCTGCCTACTTGGAATGGTCGGTGCAGTAGCTGCCCTCCAGACCGTCGTCCGCGCAGGAGCCACCAGTCCCGGCTGGGGTAGGTCGCGCCCCGGGACGGCTGGTTGCGTCATGCTCCCAGGGGGCCTCGGGCAGGTTCTTGCTTCCGGGCCCGGCAGCCACGTCGGGACAGGCGAAACCAGTGAGCAGGGTCAGGTGCTGGCGCAGGGTGTGGAGACTCTGGCGCCCCACGAGCCGGGCCACTTCCTGCCCCTTCTGATCGAGGAACAGGAAAGTGGGATATCCGATGACCCGGAACTTCTTGGCAATGGCCCGGTTGCCGCCTTCTTCCACCACGACCTGGCGAATCCAGACCCGGCGACTCCGGCAGTCTTTCTTGAGCTGGTCGACCACCGGGTCCATGGAGCGACAGATGGGACAGTCCTTGGACTTGATCTCCATGACGATGGGCTCCATCCGCTCTGGCGGGCACAGCTCCATCTTGACCTTGTCTGCGGCAGGCCCACCAAAAGACATGTTGCCAAAGAGCAACAACAGGCCCACGGCCACCAGGCTGACGCCACCGACCACCTCGACTTTGTGCATGTGGAATTTGAGCTTGTCCATCACCGGCGTGGCCGCACTCAAGAAAACGGCTGCCAGCAGCAAGGGCACGGCAAACCCGGCGGCATAGGCCAGCAAGTAGAGACCACCCACCAGGGGATCGCTCGTGGTTCCGGCGGTGTAGGTGAGCACCGATCCCAGGACCGGGCCGATACAGGGGGTCCAGCCCAGGGCGAAGACCATCCCGAAAAGGAGATTGCCCCAAAATCCCGACCCAGTGTTCATGCCACCGATACGAAACTCGCGATCCAGCAACCCGATATTGAGGACCTTGAGCATCTTGAGACCGAACAAGAAAACGAGCAGGCCTCCCACCTGTGTGAGCACCATCCTGTAGGAAGCCAAAGCCTTGCCAACGAGACTCGAAGCAGAGCCCAACGCCACGAACACCACCGTGAATCCGATGACGAACGTCAATGCTCCGCGCAGCATGCGCCACCGTCCCGCCGGCTGTCCGTCCGGATCATCAACGGTGGCGCCTGCCAGGGTCCCGATATAGATGGGAATGAGAGGCAAAACACAGGGCGTCAGGAAGGTGCCGATCCCCGCAAGAAAAATCACTGGAATCGAATAGTCCATCGCGACTCCTCACGTCGGTCGAACAGGATGAATCTGCGGCCTCTATGGCCGTTTCATGAAACGGCCATATATGGAACCAATTTTTTTCGATCTTTCAATACATCGAAACATCGCTCTGTCAATTGGCAA
>CAZIJS010000346.1:0-3617 GCA_964539505.1 uncultured Myxococcales bacterium
TCCTTCCAGGAGTCGGACTGCTTCCATGGCCGGTTCGAGGGGGCGGCCGGGTCGAATCGAGACTGGTCCCGATTCTTTGTTTTCAGTGCCTGGTTCTTCGTCTGGGGACTGGAGGCGCGCCCAGACTTCCGACTGGAGCATTTCGAGATAGGCCCGGGCCAGGGGTGTGGAAACGACATGGAGGCCTGCCTCTGCCTCCCTGGTCGCTGCGCTCGCTTCTCCCAGACGGAGCCACGCCGTTCCAAGATTGTAGACCACGCCGGCGAAGTGGTCTTCGAGCCCCAGGGCCCGCAGAGTGGTGGATGCGGCTTTCAGGTGGGGCAGAGCAGCGTCGGGTCTCCCATTGTCGACGAGCACCGCGCCAAGATTCGCCTCGTAGATGGATCGCGAGTGGATGTCCCCCGAGGCCTGCGCGAGCCTCAAGGCTTCGCGGTAGAAGTTCTCGGATTTTCTGAGATCGCCGGTTTCCTGGTAGATCATGCCGGCCAATCCCAGGATCCTGGCGAGTCGTTCGCCAGCCCCCATTTTTCGTGCCATCGCCTCGGCCCGTGAGAGCAGTGACAGCGCGGCCTGTCCATGTCCTGCATGGAATAGGACCATGACCCTGGCCTCCATCCATGCGAGGCTGCTTTCGTCCTGATCGAGCTCCGGACTGGTCTGCGTCAGGGCCAGGGCATCGTCGGTGCGTCCTGTTTCCAGGAGCGTCCTGGCGAGGCTGGCCTGGACTTTTCTAGCGAACGCCGGATCGAGGCGCTGGTTCGCCAGGATCTGGAGGAACTGATCCGCGGCCTCGTTTCGTCTCCCCGCCCGGCGGAGATATTCGCCCCGATCGAAGCATGCCTCGGCGGTAAGATGGGCAAAGGGGGGCGCCGGGGCATCCATGTCCCCGAGCCCTTTTCCCGTCGTCGCTGTCTGCGTTCCTTCCAACAAGGCCAGGGCCTGGTCGTATCGTCCCGCCCTGGCGGCATGGGCCGCGGCCCATCGGGCCCGGGCCTCGTCCCTGGTTCGCAGGGCCAGGGCCTGCGTTGCCATCCGTGCTGCTTGGGCACTGTCGCCTCGTTGCGAAAAGGCTTCGGCAGCCCTGTGGAACGCTTCAAAGGCCTTGTTTCCTTGGTGATGTTTGCGGGCCAGGTGGCCCAGGGCTGCCCAGGTGGAGGGGGCAATCCTGTCGATGCCGTTGTTTCGACCCTCCAGGAACCGGTCCAGGAGAAGCAGACAGTGTTTCTCCATTGCCGCCCTGCGGGAACGTCCCAAGGAGCGGACCGCCATCTTTGCGAGGACAGGCTGCGTCACGGTCGAGCCTTCATGCGTCCAGTCCACGAACCCATGGCCTTTGAGGCGGGCCAGAGAGGCATCCAGACCGTCGGATTCCAGAATTCGGGCCAGGTGGTCGAAGGCAATCGGGACCCTGGGCTTCGAGCCCAGCAGGGCGAGCCCTGCGAGGGTCTCTCGTTCGGCGGGAGACATTTCTGCGAGGGCCCTTTCGAAGAGGGTCTTTTCGTCCAATCCCTGAGTCAGGACCTCCTCTTCGACGGATTTGCCCGCTGGCGTGGCCTTCCAGGCAGTCTGGAGGAGTCCCACGAGTCTGCCGGGAAGACCGAGACCGAGTCGATGCAGAAGGGCCGAGAATTTGGAGTCCACCGGTCGGCCCAGCATGGATTCGAGAAGGCGCCGGGACTGGGATTCGTCGAGGGGCTCGACGGGCAGGGTCCGAATGCCGGAAATCTTTGGTATCGTGGCGGCTGCCTCGTCGCTGGTGACTGCGAGAAAATATGTGGAGCCCAGCTCTTCCTGGGCCAGGGCGGCCAGCCCCACCATGGCCTGGGCCACCTGCTGGCGGTGGGCGTCGTGGACCAGGATGATTTTTCGTTTGGGAGCATCCATTGAACACAGTGCCCTGGCCATGGAAGCAGCCTGGGCATGGGCCGACGCGATGTCGGCGTTTTCTGGCCGTTCCGGGGCAGACGCAATTTCCGGAGGGCTGCCCGTGATTCTTCGAAACAGGTCGGCCCAGTCGCCTTCCTGGGTCCAGAGGCCGCCTGGGTCGTCAGGCAGGGCTGGATGAGTTTTCCCCCGGACGGAGCGGAGAGCCTGTTGGACCTTGAGGTGGGTCAATGCCTCGGTTGCCAGCCGCCGTCTGCCCACGCCTGCAGGGCCGGTGAGAAGGATGATCCTGGGGCCGAATGCTCCGGGTTCAACGAGTCGTTCGAGGAGTTGTGCCAGGGACTCGGTCCGCCCGATCAATTTTGGTGAAAACAGTAATCGTTGGGTGGGGTGCTCCTTGCCGGTATCCCACAGAGGGCGGGTCCTGGTTTTCCTGGCTGCCCAGGAAAGGAGATGCGGCGCGTCGGCGGGTCTGAGACCGGGGTCTGCGGCCAGGGTTTGATCTACGATTTGGGCGAGCCCCGTTGGGACCCAAGGCGCCAGGTCCCTGACAGGCACCAGGTCGTTGTAGAGGGTGTCGGCGAGGAGCTTGGCCGCATTGGCTCCTGGTTGGGATCTCGGTGGGCGCCCGGTTGCGAGCCAGTAGAGAGATGCCGCCAGGCCGTAGAGATCGCTTCTGGGGTCCTGGGAGCCGGTGATCACTTCCGGCCCGATGAACCCAGGTGTTCCGGCTGACAGTCCCGGGACCGCTGGAGCTGCCAGTCCGAGATCCAGGATGCGGACCCCGTTGTCGCAGAGGGCCAGGTTGGCCGGTTTGATGTCTCTGTGGAGCAGGCCGGTTCGATGGAGGCTGTCGAGAGCCGATGCGCCGTCCAGCAAGACTCTCCAGAGGACCGCGGTTTTCTTTCTTTTGGTCCATCGAGGGTCGAGTCCCTGGTTGAGAAATCTCCCGTCAATGAGTTCCTCGACGAGGAACACCGAGCCCCTGGGAATATCGTGCGGTCCGGTCCTCACCTCGTCGAGATCGAAAATGCGCACCAAAGCCGGGTGGTTCGTCGTTCTGGCTGCTGCGTATTCCCCAGCAAGTTGGGTCAAGGCTTCGGGCGACAGCCGGGTGGTAAGAATCTTGATGGCTCGTTGACCTTGCGGAGCTTGGGAGTCCTTGGCACGGTACAGGACACTGCTGGATCCACGTCCCAGGATTTCCAACAGTTGGTACCGATCGTTGAGAGGTTGTGAAGACATTGTTGTCATATGGCAATAGTATTGCCAATTCATCGGGAGGGCAAGACACCGGAGGGAAGGGTTGGCTGTCGGTCGAGGGTTGGCTGTCGGTCGAGAGGCTGGCAAGTCGCATGTCCACCGATAGGCTCATGTTCGGGATGCCGGGATACGGTCTCGTTGGGTGTCGAGGGATACCATTGCAGAGCGTCTCCCTCTGTCTTTGGTCGTCGGTCCCTGTCCCATCATGGGACGCTATGATTGGGGCTCAAGTATTGGAAGACCAGCTTGCGAGATAACATCCGCTCTGGTACCATGCCCCACAAAATCGGGGCCCGATCCCATCCGGCGAGATGAGTTTTTCGAGCCAAGGCTCGGAGACGATGGGATCTCCTGTCATCGAGATGGTCTCAACGAGGAGACGAGGTTTATCGTGCCCAGGACCGAGCAAGAGTACCGAACCCTATTCGAGAAAGACCCCTCTCATCTGGATGCCTTTGCCAGCCTCAGGC
>CAZIJS010000347.1:0-3605 GCA_964539505.1 uncultured Myxococcales bacterium
TAGAGCAGCGGCCTTCTAAGCCGCGGGTTGCAGGTTCGAGTCCTGCCAGGCGCGCCAAAAAACAGAATACGGTGGGCGTAGCTCAGTTGGTAGAGCACCGGGTTGTGGCCCCGGAGGCCGTGGGTTCGAGCCCCATCGCTCACCCCAATCGTTCGATCCCGACTCCCAGAGGCCTGAAGGCGGGCCCTGGAAGTCACGGGGAAGTATTCGTCATGGCTGTTTTTGCCAAGTGCTGCATCTGCCGCAAGGAGATTCCCTACGGGGGCCGGTACTATCGGTGCTCGGTGCGGAGCTGCAACCTGGGCAAAGACCGCCTCTCCTTCTGCAGCGTGGCTTGCTGGGAGAAACACCTGCCCACGGCGCGCCACAAAAACGCATCCTACATCGAAGAGACGGCACCGGAAAGTCCCCCAGCCAAGAAACGTCGCTGACGCCTTTCCCCAGGAACCAGTCCATTACAGAGGCGCAGGCCGGCCCTACTGCACAACGAAGGTTCAGTGTCTCCTGAGGGCCTGGCGAATGGCACCGGCCAGGGCGGAACGGGGCGTATAACCAGACCAGACCTTGAGGACCCGTCCCTTGCGTCCCACCAAGACGAGCTGGGGGAACTGGCGCACCCGATACAGGTTGGCGGCCCTCCCGTCGTCGAGGAGGACGGGCATCTTGAGTTCCAACTTGTTGACGGCCATGTCCTCCACGTCCACCTTCGAAGCGTTCCCGGCATGAACGGCGAGAATGGTCACATCTTTGCCCTCAAACGCTTTCCTGACACGGTTGAGGACCCCGAGTTCCTTGTGGCAGACCCCGCAGTAGATGGACCAAAAAATCATCAGGACCACCCTGCCACGCAGGTCCGAGAGCCGCACCCTGTCGCCGCTCAATGTGGGCAAATCGAAATCCCGCGCCATCTGCCCGGCATGGACCGGCCGCAGATCGTCTCTGAACCGATAGGCCAACAAAGAGTTGACTGCGAGTACTGCCGTGAGCAGTCCCACCAGGCCCCAAGCCACGGCGCTGCGCAATCGATTCGGAGGAATGGACGGCTTGCCGTCGTCTGACCGGGCCTCGTCTGTCTTGCCCCCCTCTTCTGCCTCGCTCCCTGTGCCTGCCCTGCCTGCCTTGCCACGCTTGCCTGCCTTGCCACCCTTGCTTGTCTCGACGTCACCATCTTCGGACGCCCGTCTCTCTTTGCGTTTCTTCGACGTCATCATCAACACTCCTCACGAGCGATGCTCCATTCCTCACGAGTATGCCCGGGAAACTTTTCCGTGACGGGACTCACCTGTCACCTCGAGATCGCGCCATCCAAACCACCACAACAAGGGCCCAGAGCCCGCCGACATACCACTCCGGACCCAATCGGCCGGGAGGCAATCGCTCGATCCCGCTGATCTGCCGCGCCAGGGCGCCCAGAAGCCTTGCCACCAGCACGGGAATATATCCCATGGCAGCCAGGTCGAGCCAGCGCCCCACGCCGATCCCCTTGGCGCCAAAAACGGCCCCAGCCGCCATACCCACGATGGTCAGACCAATCATTGCCCCCAAAGCCGGCCAGAGTTCGAGGCGCACCAGAAAAGCCACCTCGAAGAGCGCCGCACGCCATCCCACGTCCCAGCCCACCAAGACCACGCGCAAAAACCAATCCGTGTACAAGGCCAGCAGGGAGGCCAGCAGCAGCCACATGGCATCGCCCATGCCCCCCTTTCCCCGATCCAGAAAGTTGTCGGCCGCCAATGGCGGCTCTACGAGCACCGACGCCCAACGCATCACCAGGTTCATCTGCGAACACTCCTCATATCGGCGACTACAGGGCCGAAACACCAATCGAGCAATCTCTTCCGCCTCGACTTTGGCAAAACCTCAACCAGCCCATGCTTTCGCACTCAAACAACAACGAAAACTTCACTTTGTCCGAAAATGCACGAAGTGCAAGCGCCTCTGGTCCATACAGGGCCAGGTGGCACGACCAAAATCCTGCCCTGGCACCTACCTTCCAGGTCTGGCCTTGTTGATGCGCTGCTGGGCCGAAGCCCTCAGTGCCGCCGGGATGTTTTTGGATCGTGCGAGCATCTTCAATTCTTTTGGTCGCAGGTGGGGCAGGATCTTGAGGGCGATGGCCAAGGGAGTCTTGGGGTTGGTGACCAGGTTGGCCTTGATCTGATACAGTTTCACCCATTCTTTCCGCCTGGCAATGTAGCGCAGCACGTCCTCTGAAAGCTGGGGGTTCTTGGCGGCACGCACCACCTCGATCTCAGTGACCTTGGGAGACTTGATGGCCGCCATGGCCACGAGCCTGTTGGCATCCCGCAGCAACACCGTGCGGTGGAACGCGTTGCCCAGGATGGCAAGCCGCACTTTCTCTGGAACGGACAGCGATGCGATCCTGAGCCGGTGCGACCCGCTCTCATCGTCGTCACCATCTTCCTCTTCGGCCCGGTCCGCGGTCTCCTGGTAGACCCTGGCAAACTCCATATCCCGCTCGGCTTCCACCAGAGCCTGATCCAGTGGATCCTCTTCTTTGGGAGCCATGCCGATGGCCTGGGCCATCTCTCGATAGGCGGCCAGCCCCAACTGGATCTGATTGCGAACGGCCAACTCGACACAATGGTTGGCCGTCGACATTCTCGTGTTCGGATTGTTGTAGAGCGCCTCGATGATGACGGGATGCCGCAAGAGACGCTGTTCGTTGCGCGCCACCAGTTCACAACGCCTCTCGTCGAGATAGGGTACCATGGCAGCCACGGTTTCATCCGCCGTGGCCTTGTTGAGCAGCAGTTTCTCGACGAGCTTGCCGGATCCGAGTGCCGGCTCGGAAAAGACATGGAGAACCTGGGGGGGCAGGGGCTGATCCAGGATGCGTTCGAGCATGGAAGCATCGAAATCCCGGATCGTGGCTTTTGCCTGCTCTGCCACGTCGGAGTCGGGGTCCAACGTGAGCTGGTAGAGGGCACAGGCGAGATCCGGGCCCGAAACCCCCGGAGCCAATCCCTTTGCGGCAAGGAGCTTGAGTTTTTTGGGCGCCTTGGGACCAGCCAGCTTGACGGCTGCCACGGGCAGTTCCTGCGCAGAGAGAGGCCGAATTTCGAGCGACATAACGCCTCGAACGAGGACTATTCCTCGTCTTCTTCCACTTTGGACTCGGCGATGATCTTCTCGGCCAGATTCGAAGGCACTTCTTCGTAATGGGAGAAGGTCATGGTAAAGCTTCCACGACCCTGGGTGATGGAATCGATATCAGCAGCATAGCGCTGCACTTCGGCCAATGGCACCTGGGCCCGAATCACTTGGTACTTGCCCTTGCGCTCCATGCCGAGAATCCTGCCACGCTTGGAGTTGATGTCGCCCATGACGTCGCCCATGGAGTCCTCGGGACAAATCACCTCGAGGTCGTAGATGGGCTCGAGCAGCACCGGGTTGCCCTGCTTGACGGCCGCCTGGAATCCCTTGGAACCGGCAAGCTGGAATGCGTAGTCCGAAGAGTCTACGTCGTGGTACTTGCCATCCACGAGGGAAACGCGGATGTCCACGAAGGGATACCCGGCGATCACGCCCTTGGCCATGCGATCGCGGATTCCCTTCTCCACCGAAGGCCGATATTGCTGGGG
>CAZIJS010000348.1:0-3591 GCA_964539505.1 uncultured Myxococcales bacterium
CCACGCATCCCTGCCAGGCCCTGGCCGACTACATGACCATCCAGGAAGTCTACGGCATGGACCTGGCGGGACGAAAGCTCGCCTACGTGGGAGACGCCAACAACGTGTACCGATCGCTCGTATGGGGCGGCATCCACACGGGAATGTCGGTGTCCATCGCGGCGCCCGGAAGCCACCGACCCGATCCGACGTTCCTCGATGAGGCGCGCAGAAAAGCCCAGGAAGCAGGAGTGACCCTGGACGTTTTCGAGGACCCGAAACAGGCCGTTGCAGGGGCCGACATCGTCTACACCGACGTCTGGACCTCCATGGGGCAGGAAGCCGAAGAAGCCGAACGCAAGGCAGCCCTGGCCCCCTACCAGGTCAACAGGGAACTCATGACAGCAGCCGGCTCCCAGGCCAGGTTCATGCATTGCCTCCCGGCCCACCGAGGCGACGAGGTCACAGACGAGGTGGCCGACAGCGAGGCATCCATCATCTTCGACCAGGCGGAAAATCGCCTCCACGCCCAAAAGGCCATCCTGGTCCATCTCATGGGACAGAATCCATGACCCATCTCGACTCCATGGACGGCATCGCAGCCGACAGCGGTGTTCCCATGGAACAAAAGCTTGTCACGAGCTACGATGGAACGTCCATCGTCTACCGTATCAGGAGAGCCGGCCCGCGATGGCTGCTCATCGCCAACGGATATGCCGGCACCTTCGTGACATGGCGCACCGTGATCCCGAGGCTGGATCCCAGGCTGAGCATCCTCATGTGGGACTACCGGGGGATGTACCGGTCGGGTCTGCCGGCGAACCGCGCGAACTTGACCATCCAGGACGACTCGCGAGATCTCGAATGCATCCTGGAAACAGAGGGCATCGATCGGGGAATCCTGCTGGGATGGAGCGTGGGCGTGCAGGTGGCCCTGGAGCACTGGCGAAGGAGACCCGACCAGGTCACCGCGCTCATCCTGCACAACGGGCTCGCCGAGCGGGTCCTCAGCGAGGCGGCCGACGGCCGATACGCACGCTACGTCCTCCAACCCACGGCACACCTTCTGGCGAACATCGGAGGGCTCATCCATCCGGCAAAACCTCTCCTGAAGAAAAAGACCACGGCCCAAATCCTGGCCAAGGCCGGTGTGGTCATCAGGAACATCGAGCAGTTCCGACCCGCCATGGAGGCCGTGGTGGACCTGGATCTTCCCGTTTATTTCCAGATGGTCCTCGAGGCAAACCGACACCGCACCGAACCGGTCTGGAAGCATGTCTCCGTGCCCACGCTGGTGACCTACGGCAAGCGAGACTTCTTCAGCCCGAGGCGTGCGGCCAAGCGAGTCGCCGACGCCATCCCTGACGCCCGACTCGCGGAACTCCCCGGAGGACACTATTCCCTCATCGAATTTCCGGAACGGACCGCCCGGGTTTTCCAGTCGTTCATCGACGAAATAGGCGACACCCAGACCGGAGATAAACCCGGCGTTTCCTCTGAAAAGACGCCTGTCCCCCGGTCCCACCCCGGGCCCATCGCCTGATGCACGAAAGCGTCACTCCGTCTCGAACGCCCTCTTCGACCGGGCCTGCTGAGAGCCGCATTTGGCTCCGCTCGTTTCGTTGGCCGGGCAGGCCCAGGATGGCGATACTCTTGGAACGGCCCAACCGATTCTTGGCCATTGCAGAGCGGAATGGAACGCAATTCGAGGCACATGTCCCAGACCCGGGAAGACTCGAAGATCTCCTGGTGCCAGGTGCCAGGATCTGGACATTGCCCAGCCCGGGAACCAAGAGACGCACCAGTGAGACCCTGGTCCTGGCCGAGTCCCAATCCCACCCCGGCATCCTCGCCTGCACCGACAGCCTCATGGCCAACGAAGTGGCTGCCGTCGTCCTGGATCGAGGCCTGCTCAACCAAGACTCCGCATCGCCCAAGTTGCCCACAGACCCATGGCAACGCGAGGTCCGGCGCGACAAAAGCCGGTTCGACTTTGCCCATGCCCTCCCAGACGGCCGGCAACTCCTCCTGGAAGTCAAGTCCGTGACCATGGTGGAAAACAACGGACGAGGACTGTTTCCCGACGCACCCACCAAGCGGGGTGCCCGCCACCTGCGGGAACTGGCAAAACTGGCTGGTCGAGACATGGAGACCGCGGTGCTCTTTTGCATCTCGCGCTCCGACGGCCTGTGGGTGGAGCCCTTTGCAGAACGAGACCCTGACTTTGCAACCGCATTCGAGGAAGCGGTCCAAGCCGGTGTCCGGTTCCTGGCTGTGCGACTCGCTTACGACGAACGAGGCGCATGGTTCGTCGGCCGGGTGCCGGTCCGGCCGGCGCATTCTTCCCCCTGATCCATCTTGGCGTTTCCTCAGACAGGAGCGCTGCCCGCGATCGAGTCGTCCCCACAGGCCGTCCATCCCACGAAAGTGGCCATGGTCAGAATCAGCCCGAAAACCACAGGCTGTCTCGATACACCACCAATGCCACTCCTCGTCCCACCTCCTCGACCGACAGCCATGCTACCGTCCCCTTCAAAAACCAACCAGACCCATGGTTTCCTCCGAGGAGCATGGTCCCCGATGCAGATTCATCGCTGGTCTTTTGGGCTGTCCATCTCTCTCTCCACCGACTCGGGAAACATCGCGGTCAACTCCTCCACGGCCTTATCCAGGGCCTGTGCGTCCCTGGATGTCAGAGTCAATTCCAGGACGGGATGGTCTCCTCGCAAACGGACGGGATAGGACCCCAGGGCCACCTTCGGTCCGACGCGGTCGGCGAGTTGGGTGATCCTGGAGGCTTCGCTCAGTTCGCTGCGCTCCATGCGGAAAATCCTGGTCCTCTTCGGCAGCTCGTCACCACGAAACATGTCGGCCAGGAGTTCGAACTTGGACCGCAACAGCCTGGGCACTCCTGGAAGCACCACGACGTTGTCTGCAATGACCACCGGCAAATGCCCGTCCACCTCACGCAACTGCGAACCAGCCGGCAAACGGGCCATGTGGAGCCCCGATTCGTCGACATGGCCCCGCCACTGTTTCACAAGCTCCAAAATTCTGGGCTCGACCACCAGGTCACGCCCCAGCCCTCGTGCCACGCCTTCCATGGTAACGTCGTCATGGGTGGGACCCACCCCACCGCTGGTGATCACGAAATCATGGGCAGGGCCTGTCCTGGCGATGCTCTCGGCAATGATGGAGACATCGTCGCCCACCACCTCGATTCGCGTCAGGTCGGCTCCCAGTTCACCAAGCCGCTTGGCCAGGTAGGGACCATTGTCGTCCACCACCCGGCCGGAGAGAATCTCGTCACCCACGACGACCACACAGATGCGTTTTGCAGTCATGACGAGTCGATAGTAAACCGGATGCAAAATATGACAAGCACCCTGACCCACCCAAAGCACAGAAAGGCTTGGGGAGTCGATGGTCCAGGAGCAAAAATGGTTGCCAAGGAGACGACATGTGGCACATGGTTCGCGATACCAGACACCGAAACTCGATACCGGACACAGAAACGAAAGAACCAAACCATGCGACAATTGCAATCCTCCATCTTCATCGAGACCCAGGGCAAGGGACCTGTGGAAATCACGGACCAGGTGTCGGGCATCG
>CAZIJS010000349.1:0-3553 GCA_964539505.1 uncultured Myxococcales bacterium
CGGCGGCGCGGGCTTTCCCACGGGAACCAAGTGGAAGTTCGCGGCCAGGGAAAAGGATCCGGTCAAGTACGTGGTCTGCAACGCCGACGAGGGCGACCCAGGCGCGTTCATGGACCGCTCCATCCTGGAGGGTGACCCCCACGCAGTGCTCGAAGGCCTGGCCATTGCCGGATACGGCATCGGCGCCCAGGAAGCCTTCATCTATTGTCGCGCCGAGTATCCGCTGGCCCTCAAGCGCCTCGATATCGCCATCCGGCAAGCCGAGGAGCGGGGCTGGCTGGGAGACGACATCCGCGGCAGCGGGTTTTCCTTCAAGATCAACGTGGTCCAGGGTGCCGGGGCGTTCGTCTGCGGCGAGGAGACCGCGCTCATGGCCTCCATCGAGGGCAAGCGCGGCATGCCCAGGCCCAGGCCGCCGTTCCCGGCCCAGAGCGGGCTTTGGGGGCATCCCACCAACATCAACAACGTCGAGACCCTGGCCAACGTCCGCCACATCATCTTGAAAGGGGCCGACTGGTTTTCGGCCATCGGCACCGAGAAGAGCAAGGGCACCAAGGTGTTCGCCCTGGCGGGCAAGGTGAAGAACACGGGCCTGGTGGAAGTGCCCATGGGCATGACCATCCGCGAGCTGGTGGATGGGCCCGGCGGCGGCATGGCCAAGAAGAAGGTGCCGGGCAAGGCCGTGCAGATTGGCGGCCCCTCGGGAGGGTGCCTGCCCCAGGAACTCTGGGACACGCCCATCGACTACGAGTCGCTGGCCAAGACCGGCGCCATCATGGGATCTGGCGGCCTCATCATCATGGATGAGAAGAGCTGCATGGTGGACGTGGCCCGCTATTTCCTGGAGTTTACGGTAGACGAGTCCTGCGGCCAATGCACGCCCTGTCGGGTGGGTCTCAAGCGCATGCTGGAAGTGCTCGAAGACATCGCAGCCGGCCGCGGCCAGCCCGAGCACATCGACTTTTTGGAGGACATGGCCGAGACGGTCAAGAGCACGTCGCTCTGCGGACTGGGCCAGACAGCCCCCAACCCGGTGCTCACCACCATCAAGTACTTCCGCGAGGAGTACGAGGAACACATCCACAAGAAATTCTGCCGGGCCACGGCCTGCACCGACCTCATCGAGTTCGTGGTGATCGAGGAAAAGTGCACCAAGTGCGGGCTCTGCTTCAAGGCCTGCCCGGTTGGGGCCATCGAGTGGGAGCGCGGCCAGGTGGCGCGCATCGATCTCGACAAGTGCACGAAGTGTAAATCCTGTATCAACGCTTGTGATTTCATGGCAATCCGATGATTACGATCACAATCGACGGACAAAAGGTTCAAACGGAAGAAACCAAGACGGTGCTCGAAGCAGCGCTGGAATCGGGCCACTACATCCCGAACCTGTGCTGGCACCCCAACCTGCGGGACGTTGGCGCCTGTCGCATGTGTATCGTGGAGATCGAGGGCATGCGAGGCCTGCCCACTGCCTGCACCACCAAGGTGTCGGAGGGCATGGCCGTCAAGACCGACTCCGACAAGCTGCAGAGATACCGCCGCAACATCATGTGGCTGCTGGACAGCGAGCTGGGCGAATCCGGTGACGAATCGTCGCAGCTCGCGGCGGTGCGGAGGTTCGTGGGGGTCAAGGAGTTTCCCAAGGTGGAGCCCCGGCGCATGGAGCGGCCGGTCTACGACTCCGACCCGCTCTTCGTGCGCGACCTCAACGAGTGCATCCTGTGCGGACGCTGCATCCGGGCCTGCGAGGAGCTGCGCGAGATCGGCACCATCGGGTTCGCGGACCGGGGCATCGGCGGCAGGGTGGCCACGGTGTTCGACCGGCCGCTGGTGGACGCGGGCTGCAAGTTCTGCACGGCCTGCGTGGAGGTCTGTCCCACGGGCGCGTTCCACGACAAGGCCCCCTTGCCCGTGCCCAAGTCGAACGTGATCAAGTTCGATCCACCCACAGAGAAAGAAAAGGTCGTGGTGCCCTGCCAGACCACCTGTCCGGCGGGCATCGACGTGCCTCTCTACGTGCGGCTCATCGCCGAGGGCAAGTTCCACGAGTCCCTGGCCGTGATCCGCGAGACCGTGCCCTTCCCGCACACGCTGGGTTGCGTCTGTCCCCATCCCTGCGAGACAGGCTGCCGCAGATCCGGGATCAACGAGTCGGTGGCCATCCGCGACCTCAAGAAGTACGTGGGCACCCTGGACGACGGGCGCTGGTGGGACCGGCTGGACCGCAAGCCCGATACGGGCAAGAAAGTCGCGGTGCTGGGAGGCGGGCCGGCGGGCCTGACCGCGGCATGGTTCCTCCGCCTGGCCGGCCATGCGGTGACCATCTTCGAGGCCCTGCCCAAGGCCGGCGGCATGCTGCGCTACGCCATCCCGAAATACCGTCTGCCCGAAGACGTGCTCGACAAGGAAATCGGTTATATCGAAAAGCTCGGGGTGGAGATCCGCTGCAACGCCGGGTACCTGTCCGAAGAGGACGCGCTGGCCCAGGGTTACGACGCGGTGTTCGTGGCCTACGGCGCTGCCAAGGGATCGAAAATGGGCATTGCCGGTGAAGAGGACCCGCGCGTGGTCGACGGCCTGACCCTGCTCAGGTCCTTCAGTCTGGGCGAGGACCTGGACGTGGGCCGCAAGGTCGTGGTGGTGGGAGGCGGAAACGTGGCCGTGGACGTGGCCAGGACCGCCCTTCGGCTGGGCGCCGAGCAGGTCATCATGGTCTACCGGCGCACCAGGGCCGAGATGCCGGCCTTCGAAGAGGAAATCGAAGCCTGCCTGGCCGAGGGCGTCGACATCCGCTACCTGGTCAACCCCGTGGAGGTCAAGGCAACGCCCGAGCACCTCGACATCGAGTGTGTGCGCATGGAACTGGGCGAACCCGACGCCTCGGGGCGAAGGCGCCCTGTGCCCATCGAGGGCTCGGAGCACATCCTGGAAGCCGACCGCCTCTACATGGCCATCGGCCAGAAGCCGGCGGTGCCCGAAACGTCCAAGGTGGGCCGGTCGAAGCGCGGCTGGATCCAGGTGGACGAAGAGACCCTGGCCACGGATCGCCCAGGCGTGTTTGCCGGCGGCGACATCGTGACAGGTCCTGCCACGGTCATCGAGGCGATCCAGGCGGGCCGGGTGGCTGCCAGGTCCATCGACAGGTACCTGGGCGGCGAGGGCTCGGTGGCGCAGGTCCTCTGTGACCACGAAAAACTCAGCCCGGTGTTGGGCCGCGAAGAAGGCTTTGCCGCCAGGTCCAGGATCCATGTGGAGCATCTGCCCGCGGATCAGCGGCGCAAAGATTTCTCTGAGGTGGAGTTGCCCTACAGCGAGGAAGCGGCTGTTGCCGAGGCGGATCGCTGCCTGCGTTGCAACCTGCGCCTGGCCATCGAGGCGGTGCCCATGCCTCCCGAGCCAGCCGGCAGGAACTGATCTTCCACCGACCTGAGTCTGAGACGCCTCGACCCCCAAACGCCCCGACCATCGAGCGACCCGACAATCCAGCGAGGAGATCCTCGAACGACCAGCCTCTCGCACGAGGATATCCTCGGACGGCCTGAGCTTCGAATGGTCT
>CAZIJS010000350.1:0-3535 GCA_964539505.1 uncultured Myxococcales bacterium
ATTACGGTGGTCAACAACGCATCCGGCCGCAGTGACCAGGCCAGGCTCCGGGTGGACGAGGCCGGCTGCAGGGTGGTGGTGGACCAGCCTGCCAGGGGCGCGGCCCTCCTGGGCGCGGATGGAACCAGGGTGACGGTCATCGGCCACGTGGAAGACAGCCTGGACCAACTCCACACCCTTCAAGTCAACGGGGAATGGATCCAGGTGGATTCCCAGGGCCGGTTCGAGACCCACGTCACGGGCCGCCGGGGCATCAACCGTCTCGAACTGGTCACCAGGGACAGCATGGGCAACAAGTTCAGGTCACTGCAGTCCTTTCTTCTGGCATCCAAGTACCTGGATCGGGAAGCGGCCCTGTCTGCCAACCTGCGCATGGGGCCTGCAGCCATGGACCTGGTGATGTCACTGGTGGCAGAACTGCTGAACGGAAACGCGAGTCTGGGTGAGCAGCCCCTCCAGCTCGCAAGTCTGCTGCCGCATCCCACTTCCGTATCCGATTCCTCGACTGTGGATGTCCAGCGAATCGATCTGGGCAAGGTCACCGGGCACATGGCAGTCTCTTCTGGTGGCGTGGTGGCTTTGAGTGCCAGGGTAGGTACCCGAACGACAGTGACTGGTTGGGCTCATTTTCTTGGCGGGACGCACGACTACACCCTCACCGTGGACTGGATCGACATGTCCGCCCGGTATCGAGTCTCCATCCGAAACGGCGCCGCGAGGGTCGAGGTGTTGGATGTGAACGTAGACGTCGGCGACTGGGACATCGACCTGGATTGGGCCCCGGATTTTCTGGCCGGAGACGTGGGCGAGGACGTGCATGACGCAGTGGTCAAGGCACTGCGTGAGAACGTGCCCGACCTCATTGCCGGATACCTCGACGGTGTGGCCGGCGAGCACGAGGTGCCTGGCTACCAGGACTTGTTCGGCACGGTGGAACCCCTGCGCTGGTCGTACGGCATTACATCGATCACAACGGACAACAGCGGGTTGAGCCTGGGGATGACCGTTCGGGCCGATGCCGGCCAGGGCTGGGGCGTTCCCGAATTGCCCGGTGTCCCGGTTCTAGGCGACCTGGTCGCCGATCCGGGGATCGTTCGTGCCGATCTGGGGCTGAGCACGGACATCCAGTCCGTCAACCAGATCCTCTGGGCCATGTGGAAGGGCGGAGCCTTTTCCCGCAGCTTCGATGCCGCGCCCTATCTTCCTCCACTCCAGGACATGCCGTTTCAGCCTTGGTCCGCCGAGGTGGCCATCAACGGCTTGTTGCCACCAGTGGCGCAGGCTGGTTCCGATGGACTCACCCTGTCGGTGGGAGACATCCAGGTGGATCTCTATCTTTCGAGTCAGCTCGGAGAGATCAATGCCACGGCCTATGCTGCTGCCGATGTGCAGGTGCAGGTCCGCCCGGGTCGCACCGGTTACGAACTCGTCGTATCGATGCAAGACGTATACGTGGACATCGACCGGGTGAGTCTCGCCGGGATCGACCCGGAGGCCATCGAAGCCTACGTCGAGCCCTTGATTCAGAATATGCTTCCCAGGATGCTCAAAATGTCGGCCATGATTCCCATGGTGTCGATTCCCTTGGACCTCATCGGTCTGAAGGGAAAAATCGAGATTTCCAACCTGGATTTCGGACTGTCTGCCGGCATTGTCACGCTTTCCGGAAGCCCTACCCGCGTGACCGACTGATTGTTCCCTTTCGTTGCACCCCAAGTGGGACCCCAAGTGGATCGGTCGATGGTTGGGGGATTGGCGTCAGGCAGCGAATGCGCGAAAATGAATGCGAGAGGCACCGGTTCGTGGCTCTCCATCCATGCCGTGACTATGCGGCAAAAGGCTGAATGGTATCGACTCGCAAGATGGAAACTCTGGAAATTCAACGACCTGCAATTTGTGGGGGTCGACTTGGGTGGAATGACAAAGACTGACGATATCTGGTGGTCACCTTTGAGGTGAGTGCAGCTTCGTTGTGATCGATGGATTGTGTCTCGGTGACCGCAGCACAGCGAGGTCTTCTTGGTCCTGGCGTCCTGATCCACCAGGAGATTGTGCAAAGACTGGGACTTTCCCCTTCCCTCGACCGAGAGGGTTTGTCATGGCCTGGACCTTGATGTTTTTGCTTTTTATGGATGTCTCTGTCTGGGGCGACGTCGCGATCCTGGCCCCGGTCTGGGGCCGGTGAGCCTTCGTGCCTGGGCCCTGAGTCTTCGTGCTCTTCGTTGCAGCCTGCGTCGATTTTCTCCAAGCAGTTTGACCGCCCGACGCAGGGCTGCCAGGCGGACTGCGGGATCCGGGGATGCTGCCTGTCCTGCCAGGGCATCGGCCTGGGCGGGACCCATCAGGTCGCGGACAGCGCTGAGCACGCTGTTCCAGCTTTGAGTGAGTCCTTCAGGGTTCGTGTGCCGCTGGGAAGATGAAACCGGTCCGTTGGTTGCCAGCGTTCCATACTCATTGGGTTGGTCATTATGGTCTGTGCCACCCACTGTGGGACTGCGGCCGTTTTCCCGGGTCGGGTTCGTCGTCCCTTGGACCCTGGCGGCGGGCGTGACTGTAGCGATGGAGCGTCTTCGCTGGCCCGTCAAGAGGCTACCTCCTCGTTGGGCCCTGCCGGCGGCAGCCTGCAGGGCAACCTGGCGTTCGGTTCGTCGGATGGCCCGTCGCAGTCTGCGCATGCGCCGCTCCAGCTTGTCGGCCGAGTCGGCCAGGAGGTCTGCTTTGCGTTCCAGTTCCGCAGGCCCGTCGTCGGGCCGGATCACGACCTGCGCCAGGTGCCCTGTGCTGGTTTTGGGTCTGGGCAGGATGGAGCGCAGGCCGGCCATGCAGGATTGGAGTTCCCCTTGGGGCTTGGCAGCCAGTCCCTTGGCGGTTCGAGCCATGGCCGCCAGCAGATTCTTGGCTTTGGCCAGGAGATGCCGCCGTTCCTTGTCGAGTTCCTTGAGACGCTGGGCCACTTCTCTGGCCTCGGCCAGCACGGCCCGGAGCCTGAAGTTTCGCGCCGGCCCCGCGTCTTGATTCTGGAGAGACGTTGCCAGTGAGCGCAGCCTGGCCAGCCAATCCAGGCGCTGGGCCCGTTCTCGCTGCAGGGATCGGGCGATGCGTCTGGTCCGCAGGGCCTGGTTGCAGAGGTGCTTCGGGCTTGGGCCGGCCCAGGCCTGGGCCAGGGGCATGGACAAGATCAGGAGACTCGGCAGGACCAAGAGGCCAGACAGGACCAACAGACGCGACAGGCCCGAGAGGCCAAACAGCCCCAGGCGCAGACGCCTTGCTGGAAATCTTCTTTGGGCTGATTGTGTGGTCCTGGTTCTCATGATGGTCACCTCGATCACTGTGGAGGATATGCAATCATCGATCCAGGAATTCGTGTCGCAAGGCCGCTTCGTTTCGTGAACTTTGGGACTATGGTGTCAGTTTTTTGATGACCAGGACTGGGATCGTGTCAGAATTGCTACAAGTGCCAAGGCGCCGGCCAAGCCAGGTGGTCCAACCCATGGGCCCCAGTTGGTCGAACCAGGCCCAGTTGGTCGAACCAGGC
>CAZIJS010000351.1:0-3525 GCA_964539505.1 uncultured Myxococcales bacterium
ACTTCTTCGATGAGTTCGTGCGTGAGGCTGCCTCCGCCCCCATGGGCCAGGAGGATCTGTCGAATACTTTCGTCCATGGTTTTGCTCCCGATTTTTCGTCGAGTGAAAGTCAAAGCACTCCAAGGGCGCTGCGTCAACTCTAAGGGTCGCCGCTTTTTGTCGAAAATCAATTCTTCCGTTCATGCTCCCGTCAGTAGAAAAAGAAGACCTGCCTTCGGCCCGGCGGAAGGTACGCACTCGAAGCCGCCGGCTAGGCGCCTTCTCCTCTGCACGAGGCGCTGAGCGGGCACCATGGGCCGCAGCGACATCCGTCAGGAGTTTTCCACCATCTGGTATCGATAATGGGCCGCACAAGTACCCTCGGAAGAAACCATGCAGGCACCCACGGGATTTCTCGGGGTGCAGCGAGAGCCGAACAGGGGGCAGTCGGCCGGCTGCCTGGTGCCCTTGAGAATTTCCCCGCACAGACAGCCCTTGGGCTCGACTGGTTGGGGCAGATCCACCTGGAACCGGCGCGCGGCATCGTAATGGGCGAATTCTTCGCGGATTTTCAGGCCGGAAGCAGGGATGGTGCCCAGCCCGCGCCATGTCGTATCTTCGGGCTCGAAGAGTTCCTCGATGACCGCCATGGCCCTGGGATTGCCCTCGGGGCGGACCACTGAGCGGTATTGGTTTTCCACGTCGCTCCGGCCCGACCGGACCTGGGCCGTGAGCATGACCAGTCCTTGCATCACGTCCAGCGGCTCGAAGCCCGCCACCACGCATGGCAGGCCGAAGTCTTCGGCGATGGGCCGGTAGGCCTCGGTGCCGATGATGGTGCTCACGTGACCGGGACAGAGAAAACCGTCCAGTGCCAGGTCCGGCGCCGATGCCAGCAGTTCCATGGCCGGCGGGATCACTTTGTGGGCGCCCAGCACGGAGAAGTTCTCCAGACCCTCTTTGGCGGCCTGTCGGATGGCTGCTGCAGCGGTGGGAGCCGTGGTTTCGAAGCCCACGCCCAGAAACACCACCTGCCGGTCGGGTCTTCTCCTGGCCAGGGCCAGCGCATCGAGTGGTGAGTAGACTACTTCCACCGAGGCGCCCTGGGCCCTTGCTCGTTCGAGGGAGCTGAATGAGCCGGGAACACGAATGAGATCTCCGAACGTGGTGATCGTGACATCTGGCTGTTCGGCCAGGGCCAGGGCATGGTCCACGTAGCCCACCGGAGTGACGCAGACCGGGCAGCCCGGCCCGGAGATGAGACGGACCGTTTCGGGAAACAGGGATGGCAGGCCGTTTCTGCGCACCGCCATGGTGTGGGTGCCGCAGACTTCCATGAACGTGACAGGTTCTTTGGGGGCCAGCTTTGCAAGTGTCTCGGCGAGTTCGCTGATCTGCTCTCTGACGTCATGGGCCGGCGCATCGACCACAGTCGCTCTTTGTTCGTCGCTGGGGCTGGTCACGACTCGACCTCCGGGCTCGTGAGGCTCGGATCCAACTCCGCCACCTGACGCAGGAGGTCCAGGGTCTCCATGGCCTCGTCTGCACTCAGTTTCTCGATGGCATAGCCGGCATGAACGATCACGAAGTCGCCTACCTTGGGTTCGAGGACGAGTTCCACGTTCACTTGACGCCGGACACCCGCCACTTCCACGATGGCCAGTTCATCGCTCATTTCGATGATTTCCATGGGTACTGCCAGACACATCCTGTCCAACCTCCTTTGGTCCAGCGGGACACCGCATCCACAACCTCCCCGGGCTCCGATGGAGAACCCGACGGCGGTGTGTCGGCGTTTCGGCCGCGCCCGGTCCCATGCACAGCCTCGCCTGGACCGCAGCAGTTTGCATGTCATTTCGATCTAGGCGCGAAAGCTGCTCTCGTCAATCGAATATGGTCCGAAATGCATTTTCGCCAAGCAGCCTGGCCCAAACATTCCATTCCGGGGGGCGGCACCGTCACGAACGGCGACCTCACCGAGAGGGTCAGCTTGGACCGGGTTTGGCATAGTCTGCCACAGTGAACCATCCGTTGGTGTCGCTGTACGCCCTGCGGAGATCGAGACCGCCCCTGGCGGCGAATCCTTTGATGTGGGCCTGGGTGAACTTGTGGGAGTACTCTGTGTGGATGGTTTCACCCCGGGCCAGAAACAGGGGGGACGACAGACCGGGTGCGGTGATGACCATGTCTTCATCCGCCGTGAGCTGCATCTCGACGCGTGCTTCGTCCTCGTCGAAGAAGGCGCGGTGTGAAAACTTGTCCGGGTCGAAATTGGTGCCGGCCAGGTGGTTGGCGACGACCAGGATGTTCTTGTTGAATGCTTCGGTCACGCCTTCGCTGTCATTGTAGGCCTGTTCGAGTGTCTTTGGATCCTTGACCATGTCCAGGCCCAGCAAGAAATGTTCGCTGGGACGCAAGGCGGTGCCGATGCGGGCCAGGAAATCATCGGCCTGGGGCCTGGTCAGATTCCCTATGGTGCTTCCGAAGAAGCAGACGAGCCGGGGAGTAGGGGCATCGATCCAGTCGAGTGCCTCCATGAAGTCTCCCACCAGCGGATCCGTGGTGACGTCTGGGAAGCGGGCTGCGATGAGGCGACAGGAGTCTTGGATGGCGGATGTGCTCACGTCCACGGGAATGTAATGCAATCTGGCTTTTTGCCGCACCGCAGACTCGAGCAGGATGGAAATCTTCGAGCAATCTCCACTACCCAATTCCACGATGGACTGGAATCGGCCGCTCGTCATGATTTCGTCGGCATGGGCCCGCAGGATCGCCTTTTCGGTGCGGCTCGGGTAATAGGCTTCGAGTGCCGTAATCTGCTCGAAGAGCTGCGAGCCCCTTGCGTCGTAAAAATACTTGCTCGGGATGGACCTGGGCCGGGCCGACAAGCCGGCCAGGATGTCATGGGCCGCATTTTCTTTGGCGTCTCCTCGCTCCGGTGCGCTGTGGGACACTGCGACTTCCTTGTGTGTGAACTCTGGATTCATGGCTGTCCCGTTTCCGTGGGATTCTCAGGGTCCGCCGACCATTCGTACCAGCCTCCGTCGTAGACCGCGATATGATCCCAGCCCATGAGAAATGCGTTGAGCCAGGCCTCACTGGCCCGCCAGCCGGTGCCGCAGTAATAAGCGTTGTACTTGTCTCGCGTGATGCCTGCTTCTTTCCACATGGCCTCCACTTCGTGCCATTCTCGGGTGGTGTGGTCCAGGTTCCGGTAGTTTTCCATGTGATAGGCATCGCTTCCGCAGTTCCCAAACACAGCCCCGGGGATGCGGCCCGTCTTGGCGATGTAATTGTATCCGGAGACCTTTCCCAGGAATTCGTCCCAGCTTCGCACACTCACCAGGTTGGCATCGCGGTCGGCCAGGACGCCCTTGGCTTCCGGGGTGTCGATGAAAAGTTCGGGCCTCGCAGGGATCTCGACGCCGAAGGCAGGGGCCGGCTTTGGCTCGGTGGGCTCTGTGGTCAAGGGGCGCCCGGACTCTTCCCATGCGGTGATGCTCCCATTGAGCACCCGAACGTCCCGAACGCCCGCATACATCATGA
>CAZIJS010000352.1:0-3521 GCA_964539505.1 uncultured Myxococcales bacterium
CAGCCAGAATTTTGGAGGCGATGACCCCTCCCTGACCGCCGCGACCGTGAATCCGAATTTCTATCATTCGTTCCTCCTGAGCGAAGATCAGCGAAAATCGTCAGACTGAGCAAAACTGGGACGAGTCGGCGGAAAAACCCCGGGCCGCATCACCGAAGGCGCAGGAAAGATGTTCTTTTCGTCCATGCAATACTGCGCCCTGCTCTTTTGTTGGTTTCTGCGTCCCTGGATGTAACCCATGCCGAGCATGGTGCCTCCTGAAGGCTGAACCGCCGCGGAGCGGCAGTGGTGACGCGACGGAGCCAACGACCGGACTTGAACCGGTGACCTACTGATTACGAATCAGTCGCTCTACCAACTGAGCTACGTTGGCTGATACGAAGCCACGCAGGCCTTCGTGATCGTTTATCCAAAGTCTGGCGCTTGCTATCACAACGCGCTTTCGATGTCAATTCCCAAGTCTCGTTGCCCGATGCCTCCAGGCGATCGTGCCTCCTTTCTTTTCAGAGATATGCTATCACCAGCGCATCTGGCGTTTGGTGAGGCAACACGCACAAACAGAGGTAGAGTGCATCATGAAAATCGCCTTGGTTCAGACAGAGCCGATCTTCGGTGATCTGGAGGGAAACCTCCAGGTGGTCAGCGACGTATTGGCGGACTGTCGAGCGGATTTGTGTATCTTGCCCGAATTGGCCTTCACCGGGTATCAGTTTCGAGACGCGGAAGAACTCGGAGGTCTCGCAGAATCCAGGGACGGTCGCCAGGTCCGGGCCCTGCGTTCCATGGCCAGGCAAACCGGCGGTGCGTTGGTTGCCGGCTTCGCTGAAGTCGACCAAGGCCGTTTCTACAATTCGGCGGTGCTCGTGGATGCCTCCGGTCTGCTGGGAATCTATCGAAAGGTCCACCTCTTCGATCGCGAGAAAGAGCTGTTCACACCAGGTGACATGGGGTTTCCCGTATTCGAATATCGTGGTGTCGTCGTGGGGTTGATGATTTGCTTCGACTGGCTCTTTCCCGAGGCTGCCCGGAGTCTGGCACTGGCCGGGGCGCAGGTCATTGTGCATCCCGCCAATCTGGTGCTTCCCTATTGCCAGGACGCCATGGTCACCAGGGCCCTGGAAAACCGGGTTTTCGTGGCCACGGCCAACCGCGTGGGCATCGAGGAACGGTTGGATGGCGAACGCCTCGTGTTTTCGGGCAAAAGCCGCCTGGTGGGCCCAGACGGCACAGTGTTGCTCGACGCTCCGCAGGGCCGGACAGGTCTGTTCTCGGCGGAGATCGATCCCGCAAGAGCAGACGACAAGGCCATCACCTCGAGAAACCACGTCCTGGCGGATCGCAGGACCGAGCAGTATCGGGTTGACTGACTGGCTTTACGATTGAAGGAGACTTTGCATGGGCGCCAGGTTTTGCGTAGTATGATTTCGTGTCCATTCTGTGTTGGATGTGATGGTATCTTGTGTTGGAGAAAAGAAAATGGATCCCATGACGAGACAAGGTCGTCTCGATGTCGGTTTTTCCGCCCTGGTCCTGGCCTTCCTGCTGCCGGGCATTCTCCTCGGTTGTGCGAGGAGTTCGGGCCGCAGACTCCTGGATCTCGACGCATCCTGGGGTGACGCATCCCAGGCCGATGCCTCGGACGGTCAGGCCGCGTCAGACGACGCCGCTGCAACGAACTGTGGCGACTCGACCATCGACGAGGGCGAGGAATGCGACGACGGCAACCGGCTGGACGGGGACGGATGCAGTTCTGGATGCCTCGTCGAAGAAGGGTGGGATTGTGAAGGACAGCCCAGTGTCTGCACGTCCTTGTGCGGGAACGGCACCTTGGATCCCGGCGAGGAATGCGATGGAGACAACCTCGGAGGGAACACCTGTCTCACCGTCGATGGTGGCTTTTCGGGAGGGAACCTGAGATGCAGCGCTGCCTGTCTTTTCGACACCAGCGGATGCATCCTTCCCGGTTGCGGTGACGGCCGTCTGGACGCAGGAGAGGAATGTGACGACGGCAACACCGCCAGCGGAGACGGTTGCTCAGCGAGCTGCGTTCGCGAATACTGCGGCGATGGGGTCGTCCAGGAGGGGCTCGGTGAGGAATGCGACGACGGGAACGTGAGTGACACCGATGCCTGCCCTGGGAATTGCAAGAACGCGGTCTGCGGTGATGGGTTCATCTGGTCTGGCCATGAAGAATGTGACGACGGCAACACCGCCAGCGGGGACGGCTGCTCTGCAAGCTGCGTCCGGGAGTATTGCGGCGACGGCACGGTGCAATCCGGGCTGGGTGAAGAATGCGATGGAGACCCGGACCGCAATTGCCAGACCGCCTGCAACAGCCAGGGACGGCAGTCCTGCTCGGGGGGCTGCCGGTGGAACGCCTGTGTGCCGCCTGCAGAGACCTGCAACGCGAGAGACGATGACTGCGACGGGGTGATCGACACCATGGCATGCATGGTTCACGTCTACCGGTTCTACAATGCTTCGACCATGGACCACATGTTCAAGCGGGAAACCACCCAGCCAGACCCCGGATACCAGTTAGAAAACCATGGATTTTATCTGTATGCCAATCCAGTTCCCGGAACAGCCCCGCTCTACCAACGCTACAGTCCCGTAAATGGAGACCACATGACCACCGGCCAGCCCAACGAGGGCGATTCTTCAGGGTACCAGGGAGCGGAGATCCTGGGATATGCCGGGGTGTCTGCCTGGGACGCTGCTGGATTGCCCACCAACCAGCATTGCCGGTACTGGAACGGTGGCGCCGTGGGTGACCACCTGACCATTCAAAATGGCGAAGCGCCGCCGGCGGGATATCAAAGGGACTATTGCGGTGCCTTTTTCTGGGGATTTTACTGACGAGTCGCCTCTGTGGGACGAGGTTTGCCGGCTCCCAACCCATCCTGAGCGCCCCTTCGCAAGTGCTTGCGATCGCTGCGATTCCCGAGCGTCACGCGAAACGATCGGAGGAATGCCGGGAGGGTTTCCAAACGGAACTTGAGTTCGGCCTTTCCATAGGGCACGCCGTTTCGGAACAAGAGTCCCCGGAGGGTGGTCATGCTGCGCAAGGGGCTGGTGAGGCGTACATCCTTGGTGCCGTGAAAACGCCAGAGCCTACCCTGTGGGTCGCGGAACGAAAGGTGGTATCGCAGCACCCGGTGGAACGGAAGCCCCACCCAGAGAAAGGCGCCGGGAAGGATCTCCGCCTCCTCCACCACACCATCCAGCGATGCCCTGCCCTGCAGGCCCATGGGCGACCATCCGGCGATGGCCCTGGCCCTGGGACTCGCAGCCTCTATCGAAAATGAAAAACTCTTGTGGCCGTCGGGAGTTTCCACCCAACCCGACATGGTTTCTCGAAATGTCAACCTCATGATGCCGCTCCTTTCCGGACATCTGCTGAACCAGGACCCACGCCTGGAGAGGACTGCGGCCAGGGAAGCCAGCCATGGTTGCGGTACCAGGAGAGGGTGTCTGCCCAACCGGATTCGAAATCTCCAAACTGGAAAGTGGAACCCGTG
>CAZIJS010000353.1:0-3496 GCA_964539505.1 uncultured Myxococcales bacterium
AGAGCGCCTCCGGAGGGCAGACAGAGCCGTTCCACCAAGGCATGGACCAGTGCGCAAACACCAGACATTTCGAAACCGTCTCAGGACCTGTGCTTCCCGGCCAGTCTCCTGGACAGTCCACCTTCCCAGTGAGCCCAGGTCGGCCCATTCGAGGAGTCGATCCAGGCCCTCTTCCTCGAAGACTCCTCTCCGCCCCGGCCCGACCAGGGTCAGGAGGGCCCCGCTGCCCCCAGGGGCGCCGATGGGAGGAAAAAGCAGGAGCGCGAGCACTGGGAGGAACGGGCCGTGCTGTGCAGAAAGAGAAATGAGGGGGGAACGAGGATGAAAGAGAAGAGATGCGCGCAGAGAAGCGCACAAAGAAGCGCGCCGACGAACGGGCAGAGAAGCAGCAGGAGGACTGGTGCCATGACGAGATTTCCCTGGACCGCTCTCACCATGGTGTTGGGATGTTTGTCTTTCTCGCTCGACGGCCCTCTGGTCATGGCCCGGGAGTCGCGGCCGGCCCAGCCGGACATTGGCCCCGGACTGGAAGGCGACAGGGCACTGGAGGCCAGCAGCGGGGGATGGGGAGGCAGGGGCCTGGAGGCCAGCAGCGGGGGATGGGGAGGCAGGGGTCTGGAGGACGACAACGGGGCGGGTGGCGACAGGGCGCTGGAGGCCAGCAGGTGGGCAGAAGGAGGCAGGGGCCTGGAGGACGACAGCAGGGCAGGAGGAGAGAGTGCGCTGGAGGACGACCGAGGCGGGCAGGGTGACAGGGGCACCGGGGCAGACAGAGACGGCGCTGCCTCCAGTCATGGAACAGACGGCCTTTCCTCCTTGCCAGACGACCGGTTCGTTTTCCAGCGCCTTGCCGGCGGCCGCCGAAACCAGGTGGGCCTGTCGTATGAAATCGGTTATGGCACGAGAGACACCAGGTTCTTCGGTGCCAAGGGCCTGGAACAGGGCGTCCGGGCCCGATGGAACCTGGCTTCTTTTCTGACCCTCGACGGCCAGGTGGGCCTGCTCATGTCGCCAGACAGCCTGGCCAGGCCCGGCGCCTCGGCCATGCTCCTGGGCCGCGTCCTGCGCCAGGAACGCTTCGGCCTGGATTTGCACCTGGGGGGCGGCTATCGCCTCGACTACCGGGGCGACCACGTGCTCCGTTTCCTCCTGGGCACCGCCAGGCGGTTCGGCCGGGTCTGGACCGCGGCCTCTGCGGTGATCGAGGTGCCCTTGACCGGAAAGCGCGACGAGGCGGACGTGATGTTTGCCGCTTCGGCCATGGTCCCGGTGACCCGTTGGTTCGCCCAGGGGTTCGAGCTGGGGGCAGAGGACATCGAGGGCCTCTGGGATCCTGACGAAGCAGAGGGGGGCGCTCGGTTCCTGGCGGGGCCCAGTTCTCTGTTTCACATCCTGGGCTTCGAACTCCGCGTGAACCTGTCTTTCGTCTACGCATACGTGGCCAACCAGACTCTGTCCCGCAGTCCTCCCCTGGGCCTGGCGGCCAGGGCCTCGGTGGGTTATCGATTTTGAGCCGGTTGTGACCATCAGGCACGTTGTATCGAGCGTGCCGTGAATCCAGGAGGTGACATGCCAGATCGAGGCCGGAATCGTGGAAGTGAGCGTTGGACACTGGACCAACTCTGGAGCCAGGCGGGCCAAGGAGAGAAGGGCCAGGAGCAGGCAGGCCAAGGCCATGAACAGACAGACCAGGGAGGGCGAGACCGGGCACAGGGAGGCCAGGCCCAGACCAGCGAGGGCCAGGGGCGGACGGGCCAGACAAGCCGGGTCCAGACAGGAGAGGGACAGACAGGCCAGGGCCAGACGGGCCATGGACAGACAGACCAGGCAGAGCGAGGCCAGGGACAGCCAGGAGAGACTCTGTCACAGTCTCCAGTCGCATCAGATCCCCGGCTCGCATCGGAGACTCGCGTCGGGTCACAGCCTTCGACCAGATCCTTCGACCCGGACGGACTCGCCGATCTTCCAGACTGCGTGCGTGCCTATTTCGAGCATTCCATCCAGCCGGGAACCCCCCTGGCTTCGGCGGTCCGGCTGCGCATGCACGGCGAGATCAAGATCAAGGCCTGGCGCAGGTTCAAGGCCGAGCAGGTCATCTCCTGGAACCAGGGCATGATCTGGCGGGCCCGGGTCTGGATGATGGGCATGCCCATTTTGGGCGGTGACTATTTCGTGGAGGGGCAGGGTTCCATGCGATGGAAGCTGCTGGGTCTGCTGCCCATCGTGGACCAGGCCGGCCCGGACATCACCCGGTCCACTGCCGGCCGGATCAACATCGAGTCCGTTTGGCTGCCCTCGGTTCTCTGCGGCGATGAAGTCACCTGGACAGGGTCGGGCAACGAGGCTCGGGCATCTTTCCTGGCGCATGGAGATCAGGCCGAGATCGACTACCGGTTCGGACCCGACGGTGCGCTCCAGACCGCCTGCATGGAACGTTGGGGCGACCCGGATGGCGGCGAGTTTGGCCTGGTTCCCTTCGGTGCCCTGGTGGAAGAGGAGGGTTGGTTCGAGGGCTACCGCATTCCCACGCGCCTGCGCGTGGGCTGGCACCTGGCAGGGGATCACTTCGACAAGGACGGCGAGTTCTTCCGCGTCACCATCGACGAAGCCCGGTTCCGGTAGGGGGAGTTTTACGCGAGTCCTTTCGGATCGTGGGATCGCAACCCGGAGAAGATGATTGGGGAAGGAGATGTTGCTTCGAGGGGGAAGATTTTTTTCGGCTGAGCGGTAGGAATCTTCGGATCCAGGATGGTTCGGTTGGTGGGATCCCAAATGGATGGCTTCGTTCGATTCAGGAGAGTCGGCGTCGTCGGACCCAGGATGGCGGAACTGGTGGGATCGGCGATCCAAGGCATCGAAACTGTGACTGCCCCGGGGAGCGGGCGGCCCGAAGACAGAGGAGGCGGCAACCATGCTGACGAACAAAATGGCCTGGACAAGCACGATTTTCGTCTTGGCGGTGGCTCTCATCAGCGCCTGTGGCGACGACTCACAGGGAGGAGGCGGCCAGAACAAGGGAAATGCCGTGACCCTGACAGGGAGGGTGACGCTGTTGTCCGGGACAGGGACGGACCAGGAAAGCGAGCCGGGTGACGGCGTGGCGGTGGATGCCTGGTGCGACCGGGACGGAAACGGGAGCATTTCGGACAGTGAGCGGGTTTCGACGATGACAGATCAGGAAGGGCGGTTTTCCCTCTCGGTGCCTGCCAAAGTCGGGGCCAGGCTCGTGGTCAAGGTGCATGCCGATGGCTATGCTCCCGGGATCCGGACGTTTCATCTGGAGGGTCTGGGCAGCCTCCAGGCGGACGTGACCCTGGTGGAGATGCCCGAGCTGACTTGTCACCTGGGCACTTGCGTGGGGGATGGAGGGCGTGTTTCCATTCTGGGTGTCCAGGCTGCCGGTGGCTATGCCAGGGTCTTCAATCCGGTTTCGGAGACAGAACAGTTTCCAGGCCCCTTTGCCGACGACCAGGGCAACGCCCTGGAGTCCGGCCTG
>CAZIJS010000354.1:0-3484 GCA_964539505.1 uncultured Myxococcales bacterium
CCCACGTCGTGGCCCACGAGCACCACCCGTTCCAGGTGGAGGGCCTCGACCAGGTCCGCCATGACGCGGGCCTGAGCGGACACCGCATAGTCATTTTCCGTTCCCACCACAGTGTCGCCCAGTCCAAGGATGTCTGGGGCCAGGCAGCGATGGTGGGGAGCGAGACGATCGATGACCTTGCGCCAGAGATATCCCGACGTGGGCACCCCGTGGAAGAAGAGCAGGGAGTGATCGAGCCGCGGTCCCTCATCGTAGTATGCGATGCGGTGGGGGCCGACCCGGATGTGCTTTTTGACGTACATGGAAGAAGGGGGGCTGTCAGATGTCGAGGATGCGCCGCAGCCCGGTGAGGGTGCCGCTCGTTTTCAAGCTGTGGGGCGATTGGCCGCCCACGGCCATGAGATAGTAGCTGCCTCCCGCCGCGGGAAGGACCTCGACGAAGTAGGAGTCTGGTTCGTCTCCAGGGAAATCTTCGTCTTGTCGGAAGATGCGCGGAGCTGCCTTGGCTGCAACGGCAGGGTCCACGGCCCGGCCGGAAGCCGCCACCACGTCGCCCTCGGGGCCGGCAAGGACCAGAGCCTGAAATCCGAGTTTCAGTCTGGCTGATTCCAAGAAATAGCTCACGGCGTGCGATGAGTCGTCGCTACGCCGCACTCGACGTTCCGCTGTCTGTCGCATGGTTGCCTCCAATGCCGATGCCCGTCCGGACGATTGCCACAGCGCTCGTTCCATGATACGCCCGCCATGACCCACGGCAAGTTTTCCTACCCGGAGAGAGAGAAGATGGCAAGCCTGGGAATGCAGCCTATCGAAGAGCGTTTCGAGGATGACGCGCCGCTGACACGGCAGGCGGTCCGCAGGTCCTGCCAGCCCGATGTCCCCATGGCACAATCGAGGCTAGGGTTTGTTTCGGCCCTTGTCTTGGCCCTTGTCTGGAGTCAGTCCGGTTGTAAAAAGCATGAACCCAGCGGTGCGAAGGCTGAAACCATGACGAGGCTGGACGCGATGCGGGGCTGTTTGATCAGTGATGCCTGCGGCGTGTTTTCCTATTCGTACCTGCAGCACTGTGTCGATACGAGGTATGACGGTGCTTTTCGAGCAAGCCAGGCTGCGATTTGGGCGCATGTTTTCGATTGTGTCGAAGGAGCGGCTGGGGACTGTGACCAGGTACGTCGTTGTTACGGCGAGGGGGGGCAGCCTCCACACTGCAGTGATGTCACCGATGGATTCTGTGATGGAGATGTCCAGGTGACATGCGATGTCATCGATGGCAGGCTGTATCGTTTGGATTGCGGCCTGGCCGCGCAGCAATGTTCCATGGCGACCTTGCCGTCGGGGGACCAGGTCCCAGTCTGTGGGTACGGCCCCTGCGACCAGGAGGATGATGGAGCAACGTGCCGGGGAAATCTCAAGCTCCTGTGCGATTCCGGGTACGTGGGAGTCCGGGACTGCTCCCAGGACGGCAAGCTTTGTGTGGGCGGAGACTGCGTGGATGCTGGATCGGTCTGTGCGTCGCGCCCCCTCTGTGATGGTCAGGTGCTCCAAACGTGTGAAAATGGAGCCAAGAAACTCACTGACTGTGCAGCCTTGCCGGGCCAAGTGGCTTGTGACGATCAGGTCGGGGCCTGCGTTGCGGTGGACGCTCTCTGTGAGGATGGGCAGGAGACATGCAGTGGCACGGTGGCGCGTCTTTGCCACAACGGAATCTGGATGGACGTGGATTGTCGGGACTTGGGGTTCGCCGGCTGTGTAGCAGAAAATGGAGGCGTCCATTGCTCCAGGTGAGGGGCTCATGGCAGGGTTCCCAAAAGGGAACCGAACGAATGATCCGCCGTCCCAAAAGACGAAAAATTTGCCCGCATCGAGCCGTCGCGCAACAATCGATCCATCATGATGGTGCGAAGCGGCATATATGGTCCTTTCAGGCAGCAGCGACGGCCCAGGGGGCGTTTTCTGGCCCAGGAAGCCTATTTTACCATGGCGGCCCTGGCGGGAATCGTTTACGTACTCTACCTGGTCCTGGCCTGATTTCGGGCGGACTCGTTCGGCGCAGCCGGTCTTTCCCGGATGGGCACCCGTCTGGGGTTCGTGCGGGCCGGGCCCTGTCTAAAACATTCCGGTCAATCGGAGAAGAGTGGTGACGAGTGAGGCAGACCAGGGCGTTGGACGCCTGTTTTCGGAGGCACGCCTGGGGCCGGTGACGCTTCGAAATCGCCTGATCCGTACCGCTGCCTTCGAGGGGATGACCCAGGGCGGCCAGGTCTCCGACCATCTCATCGAGCACCATCGCAGGTTGGCGGCAGGTGGCATTGGCATGACCACGGTGGCCTACTGCTCCGTCCGTCCCGACGGCCGTACGTTTGCCCATCAGCTCGTGATGTCCCAGGATGTGCGAGACGACCTGGCCCGGCTCGTCCATGCCGTTCATTCCGAAGGGGCGGCTGCATCCATCCAACTCGGCCATGCCGGTCTGTTTGCCGACAAACGGTTGGCGGGTGGAAGGCCGCTGGGCCCTTCGGCTGGCTTCAATCTCTATGGAATGTCTCTGGGCAGGGCCATGACCGAAGCCGAGATCCATCAGTTGGTCGACGATTTTCGCAGGGCGGCGAAGATGGCCTGCCAGGCAGGTTTCGATGCGGTGGAACTGCATCTGGGGCATGGATATCTCTTGAGCCAGTTTCTTTCTCTCCATTCCAATAAGCGGTCCGACCAATGGGGTGGAAGTTTGGAAAACAGGCTCCGTTTGCCCCTGGCCGTGGTGGATGCTGTTTTGGAGGAAATTGGTTCCCGGCGGGCCGTCCTGGCCAAGATAAACATGATGGACGGTTTTTCCGGCGGATTGGAATTGGACTGTGCTCTCCGGGTCGCCATGGCGCTGGAGGACCATGGCGTTTCGGGGTTGGTGCTCTCGGGCGGGTACGTGAGCAAGACGCCCTTTTTCATGCTGCGCGGCAAGGTGCCGGTCCGTGAGATGGTGTCCACCCAGCGGGGAATGGTTCGGAAACTGGGCCTGACTCTCTTCGGAAGGATGTTGGTGCAGACCTATCCTTACGAACCTACGTTTTTCCTCGGTCCTGCACAGCGCATGCGGAGCACCGTCCGTCTTCCCCTGGTGTACGTGGGCGGGGTCACCAGTCTCGACGACATGATTCGTGTCACAAGAGCGGGCTTCGAGTTTCTGGCCCTGGGCCGGGCGCTCATTTTCGACCCGGATTTTCCCAACAAGCTCCGTGCGGGTGATATCCGAAAAGTGGATTGTGACCATTGCAACCGCTGCGTGGCGGCCATGGAGGCTGGGGGCATTCGTTGTGTGACGAGGGAAGAAGAGACAGCTTCTTCGTGAGCCGGTCTTGGAAAAATGGTCCTTTTCGTATTGTCGAGAGGGTCTGTTCAGGAACAAATCGTGATTTTCAACCATCGGGGCCTGTTCAGACACTATATCGAGGACGCAAGCAGAACGAACCGGTTCTGTGCTGCAACAGAA
>CAZIJS010000355.1:0-3448 GCA_964539505.1 uncultured Myxococcales bacterium
GGGACATGGCCGTCTTGCTCAAGGGGCGCTTCGACCCCAGGGCCACGGCTTCGATGGCCTTGCGCCCCGGTCCACTGTTGAGCAATCCCACCAGGTACCACTGTTCCATTTCGTCCTCCACCGACAGGCTGTAGCAGCCACTGTCCGGAAGAAGCAGCGCATCACCGAGGAGGGGATCGGGCTCTGCCAGGGCCGGGCAAAACAAGGGCCGATATCCCAGACCGCTCCACAGGATCCGATACCGGTCCCATGTGTAGGAGCCCAGTCCGAACATTCCGTAGAAGGGCCCCGAGTCGAAAACCCGGGACCGGCGCGCAGCCAGCCGCTCTGCGTGAGAAGACAGGTAGGCGAGACTCGCCGGAAACGTGGCGGCGAACGCTCCCTCGTCATGGGCCCCGGCCCTTTCCTGGGGCACCAGGACGTACTCCCAACCACGCAAACGCCAGGCCTGGACATGGCGGGGCTTGACGTAGCGAAACAACCGTCCGGTCTCCAGGATCACCGGGTCACCGCCTTGCTTCGGCCATGCGCGCACCAGGCCTGGTTCCAAAACTTCGATCTTAGTAAACACGAACAGCCCCTCGGCGTCGTGCTTGAGGCCGTGGTGGATCTGCGAGGCATAGGTCCAACGGGCAACATCGCCCTGCCCTGGCCCCCCCCGTGACCCGGCCGATGCTCCAGCCGCTGCCTCGGCCGGGATCCGTTCCCGCGATCCCGCCCATGACCGGCCCCCTTCTTCGCTCAGTGATTCTTCCAGGGGCTCTCCCGTGGATTCTCCCCTTGCCCTCGTTCCAGGGAGTCGGCCATCCAAGCGCCAGGGGGAACCTGGGAGCGTCGGATCCCGTCTTCGGGCCGTCACCCGCTGGGAAAGCGTCACATCCCGCCCCTGTCGTTGCCAGAGCCCCACGGGGATGGACTCGGTCCCAGGCGCCCCCTTGCGAGCCATAAAGACCATGGCTTGCTGCCCCCCTCTCCCGAACAAGCCCCGGCAACGCGACAGGTCCTCGACCTGCACCATGCTCAGTCGCACCGAGGGATCCGCGGCGTCCAGCGCCCGAAACCAGGACCCGGTCTCGTTCGTCAAGAGGGCCTGTTTGAGAAGCATCGCCACCAGGCCGCCCTTGCGCAGGAATCGCTCCGAGGCCAGGGCCGTAAAGAGCGCGGAGATATCATCGGTGGCCCCGCCCATGAGCATTTCGAATCCGCTCTTGTCGTAGAGATGGGGCCGATGGGCCACCAGTTCCTTGACCCGTTCCCGGTATGAAGGAACGAGTCGGTCCCAGGTCACCCAAGGAGGGTTTCCCACGAGGATATCCACCTGTCCCCCCAAGGGCTCTCCTGTCTCGGGAAACAGGACGTCTTCGAGACGCAGAGCATCCATGACCGCGTCGACAGCCCGATCTTCCGACATCCCAAGCTGCCATCGCGACAGCTCCAGGAGGGCAACCCGGGACTGGACCAGGGCCAGGGGGCTGATATCTCTGCCCATCACCCTGCCCGGCCATTCCGATCCCAATCGTTCAGCGAGCACCACTGGAAACACGCCGAACCCGCAGGAGGGATCCATCCACCGGTATCGGCATGCAGCGTCGCGGGCTGCTCGTTTCCTTCCCTGGCTCCCCGGCGTTTGCGTGACCTCTGCAAGCTTGCGTCGTGCCAAGTCCACCACGAACCGAGCCAGGACCGCAGGGGTGTGGTAGACGCCCAGGTCGTGTCGTACGAGTCTGGGCAGGAGTCGCTGGTAGAGATTGCTGACCAGGGCCGTGGGGTCGCCGGCAAGGAACCTGGACTCGGCATCGAGATCGAGTACCTTGCCCGACCAGGACGAATCTGGAGTCGCCAGAGGCAGATCTTCGACGAGCACCTGCAGACGGGCCGGGGGCACGCCCAGCCTGGCGGCGGCACGACCCAGACTCCATTCGGCCAGAGCCGTCTCCAGGGCAAAGACCAACGAGGGAGCCCAGCCCCTCTGCTGTCCGGCCTCGCGTCTCGACATGCGTCCAGAAGGTCGGCCTACAAGGACATGCTCCTCGGAAAGTCCCAAAGCAAGCCACTGGGAGAACTCATCACGCAATCCCCCCTGGACCACTGTCGAATGAATGTGCTCCATCCGAGCACGCACTGGGTCCACAGCCCGGCGCACCAGGGCGTGCTTCGGTGTTTCCAGGGAAAACCCTTCCCGGATCGACGCCGATTCACCAAGATACGGCATCATCCCTCCTCTAGTCGCCTTTGGGAATGAACCGCACTCACCTGGCCAGGTCCGTGGCGTCGGCCTCGTCATCGTCGTCGGGATTGTAGGTGTGACGACCAAGACCATCCACCAGCGGAATGCCGCTGGCATCGGTGACCCAGCATCCCGGATCCGTGGAATCCGCCAAGCCGTCTGCATCGTTGTCCACGCCGTCCATGCATTCGGGCGCCGCAGCCAGATCCACCGACAGATCCGTCACCCCGCCTTTTTCGATCTGCAGGCCCCGGACCCAGGCCATGACGAGTTGCTGATCCGTCCCCGGATGGAAGAAGGGATTCCCGTCGAACCGGATCCCCTCGACCTGGAGATCGTAGGTTCCTGGATCCAGCTCAGGCCCCTTGCGCGAGGCGGGATAGCAGCGAACCACCTGAGAGCCCTTCTTGGCTCCCGCCTGATCGTAGGCGGTGATCCGGACAAGATCCACGCCGCGCCGGGAACAGTCCTCGGCCGTGCTCACCTGCTGTCCGTCGAAGGTCCAGGTAAGCCGGTAGCGCCCCTGGTCATCGCACCCCGATGAGGCGAGGACCGCAGTCCAAAGCATACTGAAGGCCAAGAGAGTAGGAACGGATTTCATGGGCAACCTCAGACAGAGCCTAGTTGATCAGGTCGCTGGCATCGAAGGTCACGGTCACCGGCTCAGCAGTGACCCCCGCCTCGACGGTCACCGACCCGGCAGCCTTCCAAGCGGTGAGAGCCTGGTCCGAACCATCCAGGAGACGAGCGGACACTTCGTAGTCCCCAGGCGTCACAGGGGTGAATGGTGTGGCATTCGACGTGCCGGCATCGCAGGAAAAACTGCGCTCGATCCCGTCTCCAGAAGCAGAAGGGACGAGGCGCACCTGCGTAGAGACGGCATTCAACCCACCGCAGTCTCCTCCCGAAATGGACCAGCGAACGTCTGCACGGCCAAATGGCAACGATACGTCCAGGTCGATACGCTTGCGGTCTCCCCGTTCGATGGTGACATCCCTCTCCACCGGATCGATGGCGGCAACCTCGTCGCCCTTGTGGTCGATGAAAGACAAAACCACGTGGTACTTCCCGGGTGCCAAATCTTTGAGCCACCTAGCATACACCATGGGCGGCCTGTCAGCCAAATCCTGGTAGAACGTCAGCGGGTAGACCGTCTCCCTGTTGTCGCAGACCACGAAATCAGAAAAGCTGTCCGGACCGGTCACGTCTATCCGGGCCAGT
>CAZIJS010000356.1:0-3447 GCA_964539505.1 uncultured Myxococcales bacterium
TTTTTCGGGCGAAGGGTTCTGGTCCCTGGGCCTGCCTGGTGGTAGAAGACGATGGCCCGGGCATTCCGCCGGAGCACCGGCACAGTGTGTTCGAACCGTTTTTCACCACGAAGCCACCAGGCCAGGGCACGGGTCTTGGACTCTCCCAGGTCTACGGGATCGTCAAACAACACGGGGGGCATATCGACATCGGAGACTCTATTTTGGGAGGCGCTCGAGTTTGTGTCTGGCTCCCCCTGGTGCAAAATGAAGGGATCCCCAAAGACTCCATCCGCGATTCTTCGGACGTGATGGCATATGTCCCCAGGGGGGACGGCAACCGGGTCCTGCTCGTGGAAGACGATGCGGCCGTGCGCAGGGCCATGGAACGTATGGCCCAATCTCTGGGCTACGATGTGCTGGTGAGCGGCTCGGTGGACGAGGCCATCCAGGCGCTCGAAGAACAGGAGTTCGAACTGGACCTGGTCCTGACCGACGTGGTCATGCCGGGCAGGAGCGGACTGGAACTGGCCCAGGTCGTTGCGCGCCGTGCCCCCGGTTTGCCCGTGGTCCTGGTCACGGGCTATCCCATTCGCCGGGAGGAAATGCCGTCCGTTTCAGAGAGTGTCGTGGCATGGATCCAAAAGCCCCTGGACGTGGTGCGCTTGGGGGCTGCCCTTGCCGAGGCATTGGAGAAAAAGTCGAGGTAACTAATCGTGCGTTCTCTCTGCTTGGGAGACGTGGATACGAGGACAGTTCTCAGCGGAGAAAGGGGGGGAGGAAGGAACTCTGGTCTATTCGCAGGTGTTGGCGCCACAGTCCTGCATTTCGGTCCCGCACTTCGCGTTCATGCAGGTGTCGCAATCGTTCTGGTTGCCGTTGGCCCCGCATTCCGACGGGCAATTCTGCGTGACACAGGTCAGAAGGGCCGTAAATGTAGTTTGCGCTGTGCTGCAGCCCTTTGCCTTGCACTCACTGATGCAGGTCAAATTGCCGCTGCATTGCCCGGCACAGTCTCCGATCTGGGCGCAATTCCATGGAGTCGTGTCAGCGTCTGCCTCGGGGGCTGCATCCGCCGCAGCCGCGTCGATCTCTGCCATGGCATCGTGCTGAACCGAAGCGTCGACCTGGATATTGTTGTTGTTGCCCTGGTTGTTGCTGCCGCTGTCGTCGTCGCTGCAGGCAGTGAAAGCAAAGGCTGCCACGAACAGGGCTGCGAGGGAAAGTGTCCGTCTCATCTCACCGACCTCCTTGAAGCTGGCGGTCCGCTTCACGAATGGAGTGTCGCAGGGCCGCAGATTGGTTGCAAAACCATCTTTTTGAGCCTAACAATCTAGCCATGAAACGGACGTGGTCAACATTTATCGTGACCTGACCTGCAAGGGGTTTGTCTCGATACTCTTTGGGGTGTTCCTTACGGCAGTTTGAAAAGGCGAAAAGGAATCTGGCAAGCTTTTGGGGCTTTCAACAGGAGAAATCCATGCATGACGTGAAGGTTCTTTCCGCCGTCGATGCAGTGGCGCGGCGGGGCCAGGTGGTCACCTGCGTCACGGAACGGTGCCTCTTGACCCTGGGCCCAGACGGCCTGGTGATCGAGGAAGTGGCGCCGGGCCTGGACATGGAGCGCGACGTGCTGTCCCAGATGGAGTTTTCACCGAGGATCTCTGAAAACCTCAAAATCATGGATCCGAGGTGTTTTCGTCCCGGACCCATGGGAATCACTCTTGACAGGTTGGAGCCTTGACCCCTACATGCTCTTCGATGCCGGCGGTGCTGTCTGCCGATGAGTACACCATGAGCGAGGATGTATCATGACCAGAGATGCCGGAGGAGTCGGTTCGCCTGGTTTCCTGACCTATCGTGGGGCTGGCGTGGACATCGACGAAGGAATGGAGGCCGTCGAGAAAATCAAGCCGATGGTGGCCTCCACGAAGAGACCCGAGGTCTTGTCGGGGCTGGGTGGATTTGCCGGGCTCTTTGCCCTGGGTGGACGTTGGAAGGACCCGGTGCTGGTGAGCGGTACCGATGGTGTGGGCACCAAGCTCCGGGTGGCCATCGACGCCGGCCGGCACGACACGGTGGGAATCGACCTGGTGGCCATGTGCGTCAACGACGTGGCGGTGACCGGCGCCGAGGTCCTCTTTTTCCTCGACTACGTGGCCCTGGGAAAGCTGAGGGCTCACCGGCTCGCCGAGATCGTCTCGGGAATCGCCGAGGGCTGCCGCAGGGCGGGCTGCGCGCTGCTCGGCGGCGAGACCGCCGAGATGCCGGGATTTTATCCCGACGGCGACTATGACCTGAGTGGATTTGCCGTGGGGGCGGTGGAGCGTGACGAGATCTTGGACGGAAGAGACGTGACCAAGGAACTCGATCTCGTGGGGGTGGCCTCCACCGGGATCCATTCGAATGGCCTGTCTCTTGCCCGCAAAGCCCTTTTCGATACTTTGAATCTATCGTTAGATGACGTACCCACCGAGATCGGACGCCCCCTTGGCGAGGAGCTTCTCGAACCCACGGCCATCTATGCCAGGTTGCTCACGAGCCTGGCGAAAGACAGGCTCGTGGCCGCTGCCTCCCACATCACTGGTGGCGGGCTGTTGGACAACCCGCCCAGGATGCTTCCAGCGGGCCTCGGGGCAGAGTTCGAGATAGGATCCTGGCCGGTTCCCGGGATTTTTCGCCTCATCGCCAAGGCCGGCGTGTCCGAGGAAGAGATGCGCCGCACCTTCAACATGGGCTTGGGCCTCGTCCTCGTGGCCCGAGCGGGACGGACCAAGGAGGTGATCGATCGGGTCGGGACATTTGGCTTCGATGCCTGGAAGGTGGGCCGGGTCCTGGCCCTCACAGGGACGGACCGGGTACGATTCTCGTGATCCGGAGTTTGCGATGACTGCGGCCGGCCCTTGGATCGATCGCTTCTTTCAGCTCCATGCCTGGGTCGCCGGGCCCATGGTCGGTTCGGGCCGGCGAACCGAGTATCCCGTGGAGGATGCCACCGAGGCTTCAGTCACGCCTTTGGCTGGTCCCATTCTTCCCTCGTCCATCGAGAGCCTGGCAAGGAGTATCCAAAGCCCTGCCACTGTGGGAGTGAGTGCCTGCCTGCTGGGCATCCCATGTCGATATGACGGGGCATCCAAAGCGCAGCCCGGGCTTGCGGAGCGTCTGGCAGGCGCAGGGATCGACGTGATTCCTGTCTGCCCGGAGGTCCTGGCAGGCCTGGGCACGCCGAGGCCTGCCATGGAATTCGCCGGCGGTGATGGGCGCCGACTCTTGGATGGACGAGCCGATCTGCTCGATGAGCAGGGGCGGTCTTGCAGTGCCGCCATGAAACTCGGAGCGACCAGATCGATGGCGCTCGTGCGTGGTTGTCGCGCCTTGCTCCTCAAGGAACGAAGCCCTTCCTGCGGTGTCGGAAAGGTCCATGTGGGGGGTGTCGTGGTTTCCGGGATGGGGGTTTTTGCGGCCATG
>CAZIJS010000357.1:0-349 GCA_964539505.1 uncultured Myxococcales bacterium
GCCACCGGCCGGTTTAGGCGGGGCAGCATGTCCGGTTTGTATCTGTTGGCAGACTACGGACCGGACAGTTTTCTGTCAAGACAGGGCCGGTTTTCGACCAACATGGTGTACAGATGTCTAATCGTCTCTGGGTCGGTTGCAGTGAGACTGAAAGCACTTGGCCTCGTGAGGGCTCAGGAACGTCTGCGACGGCGCATCCAGAGGAAGCCGAGAGCCAGGAGGAGAGGCAAGGAACCCGACCACGGGCTGGAGTTCGAAGTCGTGGCGCAGGAACAGCCCGACGAGGAGGACGAAGAGTCGTCGGCCTGGCATTGGGGGGCGCAATCTACGTCTGCGCAGTCGATGAAGC
>CAZIJS010000357.1:359-3431 GCA_964539505.1 uncultured Myxococcales bacterium
GTCGATTCCGTTGTCGCAGATTTCCGTGGGATGGCCATTGCAGTTCGAAGCCGACGCGCAGTCTGGGTCTGCGCAGTCGATCCTGCCATCTCCATCGTCGTCTGTGCCGTTCGTACAGTTTTCCCTACCCGGTCCACCACAGGCGGGATCTTGCGCGCAATCCAGGTCGGCGCAGTCGGCCTTGCCGTCTCCGTCGTCGTCTTTTCGATTGGAACAGTCCTCGATACCGTTGCAGACGGGCGCATTGCTGCAGTCTTCGGTATCGTCGCAGTCGGTGAGTCCGTCGTCGTCGTCGTCCTGGTTGTTCGTGCAGTCTTCGGGCCTTGGGCCCCCTTGGCAGTTGGCCGCCTGTGCACAGTCCGAGTCGTCGCAGTCTACCTTGCCGTCCCGATCGTCGTCGATGGCGTTGTTGCAGTTTTCTTGGCTGGGGCCGCAGTTGCCCAGTCCGTCGCAGTCGGGATCGTCACAGTCCGTCAGTCCGTCCAGATCGTCGTCTTCACCGTTGCCGCAGAGGGCTTCGACCAGGCTGTGGTCCGGCACGCACATGCCTTGCTGGGGGTTGAGGGCCCCGGTGCTAAAATCACGGCAGACCATGCCGGTGGGACAGGTCTGACTCAGCGCGGAGCCACAGAGCAGGATGCAGTGGTTTTCGTTTCCGGATTGGATTCCACACATGCCCAGGCCGTTGGTGTCTTCCAGACATTCCCCGTTCGTTGCCCCGGATTGTGAGCAGACCGGTGAGCAGATACCCGCTCCACCCGGCCAATTCGGGACGAATAGGGAGAGACACTGGGAGCCGTCGGGACAGGGGTGATCCGGCTCATGGCAAACCACGTCGGCCGTGGTCCAGGCCGGTGCGGTGCAAGAAGAGTCGTTTTGGCAGTCGGGGTCGTCGCAGTCGGCCAGACCGTCATGATCGTCGTCGCCTGGATTGTCGCACAAGTCTTTGTTGTCCTGTCCGTCGATGAAGTTCTGGATAAAATTCCAGTGGGCCGTGGCGTCCGTGCCCACGTTGTACACACTACAATTCTGGTCCCCGTAGGAGTTGATTCCCGCCACGTACGTGGTCCCGCCACGCTGCACCAGGGCCGGGCCCCCGCTGTCACCGCTGCAGGGGCCGCCGTCGGCGATGAGGAAGCCCAGGGTCTTGGCTGCTGCGATGCCCCCGGCATTGTCCGTGGTGATAAAGCAGTCTTCTGGTCCGGTACAGACGATGTCGAGAGGCAGGTCGATAGTGAGCTTGACCCCTGTCTGATTGTTTTCGTCCTTGCCGAATCCGGAAAATGTCACAGTGATGGGGTTCGGGGTGACGTCCGCGGACGTCAGGGCCAGGTTCGGTGGCAGCACGGGAATGGGCTGGACGCCGGACGGAGCATTGCTGCTCAGGTGCAACAGCGCCAGGTCGTGGCGGGGTGGGTCATAGGTGCCCCCCCGGTCATAGGCTGGGTGCACTTCTCCGTAGTCGACGTGGACCCATGCGCAGTCATCGTTCCAGCCGCCCATGTGTGTCCCAAAACATACGTCGATGCTGGTGGGGTTGCTGCCCGCGACACAGTGACCTGCCGTGAGTACCACTCTGGGCGTGATCAGGGTGCCGGTACAAAGGGCACTCAGGCCGTTGTTGTAGAGGCCCACCACTGCGTCATGAGCTGTTGATGTGTCGAGCTGCCCGTTGATGATGGGGCGCTGGGCGCTGGCCACCTTCGGCCTGCTCATGGGGGGGGGTGTCACCTTGCAGCCGAGAACCGTGATGAACAGGATCGCCAGGCCGGCCGTGGCGGAGAATCCGCGGTTGGAGAAATGGTGGAGATGGGAAAAAGTACGTCGCATTGTGAAACCTCATGGCATGGGTTCATGGATGCACCGCAACTCGTCTCGTCTGCATGGTGCACCACGTTTTTTGAGCATGGAGCATGTTTTCAAAAATGCCAGCAGGACGATATCTTTCGAGATCGCTGCGGTCAAGTCCTGGCGCAGAAATATGTCGAGACCTTGTCGGTATAATATGGTGACGATGATGACGAGAAAAAATGCCGGGCTTCCAGGGGCCTGCGGCCGGCTGGAATCGAGGAGCTGAGCGCAGGCGCAGTGGACGGCGGGGAGATGTTTGCATGTTACTTTTGTGGTTTCATCCTTTGACATTGGCGTCTGTCTCGGTACGCTGGGCATCATGAGCAGGGAAGGACAAGTCCTGGAACGAAAATACCGTCTCGAAAGGTTGCTTGGTGAAGGCGGCATGGGACAGGTCTACGAGGCGGTCCATGAAGTGCTCGGTCGGAGAGTGGCCATCAAGTTTCTTTTGCCGGAGTTGGCGGACAATGAACAGGTGCTTGCCCGTTTCTTTCAGGAAGCCAAGATAGCCGGCAGTCTCGGACATCCCAACATCTGTGAAGTGACGGACGTGGGAACCGCCGAGGACGGGGCTCCTTATATGATTATGCCCCTTCTCCAAGGGCATTCCATGCGTGAGGAAATCGACCAGGGGCTCATGTCTCTGGACCGTATCGTTCACGTGATGGCCCAGGTCCTTTCCGCACTCCAGAGGGCGCACGATGCAGGGATCGTTCATAGGGATCTCAAGCCCGCCAATGTTTTCCTCGTCAAAGACGAGGATGGTCGGGATCGGGTCAAGCTCTTAGACTTCGGAATTTCCAAGGTGGTGTCAGGGCAGGATGGCTCGGTGAAGTCCGGGTTGACGGTCACGGGGATGGTTCTCGGTACTCCTTATTACATGGCTCCCGAGCAGGCCCGGGGACAACGCGATATCGACCATAGAGCAGACATTTATTCTGCCGGTGCCATGTTGTTCGAGTTGCTCACTGGTCGGGTGCCATTCGAGGGAGACAACTACAACGAGGTCATCGTCAAGATTGTCACCCAAGTCGCTCCCACCGTTACTCAAATCACTGGGCGGGTTCCCCCGGAATTGGAATCCGTGGTGGCGCGGTCTCTCGACCCTGATCGGGAGAAACGTTTTCAGACTGCCAGGGACTTTCGCACGGCTCTCCTGGCAGCGGCCCAGGCCTCTGGGTTGCTCGGTGTTCCCCGGGAGGGGGAGGATTGGTCCGATGT
>CAZIJS010000358.1:0-3378 GCA_964539505.1 uncultured Myxococcales bacterium
AGGAGAGGTCGTAATGGACCTCGCACAGCCGGAAAAAACCACCCCACAGGCCACAACCACAACCAACCAACGCATGTTCATGGTCACAAATACACTCCAGGCCTATTGTGTCCTATTTGCAGCTTTGGTACAACCCTTCAAGAAAATAGCGATCTTTCTCTTCAAACGACAGCACGGTAAAAGTCATGGCAGTCTTGCAAGCACTCGTCTCCTTCTGTCTCCTCCAGGCCTCGCCGGCCCATGGAACCGTCACCGTGACGGCCTCAGCGCTCGTGGTGCAAGGAAGGCAGGCAAAGGCAAGACGCAAAGCCATCGCCAAAGCGCTTCGCCGCGCAGTGATGGCCCAGGCCCAATCCCATCCGGGACTCGCACCAGCGAGGAATCGGCTCCTGGCCGAATTCAGAAATTATGTGCGGTCCTACCGCGTCATCGAAGAACGATTCGTGGGCAACGGACGAGCCGGGCACTATCGCGTCACCCTGGACGTCAGGATCGACAATCCCGCACTGTCCAGACTGGCCCAACGCCTGAGGGGCACACGAGATGTCCCCTCTCCTTGCATCCAGTTGACGACGAATCCAACGTCCCTGGACGAGACGGTCGGCGCGCAGGCCTTGCTGCACTTGGCGGCAGCGGGATTCGAGTCCACTTGCAGGGGAAAACATCGAAAAATTCCCGTCCGCCTCGATTGCAGCCTCGTGGCCCAGGGAAAAATCGAGACGCGCCAGGGAGCCACGGTGCGTTGCTCTCTGACGTCACCACGAGCCAGCGCGTCGGTCAATGGTTCGGCGCTGGCCCAGTCGCCTCGAGAGGCTCGAACGAAAGCGACTCTGGCCGCAGCGACCAAGGCCTCCGGCATCCTGGCCCGACGACTCGAAGAGGCCCTGGCCTGCCGCAGACTCCGTCGAATCATCATCCAGGGCCCGGTCGGGCCAACAGGACGGCTCCAGGTCGCCCACAACATCTTGCGCAGCCTGTCCCCCAAGACCAAGACCGTCCTGCGCGCAGATTCGAACCGTCTGGTCTTGACCCTGGTGACGCATCGCTGCAACACAGCTCTCCTCCAAACCGTCAACGCTGCGCCCATCCCGCCTGGTCTGCGTATCACAGCAAGGACAAAAGCTGGTGACGTCTTCCTCCATGTCACCGCCGAGGACACCGAGGCACAGGCTACAAGCGCTCGCGGAGTGCCTTCGACTCCCCAAACACCTTGATGGAGGCTGACCGAATGTTGGACCATGCTCCAAGACCCTTCGATCGCCGGGTGCTGGTCACGATGACGTTCTCGGTTCTCTTCGCAATCGAGACGCTCGTAACGGCCGCTTCCTGTGCAGGCAGCAACTTCGGACGCCTCCGGATCAAATGCCCCCACCCGGATGCCGCCTTGTTCGTAGACGGCAAATACATGGGACCAGTCAAAGTGCTCGCGGATTCAGACATCCATCTTCCCTCCGGTTGGCACCTGGTAGAAATCCGACAACAGGGGTTTTATGCGAGATACCGACGCATCCGAATACAGCCGAACGGCGTGGCACTGCTCGACGTCCGCCTGGTCCCTGCGCTCGATTGGGCTCTGATATCCCGGGACAGGCGCGGCACAGAGACAGGAAAGGTGACGAAACGATGACTGGATACCTGGCCAGAGCGAGACGATCCCACCTGTTCTGGCAGATCCTTTTCGGCCTCGTCGTCCTGGTAGGGACCTCCTATCTCATCTCCCAGCTCAAAGAAATTCTGATTCCTGTCGTGATTGCACTGCTCCTGGCCTATCTCCTCGATCCAGCCATAGACTGGCTCGAGGAGCGCGGCGTGGGTCGGAGTCTGGCGATTCTCATCTTGCTCCTGGGAATCATGTTCTTCATTGCAGCAATCCTGCTCCTCCTGGTGCCCCTGCTTGGTTCGGAAGTCACATCTTTCGCCAACAGGATTCCCCTCTTCGTGAGCCGGGTCAAGACCCAGGCCGTGCCCTGGCTGGAACAGACCTTCCACATGACCGTACCAAGGACGGCCACCGAATTGGCAGATACCTTGGGTTACAGCATCCAGGAACTGGCAAGGCAAGCAGTCAAACCATTGGGCGGCTTGGCTGGAAAGGCGGTTGAAGGAGCATACTTCATCGTCGTAGTCCTGGGCACTCTCTTACTCATCCCCTTTTTGACCTTTTTCTTTCTGCGCGACTTCGACAAAATGGCAGCCACGGTCCGGGCCTTGATCCCCAGGCGACACCGTCCATGGGCAGACCAGACATGGAAAGACATCGACAAAACTCTTTCTGGATGGATCCGGGGACAACTCCTGGTCATGCTCGTACTGGGAACCCTCTATTCTATCGGCTATTCCATCGTGGGCATTCCCTTGGCCCTGCTCGTAGGGATGCTCACGGGCTTGATGGCGTTCATCCCCTATCTTGGCGCAGCCACTGGATTTCTCATCGCCCTGATCCTCGCTTTTCTCGACTGGCAGGGATGGGGACAGGTGGCAGGCGTGGTGGGGGCCTTCGGAACGGTCCAGTTCCTCGACGCCTTGTTCGTCACCCCGAATATTCTGGGTCATGAAACGGGGATGAGCCCTGCAACCGTGGTCCTGGCCCTGCTCGTGTTCGGAAAACTGTTCGGATTCGTAGGAGTCCTCCTGGCGGTCCCCGTGGCTGGAGTCATCCATGTCCTGCTCACGCGTGTGGCGGAGGCCTACCTCCAGAGTGCTTTCTACCTCGCAGATTCGCCGGATGGATTCAAGATGACCACGTTGACGAAGCTCGATCCACCCAACACCGAATCCCGGCACCCGGCCCCATGAAACTCCAACCCATCGTGTCCCACCTCTTCTTGGTGCCTGGTGCCGCGCGGGGTCAGTTCCCCTTTGCGCACTGTGTGCTCGCAGATTCCTCGCCGGTCACCCTCATCGACGCGGGCTGCGGTTTGGGATCGCTCGATGAACTGGTGGAGCTGAGCCAGCCCGAACAGGTCATTATTTCGCATTCTCATCCAGACCATTGCGCCGGCTGTTCCTTGCTGGAAGATCTGCCCATCCACGTCCCCAAGGCCGCCGCCCAGACCTTCGGCGACAAAGACAAACTCGCTGAACGGTTCTTTGGACGAGACCCGGTGGGAGAACAGTGGAAGTCCTTTGTCACCGGAGCCATGGGATTCGAAAACTGCTCTTTTACCGACACCTATGCAGACGGCGACCAGTTTCGGCTCGGGGACATGACATTCGTGGCCATTGCGGCTCCCGGCCACAGTGCCGACCACATGGCGCTCTTCGAGGCCGCCACGGGCGTGTTGATCAGCTTCGACATCGACCTGACCCCCTTCGGCCCTTGGTACGGAAACCCGGAGTCGGACATCGACCAGCTCAGACGCTCCATCCAGGATCTGG
>CAZIJS010000359.1:0-3354 GCA_964539505.1 uncultured Myxococcales bacterium
CGAGACAGTCCGGGCTGCATCCATCGCCGGGCAGGAGGTTTCCGTCGTCGCATTCCTCCTCGGCGGAGATGCGCCGGTCACCACATTCGGGTGCTTCGGCATCCCAGGACGCATCCAGAGCAGCGTCCGAGGCGTCTTGTTGTGTTGCATCTTGCAGGGGGCCGGCCCTCCCCGATGAGCGGGCACAAGACTCGGTGCCCATGGCCCCGCAGAGAAGAAAGAGTATGGACCAGGAAGGGATCGTTCGTTTCATGGGATGGCCTCCCGGTATTTTCCACGGTCGAGACCCAGCGGTTCGACACGATGGAAACCTGGTGGATCGTTTTCCTGTTTCTGTATTCCAAGATACCATTGTGGCTATTTGCCTTCAACAGGTGCTCGCGCTGTCCAGTGAGATTGCGGCCGGGAAAATTCAAAGATGGACAGATGGTCCTCTCGTCGGATACATTGATTCGTGGATTAATTATGAGTAGGGATTCCTGTCGGTAAAAGGGGTGGGAGAACTTTTCTCTGCAAGGGGCGTCTGTGCTCCTGTTGAGTCGATTCCCGGCGGCTGGTTTGGGTTTGGCGAACAAGATTTCGATGTCTCGATGTGCCATGAGGCACAACACCAGAGGGGTGAGGCCATGGACAGAAGAAGGAACAGAGCAGGAGGAGGCCGGACAGTGGGAGCGCTCGTGCTGTGTCACACCGCGGGCCGGGGACGAGGAAGCATCCGGCGCAGACAGGACAGGAGGAACGGACCGGCTCCCAGGCAGACTGTCTGTCTGGCCTCGTTGTTGGTCCTGGTCTGGGTCCTGAGCCTGGTCCCGGCATGCGGCGGCAGCAAGACCAGGCTTCCTTCCGGTGGAGGAGGCAGCGTGGCCCTGGTTCGGGTGGTGCGACCCGTGGTTCGGGTCCGGTCACCGGGGAAGAATCCACGAACCAGGGCGGTGCGTTCCCAGGAGAGGCTTGCAGCGGGAGCCGTGGTTCTGTCCGGTCCCGGTCCTGTCTGGGTGGACCACGACATGGGAGGATCCATTCTCCTGGACCGCCATTCGGCGCTGGAAGTGACAGACAGGGGAGTCGTCTTGAAGAAGGGGCGTGCCTGGGTGGATGTCTCTGCCGGGTTTGGCATGCAATGCCGGGTCGGAGACATTCTGCTCGACAGTGCAGGGGCTGCCTTCGAGTTGGCGATGCACGACGGACGCGGGGCATCCGCCTACCTGGTCCGGGGAAGTGCCTGGTATCGGCGTGGAGAGGATGCGGTGGGAGGCGGATTGCTCGATCCCGGCAGGATGGTTCGAGAGCAGGGCGGAAAACTGTCGGTGGAGCCGGTGGTTGCCTGGGACGACTGGACCGGGGGCCTGGCCTGGCAGAGTGGGTCGGCAGGGCAGTCCTCTGCGGCCCTGGGCGAACTCGGGGCCAGGCGGGCGGGAGCCTATGGTAAGGCGCGTTTCCCGTTGGCCCTGCGCAGCCTCGAGGTGCGGGCCGCGGTGCGCAAGGACCTGGTGGTGGTGCGGATGGAGCAGCAGTTCTTCAATCCCGCATCCGAGACCCTGGAGGGAATCTATCGTTTGCATTTGCCGCCTGGTGCCATGCTCCAGGCGTTTGGTGTGGACCGGGGCGGCAAGGTGGTGTTTGGCTACATCAAGGAGCGCGAGCGGGCCAGGGCCCAGTACCAGGCACAGGTCTACCAGGGGTCGCAGGAAAATCCCGCCCTGCTCGAGTGGGACGCCCCTGGTCTCTACAAGGCACGGATCTATCCCATCGAACCAGGTGCCACCAGGAAGGTGGTGGTCATCTACAGCCAGTGGCTCCATCGTTTGGGGGACGTACGACAGTGGCGTTTTCCACTGGGGGCTGCCGGAGCGGCCGGGCTTCGTATCGGGGAGTTGGACATCCAGGTGAACCTGGCCGAGTCCGGGACGCAGCGCGTGGACTGCTCGGGCGACTGCCGGGTGGAGCATGGCAGAGCGATGCTGAGGCGATCGGACTTTCTGCCCTCTTCTGATTTCGTGGTGACGCTCCATGGATCGACGAAAACGTCTTTGTTCGTGCAGGCAAGGCGCGGAAAGGCCGGAAAGTATTTCCTGGCAAGGCTGCCGGTGGTCGCCGACAAGGCGCTCACAAAGCCTCGTCCTCTGGACCTGGCCCTGGTGCTGGACGTCTCGGGCGGCACGGATCCCGGCCGCCTGCTCGTGGCCCGGACCGTGGCGGAAGGCATTGTCCGGCAGCTCGGGCCCAAGGACAGGGTGGCAATCTTTGGCGCGGACCTGGCCTTGAGACCCTTGAGCAAGGGCCTGGTGCCTGCCACCGAGGCGAATGTCTCCCGGCTCCTGGATCGGCTCGGGGCCGTGAAAGTGGGCGGTGCCACGGACCTGGGCGCCGTATTGACTCAGGCGGGAAGTCTCTTCGAAAAAGGGCGGACCGGGGCGGTGGTCTATCTCGGAGACGCCATGCCCACGGTGGGCGACATGGATATGGCCTCGTTGCGCGAACGCCTCGCGCGCCTGCCGATTCCCTTGCGTCTCTACGGTGTGGCCGTGGGCAGCGCTGCGAACCTCGACCTGCTGGCCGGGCTGGTGGGTGGCGCGGGTCTGGCCCTTCGAGTGGTGGATCCGTCGCAGGCGGGGCGCGCTGCGCTCAGGATTGTTTCGCACATGAGCCGACCTGCCGCCTTCAAAGTCACGGCGGACCTGGGACCGGGTGCCGAGCGCGTCTATCCCAGGAGGCCGGTGGCCGTGATCGCAGGCCGGCTCTTGTCCGTCGTGGGCCTGGTGCGGGGAGCGGCTCCCAAGGTCGTGACCCTCCGTGGCATCCTGGATGGCAAGCCGTTCGAGAAGAAGATGCGCCTGTCCATCCAGTCCATGGAAGATGCCGGAGACCTGGAGCGTCGCTGGGCGGCCAGCCGTTTGGCACAGCTCCTGTCCAACGGAGCAGGTCGCGAGGAGATGGTGGAGCTTGGGACCCGGTTCGGTCTGATCACACCCTACACATCATTCTATGTCCCTTCATCGAGTGAAATGGCGCAGGGAGAAGGGCGAGAGGAGATGCGGCAAGCCGCAAAGCGGGCTGTGCGACTGGAGAGGTTCTTGGCCTCCCTGGAAGAGGCGAGAAAGGCCCGGTCCGGTGACAACGAGAAGGGCGGGAAGACGAAGGCGAAACGGACGGGACGAAAGCGCCTTTTGAAATCCGTCTCTGACAAGACCACGAGGGCTGCCGAAGAAAAGGAAGCCGCTCCTGCGGGCGCGCTCAAGAAAGCAGCAATCCAGCCGGCACCAGCCAATGCCATGGCGGCGCCTTCCGTGACCACGGGAACACTTTCCGGGGGCGCCGGGGCTGGCTATGGGGGAAGGGGGGTCCCAAGTGGGG
>CAZIJS010000360.1:0-3352 GCA_964539505.1 uncultured Myxococcales bacterium
CATCCATCCGGCAGGGCACCTGTCGATCCTGCAATGTCTTGAACCTGGCATAGCAGGTCTCACACATGCGCCTGGGCGGCCGGACCTCCTTGTCCGGCGCTCCTGCCAGCATCTGGTCCTTGGCTCTCCAAGTCCAGGTGTTGTCACAGCCAGGCACGCGACAGGGGACTTGCCGATCCGACAGGCCGTCGGCTTCCTGCCTGCAGTGGCTGCAAAGCCGATGTGGGGGATCCCATGAGCCGGTACTCTTGAAATGCACGAGTTGGGACATGGGCTTCCATGTCCAGGTGTTGTCACAGCCCTCCCTGGCACAAGGAACCTCTTTTTCATCGATGCCCTTGTAGAGGGCATAACAATCGTCACACATGCGCTGGGGGGGCTCGGTCCGTCCCTCGCCAAAGGCGAGCATCTGGTCCCTGGCGGTCCAGGTCCAATGTCCCTTGCACCCTGGGATCCGACAGGCCATCTCGCGGTCCCCGAGCGCCTCACCGAGCGTTGATCTGAACTTGCTCATCACCAAGTCCCGAAAAAGCAACAAGCAGATTTTTTCATCCCGTGACGGGTCCGATTGACGATACGTTTGTTTGAGTAAAGCACAACAGAGGGAATGGAGGCAACCACGAAGACCAATGAATGTTTCATGCTTCACGAACCTTCCTTGCAGGGTTCGACCATCGTAGAATCGTCGTCGACAACAAGAGAGACGAACCATCAAACCGCCCCCCCGCGGGGAACCTTGGAGGTCAGAAAACAGCCGACAGGAGAATCCTCGCGCCAGCCAGGCAAAGAACCAGGGCAAAGACATGACGCAGGGTCCGGCTCTCCACCTTGTGCACGAAACGGCTGCCCACCTGCCCCCCCACCAAAACCGCCAAGGCCAGGGGAAGGATGGGCAGCCAATCCATGCTGTGCTGGGTCACGTGCCCGCCCAGACCTGCTGCCGCGGTGAAGACCACCATCACCGCGGAGGTGGCCACGGCCCGGCGCATGGGCACGCCGCACAGCAGCACCATGAGGGGGACCTTCAAAAACCCTCCGGTCACGCCCACCAATCCGGACAGAAAACCCACCGCGGCAGTGGCTGGAAGCACCATGGGCAACCAGACATGATAGGTGTCTCCGCCCTTGCGGCGAGTCCAGGTTCCTCGCCGATCCCCTCGGACTGAAGCATGAAAGAGCCTCTTGTTTTTCCACATCGAATAGGAGGCCCCCAGGAGAACCAGGCCCAGCACCGACTGCAACAGCCGACTGGGGGTGTGGTCGCTGACCATGCCGCCGAGAAAGGACATGGCCATGGTGGGCAGTTCCAGGACAAAGGCCAAGGGAAGGTCCGGCTCCTTGCGCCAGACATAGACTGATGCCGCCGAAGTGCTTCCCACGAAGATGACGGCCAGGCTGGCGGTCACCGACCAATGCATCTCCTGTCCAAAGAGCACCAGGGTGGGAACATAGAGGATACCGCCTCCCACACCCAGCATGGCCGAGAGCGTCGCGAGAAAGAAAAAAACAATGGAAATCGCGATCATGGCGCCTCGATGCCCTCACTTGCAAAAATCCGAATCGCTTCGTACCACCTTGCCCGACAGCCCGCAACCGTATGCCGTTCGGGAATGCTCCTCTCCCGTTGGCCGAAGAGCCAAGCAATGCTATGTTGCATGACGCGCGAGATGCATGAAACAATCGACGAGAAGCAAAGGATAGAGAAACCATGTCGGATGACGCAACGTTCGAACCCATCAACAGGGAATCCAGCCAGCGCATGTTCGGGCCCAGGGCCATACTCCTCTGTGGCTTCACCTCGAACGAGCAGGATCGCATCGCGAAGATCCTGGAAGATTTCGAGTCCCTCCCTTTCTCGGTGGCGTGCGAGGGAGACGAAAAGCAGCCGGTGGGTGATCTACTCACACGCCCCCACGAGACCGGGCTGGGTGACCAGACGGACCTGCCCAGACTCGTGCTGCTCTCCGGCCTGACCCAGCAGGAACTCCATCTCGTCATGGGCGCTTTTCGGGAATCGGACCTGCCCAGGCCCATGTGGGCCGCACTGACCCCGACCTCTGCCACCTGGACTCTGGAGGCGCTGCTCGAAGAACTCGATGCAGAACGCAGGGCCATGGCACAGGCACGAAACAGGCCATCGCAGCCAAGCCAGGAAACAGAGGGCTGATTCGAAGCAACGGTCCTGGTTGCCAACAGCGACGTGCATACAACCGAGACAAACTCGAAACTGTGCGAAACGCACAAAAAGCTCGATCGAGACAACGAGAGTCACTCATGGAAGCAAGACGAGAGAACGAAGAAACCGCCCCCCGGAAGAGTCCCGTGGCTCGACGCATCCAAGATCTGGGCGCCTATCTGTTCGCCGACCTGGACCGCAAAAAGTCCGAAGCCCTGGCTGCCGGACGGGACGTCATCGACCTCGGCGTGGGCGATCCAGACCTGCCCACACCCGGATACATCGTAGACAGGCTCACACAAGCCGCCAGAGACCCCGCCAACCACCAGTATCCTTCCTATTCTGGCAAGCCGGCCCTGCGCCGGGCAATTGCCGAGTATATGCAGGAACGCTTCCAGGTCTCCCTGGATCCCGACAGGGAGGTCCTGGTGCTCATCGGGTCCAAGGAAGGCATCGCGCATCTTTCCTGGGCACTGGTCGACCCAGGCGATGTGGTCGTGGTCCCCGACCCTGGCTACCCTGTCTACGCTTCCACGGCCAGATTTTGCGGCGCCAAGGTCCGGTCCATGCCCCTGGCCCGGTCGCATGGCTTTCTCCCAGACGAAGAACAGGCGGCAGCCCTGTTCGAAGGAGCAAAGCTGGCCTGGCTGAACTACCCGAACAATCCCACGGCAGCAACCGCGGACCTGGCCTTCTACGAACGTTTCGTGGCCATGGCCGCCGACAAGGGAGTCTTCCTCGCCAACGATGCCTCCTATGCGGAAATTTACCTGGAAGACGAGCCCCCCCCCAGCATCCTCCAGGTACCGGGGGCCAAGGATCGGGCCCTGGAGTTTTTTTCTTTCTCCAAAACGTTCAACATGACAGGATGGCGCGTGGGCTGGGCAGTGGGCAACGCGGATGTGATCGCAGCCCTGGGCAAGGTGAAACAAAACGTGGACTCGGGCGTTTTCGGAGCATTGCAGGACGCAGCCCTGGCTGCGATCCAGGGAGACTGGACCTCAGTGGCTCAGCTTCGCCGCACCTATAGACAAAGGCGCGACATCTTGGTGGACGGACTGCGCAGGGCCGGTTGGGATCTCGACATCCCCAAGGCAACCTTTTTCGTGCTCGCAGCGGTCCCCGAAGGCATGACCAGCATGGAGGCCGCGGCTTTCCTGCTGGAACGGGCTGACA
>CAZIJS010000361.1:0-3337 GCA_964539505.1 uncultured Myxococcales bacterium
GGTATCTGCTGGAAGGATACGAAGGCCTGGTGACCCAGACCTCGAAGCCCAACGCCACGGTGGTCACCTGGCAGGTGCCGGCCAGCCGCCTGGCCGAGGCCAAACAGCTCGCCAGGGCCTTGAGGGAAGAATGCGGCCTGGAAATCCTCGACGAAAGAGACCATTTCGAACCATAGTCTGCATGCCATGACGCATCGAGATCACAACAGCCCCAGCCCCACCGGCCCAACGCCGTCGGACCCATTGCCGTCGGACCCATTGGACCCAACCAGCCCGTCACGCTCGAATCCATGGAAACGGGCGGCCCCCTGGCTGGGATGGGAACTGATCTTCCTGGTCCTGGGCCTGGCGGTGAGCCGCCATCCGCTCTTCGGCGTCGTCTCCTACGAGTCGGCGTTTCTCACCGCCATCCTGGTGGGCCTGGCGGGCCTGCACCTGGCGCCCACCACCATGGCCCGCTGGCGAAGAAAATATCCAGGCTGGGCGCCCAAAACCTTGCGCCAATCAGCAGGCCTGCTGGCAGGGCTCCTCTGGTCGGCGACCTGGCCGCTGTTGGTCATGCTGTTTTCCACGGCCAACGTGATCTGGGTGCTGGGCCATTGGCGCTGCAACCAGCTCCTGGGGCTCTGGTTCTTCCTGCTCCTGCCCGGCGTCACCGCTCTGGTGGCCGCCGCCCTGGGCCTGGCCACCGCCTTTTTCTTCCAGAAGGTCCGGACCGCCGTGGTTGCCGGATATCTCTTGCTCCTGGCCATCTGGGCCTCCGGCTTGTGGCGCTTTTATTCCAATCCGCCCGTCGCGGTCTACGACCCCGTCGTGGGCTATTTTTCCGGCAACCTCTACGACTCCCTGCTCCTGCTGGAACCGGCCCTGGTCTGGGCGCGTCTTTTCCATCTCCTGGCGACCTTCTCTTTTCTGGCCCTGGCCGCATGGATCGGGCCAAACAGTCCCGTCAGGCCCCTGCTCTCCATCGCCGCCAGGCGAACGATGGCCGGCGTGGCAATGGGCCTGATCATCTTCTCGACTGTGGCCGCGTCGTTTCGCACGAACCTGGGTTTCGACCTGGACGCACAGGCCATCCAATCCCGGCTGGGCGGCCTGGCCCGCTCTCCCCATTTCCTCCTGGTCTACGACCGGACTGCGACGAGCCGCGCCGACGCCCGCAGGCTCCTTTTCGACGCGGAGTTTCGCTACCATCAGCTCAAAGAATTCTTCGGCACCAGCCCGAAAGGCCGCATCACCATCTATCTCTTCGCCACCTCCCTGCAAAAAAAGCGCCTCTTCGGCGCCCACGAAGTGGAGATGGCCAAGCCCTGGCGCAAGGAAATCTACATCACGGACCTCGGTCTGCCCCACCCGGTGATCAAACACGAACTGGCCCACGTCTTCGCCGGCACCTTTGGTGACCCGGTCTTTGCCGTCAGCTTTCGCTGGGCTCGATGGCTCGGAATCATCCCCATCCCAAACTTCAATCCCGGCCTCATCGAGGGCGCGGCCGTGGCAGCCGACTGGCCGCCGGCCGACCTCGACCCGGACGAAAAGACCAAGGCCCTTTTCGAGCTGGGTTGGCAGGTCCCCCTGGCCGACGTGATGGGCTACTCTTTTTTTGCCAACGCCGCGGTCCGCAGTTACTCGGTGGCCGGATCCTTCTGCCGATTCCTGGTCCATCGGTACGGCGCCACAAAATTTCGCAGGCTTTACCACTCGGGTGGCGACTTCCAGGGCGTCTACGGACGTTGCATCACCGAGTTGGAGCGGGCATGGAAAAAACACATCGCCCAGGTGCCCCTTGCCCCAAACAAACTCGCCCTGGCCAGGCGGAGACTCCAGCGCAGGAGCGTGTTTGCCTCGCCCTGCCTGCACAAAATCGCCAGCCTGGATCTGAAAGCCGCCGGCCTGCCGCCCCACCAGGCCCGAACCATCCACGAACGCATCTGCCACCTGGATCCCAGCGATCCCTCCCACCTCTGGGACCTGCTTGCAGACCAGATCGCCCTGTCCCATGTCGATCAGGCCATGGGCACAGGCCTGTCGATCCTGAGACATCCCCAGACCACCAGACCATCCAAGGCACGCCTCTTTCTGGTGCTGGGCGATTTCCTCTGGAAAAAGGGCAACCCCACCCTGGCCCGGGCTTTCTACGAACGGGCGCAGGTCTTTGCATCCAAACCAGCCCAGGACCGAGCAATCACCGTGCGTCTGGCCTCCCTGGCCGACCCATTGGTCCGGCCCCTGGTCCGACGCCTCCTCGTCGACAGGGACCGCTCCGCGATCCAGCAGTTTCCGCTCGCGCTGCGGCGCAGACCCTCCTGGGCCATCGGCTACTATCTCTTAGGCTCCTGGATGCTCTTCGACGACAAGCCCGCCCAGGCCGCCTTTGCCCTGCGCCAGGCCCTCAAAGGCCCGCTGCCCGGCGCCCCCCTACGGTGGGAGGCGGCCCTGCGCCTGGGCAGGGCGCGCTTCGCCCTGGGCCGCTACGGCGCGGCGCAAGACATCTTCCAGCGCCTCTCACGCTCCCCGGCCCCTGCCTGGATCCAGCGCCTGGCCGCGGACTGGGCCCAGCGATGCCGCTGGATGGACCGGCAAGGCAGCCACCTGACCGTCACAATCTTGAAATGACGTATTGGGAAAGGAAGAGGGTCACATCCCCCGCAAAAAGAGCCAGCGATCCTTGTATTTGGCCAGCACGATCTTGTTATAGTCCGTGTAGCGCGACCACTTACTGCCCCCTTCGGGCGTCTTGAGCTGGAAGCTGGCATCCACGTAGATCTCGATCTCGACCTGCTTGGGCGTCACCCAGTGGATCTTTCGGTACTTGATGCGGTAGCGCACCGTCTCGAGCTGGGCGATCCGTTTGCGGATCACCATCAAAAGCCCCTTGTAGCCGTAATCGTCTTCACCTTTCGGCGTGCCCGAATGTTCGAAATAAGCCGGATGCGCCAGGGCCATGAGCGTGCCGGCGTCTCGATTGATCATGGCACGCCGATACCGCTCCACCACCTGGATCACCTCGCGGTTCTTCCTGGTGTCTGCGATCCTCGTCCCAGGGATCATCTTGACCTGGCTGCATGCGCCGGCCAAAAACATCCAGACGACACCGCCTGCCAACAAAACCTTCTGAGTCATGGATATCCTTTCTGCACCGCCTGTCGACCGCATCCCTCCACCGGCTGCGTGGAACCGGCTGCACACATCGGGCCCGCCCCGACCGCATCCAAGCAGTCTCTCGATGGACCGCAACGAAGGACGGTTTTTTTCAGGCTGCATCTCCCGCGTATCGGGCCACACCGTTGTCGAATCAGGCTGCACCATGCCCGAATCAGGCTGCACCGTTGTCGAA
>CAZIJS010000362.1:0-3302 GCA_964539505.1 uncultured Myxococcales bacterium
GGGCCTGGATGGTTACGTCCAGGGCCGTGGTGGGTTCGTCGGCGATGAGCAGCTTCGGCCTGCATGCCAGGGCCATGGCCATGAGCACGCGCTGGCGCATGCCTCCCGAGAGTTCGTGGGGATATTGCTTGAGACGGCGCTTGGGATCGGACAGCCCGACTTTCGCCAGGATCTCTTCAGATGCTTCCCTTGCCTGTTTTCGATTCATGCCCTGGTGGATTCGAAACACTTCGGCCACCTGGGTGCCGATGCTCAGAACCGGGTTGAGGGCGGTGAGCGGCTCTTGAAACACCATGGAGATTTCTTTGCCGCGGACGCGGCGCATTCGCTTCTCGGGAAGGGCCAGGAGGTCTTCGCCCTCCAGGAGGACTCTGCCCGACAGTTGGGCGCCTTCCAGCAGCCGGATCAATGCCAGGGCGGTGACACTCTTTCCACAGCCCGATTCCCCCACCAGTCCCGTGATCGTTGCCTTGGGTAGATCGAAGCTCAATCCACAGACGATTTCCACCGGCCCCAGGGGGCCGGGAAAGGACACACGCAGGTCTTCGACCTGGAGCAGGTTTTCTGCGGTCCCTTCGACGGGCTTGGACCGCTGGTCGGATTGAGGTTCTCCCATCGTGGTTCCTCGACGTCTCGATGTGGACCAAATAAAAGACTATATACATTGGCCAGGATTGCGTCAGCGAGTCAATCACTCTATGACTCTCGACGATGCGGGCAGTCGCGGTCCTGCCCCAACGACTGCGGCTGGTCCGGGCAGTTCCCGCTGGAAGGAGGAACGTGGCGTGCAGGAGAATTCGACGCAGAAGATGGACAGGAGCGACTTTCTCGGAAAGGTGGGAGAGTTCGTCGGGCGCATGAGGCAGGAGGAGCAGCGTATCGAACGCGCAGGAAGGCTTCCCGGGGACGTCGTAGACGAGATGGCATCCCTTGGTCTGTTCGGCATGCTCCTGCCTTCGTCGGTGGGCGGATTGGATCTCGACATGGAGACTGTCTCGGCCGCCATGGTCAGGATTGGCGGCACCCATCCTGCGTTGCGCGTGGCCCTGTCTGGGACGAATGGACCGGCGGGGGCCGTTTTGTCGGCTCTGCTTGCAGGACAGCAGCAGGATTTTCCAGGCAGCGGACGCAGGGAAGAGAGGATTGCTTCCTGGCTGGAAGGCATGGCCGCGGGACGGCTGCGCGCCGCCCTGGCCATGAGTGAACCAGTGGGCGGATCGCGCCTGGACCTGCATGAGACCAAGGCGGTCTTTCGTGGAGGCCACTGGCACATCGAAGGGTTCAAGGCTCCGGTCACAGAGGGAGGGATCGTGGACCTGGTGCTCCTGTTGGCCGTCACCCATCCCGAGGCCGCCCTGCATCGGCGGTTTTCTCTTTTTGCCGTGACCAGGGAAGAATTCGAAGTGACCTGGCAGGGGCCTACCTGGGCATCCAGGGCTCAGCAGCTCGCCGGCCTCTCCTTCCATGACCTGGCGTTGCCCGAGGATCGTCTCCTGGGCGATGCAGGCAGCGGCCTTTCCCTGGTTTCCGCCGCCTTGGCTCCCGGGCGGATCGTCATGGCGTCGGCGGGCCTGGGCCTCTGCCGGCGGATCCTGTCGGAAACCGCACTCAGGGTGGTGGGGTTCTCCTCTCCCATGCAGGGGCCCGATGGAGGCCGATGGGTGCGAAGGGAAGAGGATGGACTTTCGGACAGGGTTTTCGATCAGGACCGACTCGGACAGATGCTCGGTGACCTGGTGGCGGCCCAGTCCATCCTGCGTCAGGCTGTCAGCCTGTTCTGCGATGAGCCTGCAGAAGGCCTGGTGCAGGGGTCTCATCGAGACTGTCCTGGAATGGATGCGGCGCGCAGGCAGCCGCGCCGCCGTTCCTGGATGGCCTCGGCAGCGAAGCTCAAAGTTGCCGAAACAGCGGTTCGACTCGCGGATTGGGCCCTGGAGTTGCTCGGGGCCCAGGCGGTCATGGAGAGTCATCCCGTAAGCATCTTTCTGCGTCAGGCCAGGATGCTTCCTTTGGCCGAGGGCGGGTCGCATGTGCTGAGAAAATCACTGTCCAGGAACCTGGTCGAGGCAGCCAGAACAGCGGCACGACGTGGGCCGAATGAAGACGAGACGCAGGACTCGGCCCACAGAAAGGCGCTGTCGGACCTCGACGCTTTCTTCGAGTGTCTGTGAGTTGACAAGGGCAGGGCAGGTGCCTATGGTCCCCCTGTATTTGGGGCGAGTCGGGTCGGCACCGGCCGGCCGGACGGGGATCGGGCCGGACTCCTTCGGAATGGATACCGCTGCGACGGCTTGATTTTAAGCCGTTTTCCAGGGTCGGGCCGGTTTTTTGTGCATCACGGGTCGCAGCGGTTGCAAGGGGTGTCATGAGCCGACGCAAACCTCCCAAGTTCATCTTCGTCACAGGCGGCGTGGTTTCTTCGCTCGGGAAGGGGTTGACCAGTGCCTCCATTGGTGCCCTGCTCCAGAGCAGGGGCCTGGATATCACGATTCAGAAGCTCGACCCGTACATCAACGTGGATCCAGGCACGATGAACCCCATCCAACACGGCGAGGTGTTCGTCACCGACGACGGGGCCGAGACGGATTTGGACCTGGGCCATTATGAGCGCTTCTTGAGCCGGCCCATGTCCCGGCTCAACAACACGACCACGGGCCAAGTCTACGATGCCGTGATCCGCAAGGAACGCCGCGGGGAGTATCTCGGCGGCACGGTGCAGGTCATCCCCCACATCACCGATGAGATCAAGCGCCACGTCCGGTCCGCGGTGGAAGACGTGGACCTGCTCATCGTGGAGGTTGGGGGCACGGTGGGAGACATCGAAGGTCTGCCCTTCCTGGAGGCCATTCGCCAGATTCTCATGGAAGAGGGGAAGGAAAATGCGCTGTCGGTGCATTTGACCCTGATCCCCTATATTGCCGCCGCCGGCGAACTCAAGACCAAGCCGACACAGCACAGCGTGCAGAAGTTGCGCGAGATCGGCGTCCAGCCCGACGTGCTCATCTGTCGCTGCGAGCGGGAGGTTGGTCCTGAACTCAAAAAGAAGATTTCCTTGTTCACGAACGTGGGCCAAGACGCCGTGTTCGTGGCCAGGGATGCCTCCAGTATTTACGAAGTGCCCTTGCTGCTGCACGAGGAGGGGTTGGACCGCAAGCTCACCGAGCTGCTCAACATCTGGTCTGCCGAGCCCAAGCTGTCGGGATGGCGCCGCGTGGTGCGGGCCGTGCGCGAGCCGTCCGACAAGGTGACCATCGGCGTGGTGGGCAAGTATGTCCACCTTGTCGAATCCTACAAGTCTCTCA
>CAZIJS010000363.1:0-304 GCA_964539505.1 uncultured Myxococcales bacterium
CCCCGGAAGAATTCGCCTATGGGCTCTGCCTGGCTCTGGCCAGGACCTTCGTGGCAACCGTCATGAGTGGACGCAAGGCTGAGCCGCCGGTGGTGCTCGTGGGAGGCGGAGCCGACAATCCCGGCCTGGTGCGAGCCTTCGAAAAGGTGCTCAAGCTTCCGCTCGGGGACAAACTCCGCGTCCCCGAGCAGCCCGGCCTGGTCTCTGCACTGGGGGCCTGTCTTCTCGGAACTCGCGAAACGCCGCACATGACCGTCCAGGATGCCATCGATATCCGTCAAACGACGATTCAATTCGGTAATCG
>CAZIJS010000363.1:314-3176 GCA_964539505.1 uncultured Myxococcales bacterium
CCTGGAAAGCTCTGCTCCTGCAAGCCAGGAAGAACAGAAACCCGTCGCCGTCCTCAAACTCGACGAAATGGGAATCAATCTCGACCCCCTCCGTCGTCCGGTGGATTCCTATTCGGACATGGGCAGAGAGGATCCCGGCGAGGCCGTTTTCCAGGGAAGCGGCCCCATCCTCGGGTATCTGGGCCTGGACGTGGGGTCTGTGAGCACGAATCTGGTGATCATGTCCCCGGAAGGAGAGGTACTTCAGGGCATCTACCTGGCAACCAAGGGACGCCCGGTGGAGGTGATTTCCGACGGACTCCGCCAAATCGAAGAACGGTTCGGTGACAGGCTCCATATTCTTGCAGCAGGTGCCACGGGCAGCGGCCGTTACCTGGCCGAACGGCTCGTGGGCATAGACGTCGTCCACAACGAAATCACGGCCCAGATGGTCTCTGCCTCGCGCTTCGTGCCGGAGGTGGACACGATTTTCGAAATCGGAGGCCAGGATTCGAAGTACATCGGTGCCGACCAGGGTCATTTGACATCGTTCGAGATGAACAAAATCTGCGCCGCGGGAACGGGCTCTTTTCTCGAGGAACAGGCCGAACGTCTCGGCGTCAAGATCATCGGAGAATTTGCGCAACATGCATTCGAATCCCGGCATCCCTATGACCTGGGCAGCCGATGCACGGTCTTCATGGACACGGAACTGGTCCGGGCGCTCCAACAGGGTGTCTGCACAGACGACCTCTGTGCAGGCCTGGCCTACTCCATCGCTAAAAACTACCTCGACCGGGTGGTGGCCGGCAGACCCATCGGCAAGCACATCGTGTTCTCCGGGGGCACGGCTTCCAACGAGGCGGTGGTCGCGGCATTCCAACAGATCCTCGGACGGCCCATCCAGGTGCACCCGTACAACCGAATCGCCGGTGCCCTCGGGGCCGCCCTGCTGGCACAGAGACGGCACCGGTACCAGCCCGACTCTGCCACGAGATTTCGCGGGCTGGGTGCGATTCGAAACTATGAAATCCGAACGTTCGAGTGCCGGCGATGTCCCAATCTCTGCCAGGTCAACCGGGTCAAGGTGGGAAACCGGGTGGCGCACTTCGGCGACGCCTGCGAACGGTACTCCGGCAAGGACCGCGACACGAGCCAGGTAGAGAGGCCCAGCTTGAAACTTTTCGCCCGCAGGGCAGAGTTGTTCGCCGAACACATGCCTCCATCGAGGGACGACGCCAGGCCCAAGCTCGGGATCCCCATGGCATCCCTCATCCTCGAATACGCGCCGCTCTGGGCCACGTTCCTCGACGAGCTGGGCTTCCAGCCCGTCTTGTCCGGACCCACGACATCGGCCATCATGGAGAACGCTGGTGTGGGCCTTCCCGGGGAGGTCTGCCTCCCCGTGAAGCTGGCGGCGGGTCATGCCGCCGCCCTCCTGGGCAGGGGAGTCCACCGTCTCTTTATGCCCTCGATGCAGGAACTGCCCGGCAGGGGGGAACCAGGAGATACTGCGGCTGGATGTGTCTTTGCCCAACTCCTGCCCGAAATGCTCAAAATGCAGCTCGGTGACCGACTCATCGCCCCCCAGGTCTGCCTGGCGGACGAAGGGGGATTCATCGAGGCTTCCAGGGAACTGGCAGACGCGCTCGATCGGCCTCTCCACGACGTCCAACGCGCCCTGAAACGCGCTCTGGACGTCCAACTCAGCTTCCACAGGACCAGGCTGGCATCGGGACGAGAGGCCCTCCACCAGGACTTCGATCGGGCCGTGGTGATCATTGGCCGCCCTTACAATGTTCACGACTCCTACATGAACCTGGACCTGGCCAGGCACATCGAACGCCTGGGAATCGCCACCATCCCGTTCGACACCCTCCCCCTCGAAGAAATCCAGCTCGAAAGCCGGTGGGAGGTTCTGCCCTGGCAATTCAACAGGGATCAGCTCCGCGCCCTGCAATTCATCGAAAAGGATCCCCGTCTCTTTCCCCTCATCGTGTCGAACTACGGATGCGGCCCGGATGCCTTTACCCTGAAACACCTCGAAGGCTTGATGAGCCATCGTCCCCACCTCGTGCTGGAATTCGACGAACACCGGGGTGAGGCGGGGATGGTGACCAGGCTGGAAGCCTTTGCGGACGAAATCGAGGAGTACTTCCAGTCCAAATCCAGGAAACGGTCGCCACGCCCCCCGGTCCATCGCAATATCCAGGCCATCCAGAAAAGCATGAAGCGCTGCTTCATTCCTTACTATTCCGACCATTCCTACGTCATTTCAGGGCTCCTCCAGGGCGTTGGAATCGAAACGAAGATTTTGCCGCCTGCAGACGAACAGGTCATACAGCTCTCCGAAGAACTGGGCACCGGCCGCGAATGCCACCCCTACAGCCTCATCGCCGGCGAAGTGGGCCGACTCGTCCAGAGCGAGACCATCCGGGACGGAGACGCCTTCTTCGTCCAAGGGACCGTGACCCCCTGCCTGCTGACCCAGTATGGAGACGGATACCGGTACGTGCTACGTCGCCTGGGAGAACCAAGGCTCAAGATTTTCGATCCCAGGGCCGAAGAGATGTTTCCCCTAGTGGGGGTGGCAGGGCTGACTGCCCTCTATGAAGGCCTGCTTGCCGTGGACATGATGATGATCGCCGCCTATCGCTTCCGTCCCTACGAAAAGCATCCCGGGTCTGTGATGAAGGCCCACCGCATCACCATGCAGGAACTGGAAGACACGGTCCGTCTCCGCGGAGACATGGCCAAGGTCGTGGAAAACGGCGTCCGCCGCCTGAGAGCCGTGCCTCTGAAAGACGAGCCCAGAAGGCCCCTGGTGGGGGTAGCCGGAGACCTCTTCACCCGCATGAACACCGTGGGCAATGCCGGCCTGTT
>CAZIJS010000364.1:0-3144 GCA_964539505.1 uncultured Myxococcales bacterium
TCCAATGCTGCGCCCCTGTCTCGGCGTCGAAGGCATGGAGCTGCCCGAAGTCGTCGCCCACGAAGACCAGGTTCCCGTCGGAGGAAAGGGTGGGGCTGGTGGCGCTCCCCGCTCCCCCGGGGACGAGGCCGTCGAAACCAGGGTGCTCTTCGGCGATCAGGAGGCCGTTTTCTTCGCGGACGTCGATCCGGAAGAGTTTGAGGTCCTGGTTGCCCGTGGCATCCTGGCTGTCGAGGAGCGCAGGCACGAAGATTGCCGCCGAGGGCAGGTCTCCCGGGGAGTCTGGGGGCAGGAGCCGCACGGCTGGGGTGTTGCTCACCGCCATGCCCACCCCGACGAAACCATGGAGGAGGTGGATGCGGACCTTGTCGTCTACCATGGCGGTGCCCTGGGCGTCTTTCCAGAGGCACTGGTCCAGGATTCGCGTTTTCATGTCCGTGGCATCCCCTGACTGGGACGAGAAGGGGAGCACGCCGGTGAGACGATGGTCCAGGACCAGGCTGCCGTCGTCGCGGTCGAAGAGCAGAAGGCGTCCTGCGATGGTGACGCCGCCGACTTGGCCCGTGGGAACGAAGAGCAGGGAGACGAAGGGCAGGCCGGCTGTGACCCGGCCGTCTGTTTCCTTGGGCAAATCCGTCTGCCATCGCAGGTGTCCCTCCTGGTCGAAGGACCAGAGGGTCTCGTCGTCTCCCACATAGACGTTGCCTTCGTCGTCCAAGACCGGTGAGCCGGTGACGGCTCCGCTGCCCACCACCGGGACACCTCGATTGTCTGCAGCAGACCAGGCCAAGTCTCCGAAATTGCCTTCTGCATCGTCCTGGAGACGGAAGGCGAACAGGTTGGGAGGATCGGGCCTGGCCGTGGTCACGTATGCGACTCCCTGGTCGTCGTCTGGGATGGCTGCGGTGATGGTCACCCAGCCTTCCAAGACGTGGACGGTCCGGAAGGTTGCCTGCAGCGGATCGATGAAGCTGTAGTCCGCGTTGAAGGGGCCTCCGTGGATGGATGGCCAACTGGAAGTGCATGAATAGGGACGCCAGACAGCGGGATCGGCGCAGCCCGTGGCATCGATGTCTGGGCTTCCATCCGCCAGGGAAGCATCGTTCGTCTGGGCATACAGACCTGCGTCAGGGGCTGCAGGAACGGCATTGCCTCCACATGCGTCGACAAGGATCGTTTGCAGGAGGATCGAGGTGATGACCACCACGAGTCTCCACGGTCTGATATGGGTTGTCTGTCTGTGCTGGGTCCGTTGCATGGATAGCCTCCTGGGGGGCACCGGCCATGGGTGCCTCATCGACGTGATTCCTTTTTTCAGAGTGCCCGTCTTGGCCTGAGAGGTCTGTCGCATTTTCGCTACGAAACGTAACGAATCGTAACCAGTCGGTGGGCTGCGATGCATTCATGGCATGGCGGCATTTCAGTTTGACTGGAAACTTCTAGTAAAAATTGTTGCCAAGGATCGTTCGTTTCCCTACTATCATTTCTGGTGGTCGACCCGTTGGTCGGCCTGGAGGGCTCGTCCGAATTCTTGCAGGTGGCGGGTAGGGCATGGCTGGTCGCAGCGCACATCGACACATGGCGGCAACGGCAAGCAGCAAGCAGCAGGCTGCTGTCTCCTCGATGCGACTGCGCAGGAGGGCAGGGAGTTCGTCTGATTTCTTGGTGCTGACAGGGCTCGTCACGGTTGGTTTCGTCCTGTTTGGCATGGCCTGTGGAAAATGGAGCCGGCCGAAGGAAGGACGACTGACCCGGCGAACCTGGCCCAGCGACCCCTGGTGGAATCGGTCGGTCTCTGCAAGGGCCTCCTATCGGATCGTGGCATCGTTGGACCCGGACACAAAGGTGGTGAAAGGACGACTGCGTCTGACTTGGCGAAACGAGACGCACAGGACCGTCCGGAAAATGCCGTTTCATCTTTATATGAACGCGTTCGAAAACGACGAGAGTCTTTTCTTCCGGGAGGCGCGGTCAGGAGGGTTTTCCATGGGTGGTCCCATGCCCAAGGGGCATTGGGGCTGGATCCGGGTCGAGGACGTGACCATGGATTCGAGCCCTCTGTCCCTGGAAGCCGATCCGCCGGCCGAAGCACCGGCGGACCGGACGGTGGTCTGGGTGCCGCTGCCGCGCGCGGTGCGGCCGGGAGGGCGGGTGGAGATTTCCCTGCGGTTTCAGACCAAGTTGCCTGAGATCCGGGCCAGGACAGGCTTTGCCGGGTCCTTTGTCATGCTGGCCCAATGGTTTCCCAAGGTGGGGGTGCTCACGGATGCGGGCTGGCGCTGCGAGCCGTTCCATGCGTTTTCCGAGTTTTTTTCGGATTTCGGCACCTATGACGTGACCGTGACGACTCCGAAGGGCTACCAGCTTGTGGCCACGGGCCTGGAGCGGGAGCGAAGGGAGCAGGGCGGCAAGGTGCTGCACCGATTCCATGCAGACCGGGTGCATGATTTCGCCCTGGCCGCTGGTCGGGACATGACCATCCTGGAGCGCAGCGCCCGTCATGCCGTGGGCCCTGGCTCTGTCCGCCTCGCAGCGCTTGCAACCAAGGGACGGACCGAGGCGGCCAGGCATCACCTGGAGTTGTTGGCTCATGCCCTGAGAATCGTGGAAAGCTGGCTTGGCCGGTATCCGTATCCCAGCCTGAGCATGGTGGTTCCGCCCGAGGTTGCGGCAAACGCCGCGGGCATGGAATATCCGACCCTGTTCGTCACGGCGCCCTTGATGCGGCGGCCTGGTTGGCTTCGGTCCCACGAGTCGGCAAACGTCACGGTACATGAGTTTGTGCACCAGTATTTTCAGGGTATGGTGGCCAGCGACGAGGCGCGCCACGCATGGATGGACGAGGGGCTGACCACGTTTATGACGGGATTGGTCATGGACCGTCTCTTCGGCGCGGAGCGGTCCCGGTTCGCAGGGCGGTTTCTCTCCATCGGAGAGTTCGCGTTCATGCGACTGGGCCTGGCACTCTTTCCTCCCATCTCGAAGGTCTTGCAGCCGTCCTGGCGCTATTGCCGGCACATGGATTATGGCATTGCCACCTACGCAAAGACGTCCCTGGCGCTGCGTTCCGTGATGGGGCTGGTGGGCCGGGACGAGATGCTCACCATGATGCGGGCCTACGTGCAGCGCTGGGCGTTCCGGCAT
>CAZIJS010000365.1:0-3116 GCA_964539505.1 uncultured Myxococcales bacterium
CAGGCAACGACATGCAACACCACGAAATGCAGCGCCACGAAATGACCCAGGACAAGTGGCACCAACCGGCCATGGGCAATGGCCGGCCCGCTCAGCGGCGAAGGCCCCGCCGAGCCCTCCTTGCCATGATGGCCGGTCTGCTCCTGGCCGGCCCGGCCTGGTCCTGGATGGGATGCAGTGACGACTCGGGCGGGGGCGGAGCCGGGGACGCGGGGATTGTGGACGGACAGACAGGCGACGGCGGGATTGGCGACGGGACGGTGCATGGCGACGGGGCTGCAGGAGACGGGGCCGTCCTGGACGGCGGGCCGACCATCCCGCGCGAGTTTCCCACGGTGGCCATGCAGCCTGGCGGACTGGCCTACTGGGACAGTCCCTACTTTGCCGACGCCCTGGCCGAAGGCGGGCATTGGCTGTTGGTCCAGGGAAGTGAGTGGGGCAGCGATGTGGCGTACTGGAACAATCCCCAGTTCGATGAAAACGGCCTCCCCCAGCGCCTGGATGCCGGCACCAGGCTGAGGGCCATCTTGTTCGGCCTCCACGTGGGCGAGGGCCGCGAGGCCCTGGCCACCGGGCAGGTGGTGCTCACCTGGAAGGGCCGGGCCGACATCCGCCTGGAACATGCAGACTCATACCTGGAAAACGAATCCTCCGGCCCCGAGACAGGGCTGCTCCAAGACGGCAGGCGCGTCTACCTGTTCGACAGCCACCATCTCGAAACCCTCATGGTCGAAGCCATCGACGAGTCCGCGCCCATCACCGAGCTGCACGTCTGGCTGCCCGACCCAGCCGATCCCCAGCACAGCTCCCTGGAAGGCCGGCTCTTCCACCCCACCTTCCTGGCCCGGATGCAGGATCGTGACTGGGGGCTGGTGCGGCTCATGGACTGGAACCGGACCAATGCCAGCCCGGTCCAGGACTGGTCCGACCGCAGGCCGCCCAGCCACGTCTTCCAGACCGGCCTGCTCAATCCCAGGCCTCCGGCCCAGGGCAGCCCGGGAGACAGGCCCACCGGCGTGGCCTACGAACACATGGTGGCACTGGCCAACGCCACGGGCCTCGACCTCTGGATCAACGTGCCCCACCTGGCCACAGACGAGTTCGTGGAGAAACTGGCCAAGCTCATCCGGTACGGCTCCGACGGGATGGAGCCCTACGACCAGGAGGTGGCCGATCCCATCTATCCGCCCCTGGATCCCTCGTTGCGGGTCTACGTGGAATACTCCAACGAGATTTGGTCCAGCGGCTACAGCTTCCCCCAGGGAAACTGGGCCCAGGCCGAAGCCGACGCCCTGGGCATCTCCAAGGCGCAGTTCAATGCCAGGAGGTTTTCCCAGGTCTGGTCCATCTTCCAGCGCGTCTTCGGCGGACCGGACCGCATCGTCCGGGTGGCCGCGGTCTGGACCGCCCGCATGTCGTATACGACAGAGTTCCTCCAGGAGCTCAAGGACTACGGCCCCACCCTGGACCCGCCAGTCGAGCCCGACGTCATCTCCCCCACCACGTATTTTGGAAACGGGATCCAGGACTTCGTGTTCCAGCAGTCCTGGCTGGACGGGAAGGAAAACGACGAGGCCTACTGGACCAGCCAGGAGCACTCCGACCAGATCCAGGCCGCGTTCGACGAATGGACCAGGCGCCTGCTCACCGGGGACGCAAGCGCAGGAGACGGCCCGGACTCCACCGGGGTGGGCGGCGGTTTTTCCGAAGAACTCCACCAGCTCGCCCTGACCCTCTTCGACGAACCAAAGCCCCTGGTGGGCTACGAAGGGGGCCCATCAATCTACACCAACCAGATCGAAGACGCAGATCCCGTCAAGGGCCCCCTGGTCACCCGGTTCATGGGCGACATGAACCGCGACCCGCGCATGGCCGAGGTCTACCGCATCCATCTCAACATGGCCCTGTCCCACGGCCTGGCCACCCACAACGCCTTCGTGCTCGTGAGCCGCTGGGGCAAATACGGCCAATGGGGCCACCTGGAACACCTCGACCAGGATCCCGACCAGGCCGTCAAATACCAGTTCATGCTGGACTGGGCCCAGGAGGCCGACCGGATCCGCCCCGTGGACAGCCCCGAAGGCTCACGCCCCCAGTTCGACACAGACTTTCATCTCGATCCAGTGGAAGTGGGCCAGCCCGTCGACATTCTCCTGAGCGCTTCGGGCGGTGACGCCCCCCTCACCGCGTCGGTCCAGGGCAGCCTCCTGGCCCAGGGCCTCACCGCCGCGCCCGCCCCAGACCAGCCCGGCTCCATCCGCATCTCCGGCAGCCCTGCCACCGACGACCTGAGCTTCATCTACGTCCGCGTCCAGGACGCCGACGGAGACGCAGCCTGGCGCACCTTCACCCTGCCCGCCTTCGGCGGCCCCCAGGCCCTGGTGGACTGCGACATGACCGGGACCAACCCCTCGCACAACCTGCCCTGGACCAACGTCATCTTCCTGGCAGACGACCTGGACTGGTCCGGCTGGCAGGCCGGGGCGGGCATCGTGCCCCAGGACGGAGACAACGGCCTGTACTTCTCGGTCAACGCCCCGGCAGAAGAGGACCAGTCCACCCTGGCCTATGCCCTGGACCACGACCAGTACTGGTCCGCGCTCATCACCCCCAACAACGGCCTGTCACTGGACCTGCGCGGCGCCCTGGTGGCATTCACCATCGAGCGAGTGGGTTACCATGCCCCCAGGCGCTACGCCTTCTTCACCAGCATCGCGGGCCTCAGTCCCGGCCAGGAAGTCTACGCCACCCCGCGCAACAACTCCGCCGGGGTCATGGAGTATCGCTTCAACCTGCCAGACACCGCCCCCTACGCCGACGTGACCAGCCCCTTCGAGATCCGCATCGTGCCCTTCTCCGGGCAGTACGGCGGTCACGTCGCCGCCCTGCGCGCCTTCAAGATGCACCGAAACCCCTGAGCCCACCGGCCCCATGCAACAGGCCCACCCCCGGCGCCTGTCTCGATCAGCCTCCTCGACCAGCTTTCCCCAAGAGCCCTCTCGCTCACTCTTCCCCCAAAGCCTCCTCGACCAGCTTTCCCCAAATGCCTTCTCGCTCACTTTTCCCCAAGAGCCTCCTCGCTCACCCTTCCCCAAGAGCCTTCCCGCTCACTCTTC
>CAZIJS010000366.1:0-3110 GCA_964539505.1 uncultured Myxococcales bacterium
AGTTCAGAAAACAGATACGTGGCATGGAACCGGACCTCGGGATCCGGGGCACCGAGTAGGGGCAGAAACGCCCCGGCCACCTGGTTACCCATGGCCACGACCAGTTCCAACAAGGGCCCCAGCTCTTCCACGGGGGGCAACTTTTCGCCTGGCAGGTGGCGGTCCACATTCAGCCTGCCAGGAAATCGTCGCAGCACGGACTCCACGACCGACAAGCCCCCCTCGATGAGAACGGCCCTGGCGCGCTGCGCCAACGCGCCGCCCTGTTCCACCTGATCCAACATCAACTCGATGGCAGCATGCGACAGTCGCTCGGGGCTCTGCCCGGCCTCCACGGAAACGGCCGTCACCTTCTCCTGGGACGGCGTCGCGTCGGACCGCCTGGCAGAAGTCGCGCCTGCGCTCTCACCCGGCCCAGACCACCCCTCTGCGGCAGTCTCCTTCGTTTTTGCGGGCACCTGGTCAGCCGGAGCCTTAACTGCATCGGCAGACTGGGATCCATCTTCGTACCTGGCTCTCTTGGTCGCCAGAATCAGTCGAGAAAAAGCTCTTGCGGCAGCCTGCGGCACCCCTGCCAAATCCGCCACCACCGAGGGTTCGACGGGCCTGGTCCCATGATCACAATACAGGACGCAGACCACACGACGCCCCAGACGAACCGGCATCACCAGGACATTGGGAGCACTGATCCGGTCCATGCTCGTGAGCACCGAAAAATTGAGCCCTTCATCGACCACCGGCCCGTAGAACTGGGACCCCGTGTCCACCACGGTTTTGAAGAGCGATGGAGCCCCCAAGGGAAGACTCACTCGACGAATCGCGGACCGATCCAGTCCGGCCGGTCCTGCAGCCACCCGGCCCACGGCGTGGTCCCCGTAGACCACGAACAGAGCCGCATACTCGACCCGGGAAACGGCTGCGCGCACCATCAGTTCCAGGATTTCGTCCCGATTGGCCGCATCCTCCATGGCAGACAGGGCGTCACCTGGATCGAGAGCCACGATGGACAATGGGCCGGGCCCGCTGGGCTCTATGTCCAGGTTGACTTGAACCGTGGGCCCGGAGTCCTCTCCCGCCGGTTGTCTGCCGGCAGGGACGTGAATTTCGCCCTTGGCCTCCCTGGCCTGCTCCACCAAATCCCCCAAGGACGCCAACACCTTTGGCTGTCCGTCAATCGCACCTCTTGCCGTTTCGGCACCAATCTCTCCAGACGGGCCACTGGCGGCCAGTTCTCCCGACACGACCACCCCTGCATCTCGATCCAGAGATTCCCTTGGCTGGGAAGCAGCTCCACCCTCTTGCGGTGGACCTTCCGGTGCTGCCACCTGCCGCTCTGCAGGCGGCACTGACGGCAGGAAGATACCCCGGACCGTCTGGGCACGAACGCCCCTGCCAGCCAACTCCTGTGCCGTCGGACCAACCCACGGCTTGGCTTCGGGAGCGGTTTCCACCTCGTCTTCGTTCCAGTCCGAATCCGGCTCGAAAGCCGGCATATCCACCAGGGTATCAGACCGTTGAAACAGGTGCTCGGGCACCGCCTCGGCAGGTGCCACCGGGGCGGTCACCGGCAAACCAGGGATCGTGGCCCCGGTCAAACCACGATTCTCCCCGCCGGAAACCCCGACGGATCCGTTTCCTTGGTCATCTACGCCGGGCTGGAGTACCTGGGGTGCAGCCGCCGGTTCGCTTGGCCCGGCACCCTCAGCCCCTTCGGGCTCGATCCCAGTCACCCCAGCAGGCTCGTGCCCAAACTCCTTCGCCGCTCCTTGGGTTTCCGCGGCCTCCGTCTCTGCTCCTTCCGTCTCTTCGCCCTTGCGTTCCTGGATATCGACAGCCGCAGGCGGCTGCTCTCTCCCATCAGAAACGGCGGTGTCTGGGGCTTCCTGGTTCATCATCGCCATGACATCGCTGGGGACATCACCCGAATCGGGAAGCATGGCCTCGATTTCCACCTCCTCGTCCGCCCCCAACACCACTGCCGGGACTCCGGCGGCACGAAGGTCCGGAGCAGGGCCCAACTTCTCCAAGAGCACCTCGAACCGGTGCTCCAACTCCCCACCATAGGCCCTCTGGATCAACTCTTCGACCCGAACCTCGGGCGCCACGTAAGGCACGACCCGCAACCCGAGTATGTAGGAGAGTTCCTCGTATTCCGTTCGGCCCACGCCCGGCTTGACCAGGACGTGAAGAATGTCGTCATCCTTCCGGATGGGAACCATTCCATAGCTGCGGGCCGTCTCGGCCGTGAGCATCCCCGCATCCCGAAGGTCCGTGTCTGCCAGGCTGGAGAGATCCGCCGCCGGCACTCCCGCTGCCACGTGCAGAAATCGACAGAGAGAAATCTCATCGACGGCACCGATTTCCAGCAAGATCGTGTCGAGCCCGCCTCCGAAAATCACCTGCCGTTGGAGAGCCTCCTCCACCTTTTTGACGCTCACCACGCCATCTTGCACCAGCAGAGAACTCAGTTTCGTGAACATGGAAGACGGCTCCCTCCAGCCTGCCCTACGGCCCATTTCGACGGGCGCGCAGGACGCATCACCGGGTGCCCGTTCGCGTCAGGCATTCTTTGGCCCGACTGTCCGCCTGACAAGAGCCAGGAGAGACGACCTCGGGCCGCAGGCATGCACGACATAGGTCCCGGCCACCTTGTCGTGCCATCCCTGTCGCAATCGATCGAATCCAATCCAGAGCACTCCGAGAAACAAATACAGCATCGAGATCCCGAGCGCCAAGGTCCTCACCAGGGCCCTCGCCCATCCCACCGGCTCTCCATCGGGCCTGACGACCGACAAACCAAGCAGACGCTGCCCTGCAGTGGCATGCCAGTAAGCCGTCTCGAAATAGAAGACCGACAAACCAGTGAAAAAGGCCAGGCCCAACCCCGGCAACAGGAAGGGATCGGGCTGGAACGGCATCTGTGACAGAGCGTCCAACAACCCATTTTCGAACCTGGGAAGTCTCACGGACAGCAGCCGGACCCACAGCATGAAGACAAAGCCTCCTACCACCGCCAAGGTCGCAGCATCCAAGAGCCCGGCCAGAATCCGGAGCCAAAAACCGGCCACCCGCATCTTTCGAGGAGACGATCCCATGCTCTCACCCTGTGC
>CAZIJS010000367.1:0-3069 GCA_964539505.1 uncultured Myxococcales bacterium
ACCTTCTTCTCAGCCGTCACTCACACCCTATCCGGACCAGGTCCAGATGCCATTTCGGGTCCTGGCCAAACCAGGGGAGGAGCACCCCCACCCTGTCCTTCGACTCGGCGGCCAGGCCCTGTTTCGAAGTAATGGCGGGGTACATCGGCTGCACATCCTCGGGCACCATAACGACGGGCGCTCCCCCTGCATCCGTGAGGGGTCTCCCCAGGATATCCACAATCGAGAAGGCAGGCCCCTCCTGGCTGATGACAACAAAGCTCTCCGACACCCCCAGGCCGTGAATGAAAAAATGGTCGTTTAAATACCGCAGCCCCTGCGACCGGCCCTGCATATCGAAGGCCTCGGCATACTGCGCCCGCGTCGTGGCCCCCACCAGCAGGAGACCTGCTGGGGTACCGTCCAGGAAAACCGGCGACGTCATGGGATCCGTCAGGCCGGAAAAGACGTCCACAGGCCCCAAGACGGCATTGCCGGTCTCATCCCACCCTTGGAGCTTGGGATCCTGCCACCCGTTGTCCACCACCACGCTCACGGTGACCATGGGCGCAATTTCGGAGGAGCGCGCCACGGCCACCACGGTCCGGGAACCATCGCCAAAGGGGGTCAGGCTCCCGGCAGTTCCATCGGGCGCCAGGGCCACAAACCCTGCCGGCATGACCACGTAGGCCTGGTCACCTCCTCCGGCGATCCCCACTGGCATGCCCGTGCCCAGGTCCGCCGTGGCCTGCACGCTGCCGGCCTCATCCAGCACGAAGCCCACCACCAGAGTGTCCTCGCTTCGATCTCCGAAATACCCACAGTAGCGATCCCCGCATCGGGCGAGGCCCACGAGACCGCCGTATTGTGTCTGCGATATCTCGTCCGTCCCGAGGATCGTCACCCGGCTCCCGACCTGGCCATCCGGGGTCACGGTCCTGGCCAGGAGCCCCACCCGGCCTTGATAGTACACCACCAGGTAATGCGCCCCGGTCCACGCCATGGCCCCGGACGACACGCCCAAGTCGAGACTGGGCGACTCCAATGCGATACGGCCGTTGGTCTCCAGGATGCGGGGCTCGCAGAAGCCCTCCGGCCGGGAGGTGTCGTTCGGCAGGCAATGGTCGCCTTCCAGGTGTGTTCCGGGACCGCAGCTCACCCCTCCCGTGGCTTCCAGGCAGGTGGTGGTCCCGGCGAGCACGTAGCCCTCGTCGCAGAGGCAGACCGGGAAGTTGGGTTCTCCCTGGCCCACCACGCACCGGCCGTGGCCCGAGCAGTCCACGCCCTCGCACTCGGCGCCGGCCACGATCTCCACGCAGGACAGCCCGTCTGCTCGCCAGCCCGTGTCGCAGAGGCAAACCGCCTGCGCCGACTCGCCCGAACCCACCACCGCGCACCGGCCGTGGCCCGAACAGTCCACGCCCTCGCACAGATCTCCCGACCCGGTGCTGTCGTCCCCACAGCCCCCCAACAGCACTCCCAGTCCGAGGGCTATCCAAGTCCACCTCATCCCGTCTCTCGTCCCATTTCTTACCCGTCTCTCCATGGCGCACCTCCTGCCAGCACATCCTGATGAAACTCCGAGAAGCACTGCCATTGTATAAACGAACAGGCTTCTGGACAACGCCGATATGGCCCTTGACACAGACCCGGCAAGTCGCGAAAACCGGTTGCGTTACAACATCATCGGAGACACCTACATGCGACTCAAGGAAATGGTGGCTGAAACGTCCGTTCGTTCCATCTCTCCTGCATGAATGATCTCTGCGGACCTTTTTCTCTCCTCCACAAATTCTGTGCCATACAAAAAGCACAACTCGAGGTTGCCGCCCAAAGCCGCCCCTGCTATCCTTTCGGGCCTGCCGAGCGCGGCAATGATGCGCGGCAAAAACGAAGGACTACCCACGAAACACAAGGCATTTTGAGGAGATGACAAAACGACCAGCCACACCTGACGATTTGGCGTCGATCTTGGACGGGCAACCTCTCTGGGTCCTGCTGGTGGCCCGAGACGAAACCTTCGCCCCAGAGCGCCTCTCGGAATCCCTCCGTGCGCAATGTGTCTCTGCAGTGCAACGCCTCGACGACGTGGACCCCACGGAGATACGCCAGGCACTCGAAGAAATCCTCCTTTTGCCGGATCCAGGACCTGCCCTGCAATGGCTCTGTGACATCGGCGCACTGGAAAAACTCCTGCCGGAACTCCACGCCACAGTGGCCCTGTCCCAGGAAGCCGGCAGACGCCACAAAGATGTCTGGGCACATACCAAGCAAGTGGTGGCTCAGGCACCACCGCGCCCCCTGCTGCGCTGGGCGGCACTGCTCCACGACATTGGAAAAGTGGAGACGAGGACCTTCACTCCCGACGGAAAGGTCCAATTCCTCGGACATGCCGAAAAAGGGGCGAGGATGTTCCGGCGCATCGCCAAACGGCTGTTTTTCCCAAAACCCGTGGCGTCCAAAATCCATTTTTTGATCCTCAAACACCTTCGGGCAAATCAATATGAAGGGCAATGGACGGATGCCGCCGTCAGACGATTCTACAAGGATGTCGGCGAACACCTCGATGACCTCTTGGACCTGAGCCGTGCAGACATCACCACGGCTCGCCCGGCCAAGAAGGCCAAGGCGCTGCGCCAACTCGACGAACTGGCGCAACGCATCGAGCAGCTCAAACAACAAGATGCCAAAGTGCCTCCACTTCCTTCCGGGCTGGGCAACGCGCTCATGGAACACTTCGAACTCCAGCCCGGACCAAAGATCGGAGTGATCCGGAGGCACCTCGAAGAACAGGTGGAATCCGGCACCCTGGACGCAGAGCGAGAAGCGGCCTACTACATCGAGTACCTGGAATCATGCAGAGACAGACTCGGACTCTGATCCCCACTGAAGTTCTCACGGCCGTCGCGCTGGTCCTGGCGGGGATGTACGGCCTGTCCCAAGGATTCCACTTCTGGGCCACTGGAGACATCTACGGCCACCGTGAACTCTTGGCCCTGACCATCGGCTCCTACCTTGCCGGGTTCGTCTGTCTCTTGCTGCCGCTGGTCTGGAAGCCAACTCCCAGGCAGGCCGGTTGGGTGGTGGCGG
>CAZIJS010000368.1:0-3031 GCA_964539505.1 uncultured Myxococcales bacterium
AGGTGGGCAAAATCCAGGAGATTCGTTTTCTGGCAGGCACCTACGATCCCAAGGTCAAGCGCAGGGTCTACGTGCGCCTCAAGGTTTGGGTCGAGGATCGGGCCAGGAAGGCCATCCGGACGGACTCGGAGTTTTATATCAATACGGAAGGCGTGCTGGGCGAGCAGTATCTCGAGATCACGCCAGGCAGCGTGGGTGACGCCAAGCATCCCGCTTTGAAAGACGGCCAGGTCGTGGCGGGGAAGGCTCCTCCCAGGGCCGACTTGATCGTTGCCAGGCTTTATTCTTTCCTGGACGTGGTGACCAAGCTCCTCGACAAGGAAAAGGACCATATCGGCGAGGCACTGACCAGCGCAACATCCGCCCTGCGGACGGCAAACGATATTTTGACGGAGAACCGCCAGAGCATCAAGACACTGTTTGCCAAGAGCGAGAGTCTGGCCACGGAAGCCGAGGGCTTGGCCAAGTCCCTGCATCACGGCATTGGTGACGGGGGCCGGATTCGACGTGTCCTGACCAGGACGGACAAGGCCGTGGGCACGGTGGCCAGGAGGCTGGATTCCACGTTCGACAAGGTGGACGGGACGTTGGACGAGGTCGACAGGTTGGCCAAACTCGTGGGGCCGAAGGAACGCGACAAGGTGCTGACGGTGTTGGACAAGGTTTTGGCGCTGACCCGGAAGGCGGACCGTATCGCGAATGAAACCTTGGCCCTGGTGCGTCGCGTTCGCAAGGGCAAGGGAACCGCCGGTGCCCTGGTCATGGACCGGGAAGTGTATGAGGACCTGCGGGAACTCATCAAGGATTTGCGGCGCAATCCCTGGAAGTTCTTCTGGAAGGAATAGTGATCAACGAACGGCTGAATCGATGGGTTGGGGGCCTGGCCCTTCTGGTCGTGGTTTCGGCCACCACTGCGGTCCTCATGGTTGGAGACAGGCCTCTCGTGTCAGCGGTGCACTTTACGATCCTGTTCGACCGGGTAGGAAGGCTCAGGCCCGGTGCCCCGGTGAAGATGAACAACCTCGACCTGGGCCGGGTGGAATCCATCACCTACGAAAAGTCTCCTGGTTCCAGATCTGGAGGGAGAGATGCTGCCCGGGAATCTGATAAGGGGGCCTCGTCCCGGTCAGGAGCCTTCGGCGGTGGTGGGGCAGATGAGCAAATGCGACACCATGGACGAGTTCGGGTCCTGGTTTGGGTGCGAAAGGCTCACCAGGATTTCATCCGCAAGAACAGTCGGTTCCTCATCACTGCGGCCAGTCTCATCGGTGCGAGGCATGTGGAGGTCCTGCCCCCAAAAGGGCCCCCGGGACCGGTCGTGCATGCGGGTGACGAGGTGGTGGGCGAGCCTCCGCCCCACATAGACCGGATGTTGCGGATGGCCTATGCGAACTTGAAGCGTTCCACCGACCTGCTCAACGAGATCCGGCCGGACATCGAGGAGTTCAGCAAGGAGTCACGAAGGACCAGGGCGATTCTGGCCGACCTGGAGGAAGACAAGGCGCATGTGGTGGGTGCCTGGGAGCACGGTCGCAGCGCCTACGACGGATGGGTGAGAAATTGGCACATCTTGAGTCGTGCCACCGGCAAAGGACGCCGTATCCAGGACCTGGCCGAAGGGTTGAAGGATGCGTCGCGTCATATCTCTGCCAGGGCCAGGGTGCTGCAGCGACGGGTGGAGAAACTGAGGGCGAAATTCAGGAGAGTGGAAGGTAACTGGAAAAGGGTGCGTTCCCATCCGGTCCAGCGGCTCGTCCCACGACTCCTCCGGAATATCCGGCTGGCGATTCGTCGTATCGAGGGGACCGTGAAAGTCGTGGTGCGTGCCGTCAAACATGCGCGGGGCACCGTTGGGGCGCTCATGCAGGATCACGAAATCTGGGACGACTTCAAAGAGAGTCAACGGGTCATCAAGCAGCGTATCTGGACCATTCTCGGGAAGGGAAAGCAGAGCTCGCCGGCAGGATATCCCATGCCCTGATCACCGTTGATCAGGAGGCATCCACCTTGGCATCCAGGGAGGCATCCAGGTCCTGGACGGACGCATCGGACGTGCCGCCGTCGTCCATGGTGGCGTCAGGGGTGGCTGCGTCAGTGGATTGGGCATCTTGGAGTGGGGCCGCGTCCAGGTCGGCATCCCTTGCGGCATCCACCGGACCAGCCTCTCGGACTTTGGCATCCTGGTTCGCACAGTAGGGATTGCCCTGGTCGGCGGGCTGGCAGGTGCTGCTCACACAGTCGCAGACCAGGCCCGGCCCGCATTCGGATTGGGTCTGGCAGGAACTGCCCACCGTGCCATCGTTGATGGCCTTCTTGCAGCCGGACAAGGATGCCGTGGCCGTGAGACCCACCAGCAGGAGCGCCAGCCGCGGAATGAAGCCATCATGCATTCGCTGTCTCATGGATGATACCTCTCGTCGGGATCAATAGGTCCCCAGCAGCTTGACTGGAACCGCTTCCAACTTAAGCATGATAGAGTATCCGTCAACGAAGCGGTAGTTGCCGTGTTCATCCTTGGCCTGGGTGCAATTGGTGACCCGGAAACACTCGAGTCGGCTGGAACTGCAGAACCAGTCCTCACCAAGGGACTGGAGACAGTCGTCGTTGTTGTCGCAGGCCTGACCGGAATACTCCATCTCGTCTTGGATGACCGTGCCGTCGCCATCGATGCAGGTGTCGACTCTCGTGACCTGGTCGTCTTCATCCAGGTTCATGTCCAGGAATATCTCGATGCCGTCTCCATCCACGTCGATGTCCGGCGCCCGGATGTCTCGGTCACAATACAAGTTGTCTCCGTAGGCATCGCAGTCGTGCACGCCGTTGCATTCGGGGGGGGGCATGGGGCCTTCACCGGTCTGGCCCGGCCTGAGGAGACAACGGCCTACGGTGGGCAGTCCGAGCAGCAGTCCGCCCGACCCCACGAAGACATCCAGCAGCGTGTTGTCCGGGGTGCCGTAATAGTCGGAAATGGGGTTGGGTACGCTGTCGAGGCTTTGGGCGTTGAGCACGCCGCCGAGACGTCCATTGGTGA
>CAZIJS010000369.1:0-3030 GCA_964539505.1 uncultured Myxococcales bacterium
GCGGGTTTTGCCCGCATGTCTCCGATCTTTCCCAGGGCCGCGGCACACATGGCACGGACCAGGTGGTTGGACTCGAACCGGAGGCACTGGCTCAGAGCGGCCATGGCCCTGGGGTCTTTTCTTCGTCCCAGGACCACGGCTGCCTGGAGCCGCACCTTGTAGCTGTCGTGTCGCAGCAGGGCGGCGGTCAATTCTTCGATGGCGGAGCGACGGGCCCAGCTCTTTGCAGAGGGCAGCAACGACAGGCCTGCAAACAGGAAGAGGGAAACCAGCAATTTCCCGGCGCCATGGCGTGACAGGGCCTGGCCTGGACTGGAAACTGCACTGTGGGCATTGTGGTTCATGGGAGGATCGATGGGTCCTTTCCTTGTCCAGGCCGGGGAGGGTCGTATCCTTCCGGCGTTGGGTTCTCCGGTCCGGGCTGCGCGGTCGTCTCGGGTTCGGACGCACGATGGCTCGGAATCTTCAACCATTCCTCGTGGAAGCTCGTGGGCGATCTCAATCGCCCCGGTTCACCACGAGGTCGATCGGGGAGCCCTTGGGCGCCTTGGTCCCTGGGTCGGGCTTTTGGCGGATGACCTGGTAGTCGTCATAGTCGTCACTGTCTCGCCACTTGATGGTGCCCACCACGAATCCAGCTTCGATGATCTTGCGCTTTGCCGTCTTGAGATACCGACCACGGACCTTGGGCACTTCCCCGAGGTCCTGTCCTTGGGAGACGACGAGGTCCACCTTGGCTCCTCGTCTGAGTTCTTTCCCAGGCAAAGGCTGCGATGCGATGACGCGGTCTTTGGGGATGGTTGGGTGCGTTTTTCGCTGGACCTTGCCAAGGGCCAATCCGGCTTTGGCGATGAGGGCGGTGGCCTGGGTGATGTCTTTGCCCACCACGGAGGGCACCTTCACCGTGGGGATGCCCGCGCTCAGCACGGCGGTGATCACAGAGCCCTTGGGAACCCGGTCACCGCGCACCGGTGCCTGGACGCAGATGGTGCCTGCGGGGAAGGCCTGGTTGGGGCGGCTTTCGATGATACTCAGCTTGAGGTCCTGGGCCCTGAGCACCGCCTCTGCCTCGGCCTGGGACAGGCCGAGGATCAAGGGCACCTCCACGGTTTTGGACTTGCCCCAGGGTTTTTTCTTGAGCAGGTCGATCCCGAAATAGGTCACCACCGTGGTCAGGATCGATGTCAGCACTGCAGTGAGGATCACATTTTTCGTATTGCTCATGGTTTCTTCCAGGGCCGATGGACCTTCAGTCCCGTCCTTGTGGTCCCTACGGCGCTACCTCGTCTGCTCCGATGTCTGGTTGGCCGTCTCTTGCCTGACCGTCGTAGTCTTCGTCGCAGAGTCCCGGGTCGAGCGTTCGTCCGGCGTCGATGACTTGGGCGGCTGCTGCGATGTTTGTGTCGATGTGGAGGTCGCCGGATGTGGGATCGACGAAGAGAGCCTGGTCGGCGTCGTCGATGTTGGCGTCTGCTTCCACCGGCACGTTGTCTCTGGCCATGATGGGGCGATTGCTCAGGTTGTTTATCACCCGGCCCGAGGTGGATGAAAAGCGCCATTCGATCCCGCTGAACCCGCCTGACAGGGACACCACCGTGTTGTGGTAGACCTGGGCACCGTGCGCGGCCCACAGTGAGATGCCCGAGTCGAATCCGGCGATGGTCGCCGCCACCATGTTGTTGCGGATGATCCCATCGATGTGGTCCATGTAGCCCGCATCGGGATAGGGATTGTCGGGGTAGGCCCTGGGATGGTCGTCTGGAGTCTGGCTCAGGCCGAAGCCGATGCCTCGGGCACAATTCAGGACCAGGTTGCGCTCCACCAGGGTGTCTCGGCATTGGCGCCAGAGGTGGATGCCGTGTTCCGACAGGCCGCTGTCGCACCAAAATCCTTCGATATGGTTGAGGCGCACCACCCAGCCCCAGGCCTTGTGCATGTCGATACCGCCGGTGTAGCAGTTGTCGCGGATGTGGGGCCGGCCCTGATCGGTGAGCAGGATGGTGCTGCATTCGATGCGCCCCTGGTCTGCGTAGTGGCCCGCCGAACTGGAATTGACCTTGATGCCTTGTTGGCCTGGATCGATGACCCAGACCCGGTAGATGGTGGTTCCGACGATGTCTGCATCCGCGCCGCCGGTGACGTGGATGGGGTGGTCATAGGCCCTTTGCAGGGTCAGCTCCGCAATGGTGATGTTGGAGGCCGAGATGCTCACCAGCTCGTGGGTCTCGTAGCTGCCGTCGAGGATCACGGCCTGCGGGTTGCCGCTCTCGGATCGCAGGGTCAGGTTCGGCGTGACGAATTGCAGTCGGTGGTTCGAGTCTCCCCCGCTCATGTCGTAGGTGCCGTCTGCCAGCAGGAACGTGGTCCCTTCCGCGGCGTCGCGGACCATTTGGGCCAGGTTGGGCGCATCTGCCGGGGTCACGTGGACGACCTGGCCTTCCGGCGCGGGCAGGGGGGCGCAGTCGTCAGGCAGGGGCGTCGAACCGTCGGTCGTGGAGCCGTCGGGCCTCCTGGCGTCTGGGCCGGCGTCTCTGGTTGCATCCGATCCCGTCGTCGCGTCCTGTCCGGCATCGGGCCGCGTCGCGGCGTCCGGTCCGGTCTGCGTGCCGTCGTCACCGCAGGCCTGGCTCTGGGCGAGCAGGGTCGAGATGAGGGCCCCTGCGGCCAGGATCCGAAATGACTCTGTCATGGGCGTGCCTCCTTGGGGAAAAGGCCCTGTCACGGCAGTGGATCGATCTGCCGGCGACGCAACTGTCTAGTGAGGAGTTTAGGGGGGCGGGCGATGCGCGTCAAGGCGCAGTGGCCAGGCGTTTGTTGACAAGGCTGTTTGGGGCACATAAACAAAGTCAAAGCCGGTCCAGATATCTTCGTGGCATTGTCGGGTGGACCGTGGCAGCAGCGGTGGAGGTGTGTGCTTGGCCAAGACCAGCGTCCTGGCAGAATACGACCGGGTGATGTCTTCCTTGCAGGAAGGGCGTCTTTCGTCCGTGTATTGTTTCTACGGGCCCGAGCGCTACTTGCGGACATCCC
>CAZIJS010000370.1:0-2996 GCA_964539505.1 uncultured Myxococcales bacterium
TTGATCACATTGTTTTCCGTTGAAGGCGGGAGATGGAGAGCTTGGGAGGTGGGTGTGGGGAGAGTCAATCCATTCGAATCCTCCCTCTCCTTCTCGCAACCGATCAATATCCTTTCCAAATATGTGTGGAATGGTCAGTTCGAAACCACCTTGACTCCCGATATTTTTGCATATAAACGGATGCGTCTTCAAAAACGGTGAGCCAAAGGATCGACTCGTCCTGCAGAAGGCAGCGGTCCCTGGCGAAAGGAGGGTGGCGATGACGACTCTCAACGGGCTCGGTCGACACATCCTGGCGGAACTCTACGACTGTGATGCAGATCTCCTCAACGACCCGAACTTCCTGAAGAAACTCTCGCTGGAGGCCGTGGAGCGTTCCGGGGCCACCATCATGAGTCATCACTTCAAGACCTTCGAGCCGCAGGGTGTCAGCGGCGTGGTGGTGATCGCCGAAAGCCACCTTTCATTCCATACATGGCCCGAGTACGGCTACATGGCCCTGGACTATTTTACCTGCGGCGAAAACGTCGACATCCAGCTCGCAGTAGATACGATCAAAAAAGCTGTCAGAGCCGGTCGTACGCAGCAAGTCATGCACGACCGCGGCCAGGACCTTGCCGACAGGCCCCACTGCCCCGTCCCCGTCCTGACCAGACCAGAACCCTCGGTGCTCGCCGGACGGCCGAACCAGGAGGCTGGCGCCGTGGAGCGCTGGGTCACCGAACACCATCTCGACCCGGCCACGCACAAGCCGATCCTGGGATTCGACTATCTCATGGAAGGTGAATGGACGAGGGAGGATACCAAGTTTCAACAGGCATTCGTGGGGAAAAACCCGGTCTACGGGACCATGCTCTTCTTAGACGGCTATCTTATGTTGACGGAAAAAGACGAATTCGTCTACCATGAGATGCTCGCCCACGTCCCCATGATGCTCGTGAAAAATCCCAAGCGGGTGCTCATCATCGGCGGCGGCGACTGCGGACTGGCCCTGCGGGTCCTGGAACACGACAGCGTCGAGCATCTCGACATGGTGGAGATCGACGGACAGGTCGTGGAACTGAGCCGCAGACACTTCCCGAACCTCACCGCGGCACTCGACGATCCCCGCTTCCATCTCCACGTGGCCGACGGAGCCAAGTTCGTGGCCCAAGCTCCGGAAAACAGCTACGACCTCGTGCTGGTGGATTCGACAGACCCCATTGGTCCGGGCAAAGTGCTCTTCGAGACGCCGTTCTACGAAAACATCCGCCGCATCCTGGGCCAGGCTGGTCTCATGGCGGGCCAGTCCCTGTCTCCTTGGGTCCAACGCGACGAACAGCGTGAGATGTATGCAAACCTTGGCAATGTCTGGCCCTTTGTCAACGCCTACCATGCCACGGTCCCCACCTATCCCGGTGGCCAATGGACCTTCTGCCTGGCCGGTGCCCGTCCCTTGGACCTGACAAATTTCGACCGGCCCCGGGCAGACCGTATCGCAGAGCATTGCCGGTACTACACCCCGCAGATCCAGATCGCAGCGTTCCACCTGCCCAAGTTCGTGGCCCAAAACACCACGGAAGTCGCCAGGACCGCATGGGAAGACCGACACGTTCCCCAGCCGGGCGCAATGCCTCTGCCCGACGACTCCACGGGCAACGACGACCTGTCGAAACGAAACTAGTCGTTCGACCATCCCTGGAACCGCGTGGGACGCAGCCCTTTCCCAGCACTGCGCGCAGCCGTCCCGTCACGATTTCCCTGTTGTCTCCAACCTGAATTGTCGATACACCTGTCAACCAGCCTGCAAGACAGGACCGTCCATCGAGATGACGTTGCAGGCTGCTCTGCCCATTTGTTCCACGCTCGGGAGACTCGACCATGGCAAAGAAGCGGTCCCGAAAATCCTCGTCGCGCAAGTCCTCGTCTTCCCAGAGGGCCTCGTCGCAGAGGGCGCAAACCTCAGACAAGTCCCGCCCGCCCAAAAAGCCGTTGGGCCCCAAGCAGCGCTCCTGCACCCTGGACGAAGACCAGGAGGATTCCCAGCCATCCGATTCCGAGAAAATGGACCAGTCTCCCATCGGCGACAAGGAGCAGCATTCGGGACCAGACAAGTCCATCGCCTTTGGACGACTGCCTTGGCTCCTACTGGGCGCATCCCTCCTGGCTCTGGCAGGCCTGGTTCTGCCCTGGGAAGGGACCTGGTTCGGCGCCCTGGCCATCCACCCGTCGACCTATGCACCATGGCTCGACAGCCCTGCCATGCTCGGCGCCCTGCCCTTGCTCGGCCTGCTCATGCTCCCCGCGGCCCTGGCAGTCGTCTGGTCGGCCATGCAGCGCCAACGACAGGGCTCTCCTGTCACCGGCGCCCCCCCCAAGGGACAGGTCATCGCTGAATGGATCCTCGGGATCACGGCCTTGGTCGGCCTGGCAGTCACGGCGTACTACAATGAATCGTTGAACCTGAGTCCCTTTGCAGGCATCGCCGACCACTTCTGGGGCATCCCCCTGCTCGTCGTTGCGGCCCTTGCCGGCGGAGCCCTCGTTGCATGGAAGCGAGGCACAGCAACCCGAGGCACCCTGGCCAAGCTCCTGACCTGGTCTGCTGCGGTCCTCCTCGTCTCGGCACTGGTGCCTGTCTATGAATTCGGAGAGCGGCACCTGCCGGTGACAGCGGCCCTCCTGCGCCTGGGAAAAGGAGGAGCCCAGTCCTTGGCTGGCCTGTCGGCGCTCGTCATCTGGGTCGTCGCCGCCCTGGGACTGGTGTTGGGACTGGCCGTCGGACGCCACGTCAACGACGCAGCGGAAACCAAAGGTTCGCGATCCCGACGCGGGAAGACAGGAAAGGCGAAGCACCGACAAGCCAAGACCGCTCCGTCCAAGAGAGCAGGAGAGCATGGGCGGCAAGCCCAGGGCGACGGCCCCATGGGGCGCCTCGCCCCCCTCCTGGGCTGGCTGCTGCTCCTGGCTCCTCCCCTTTCGGCCCTGGCGGCCGCCCTTGCGGCCCAGACGGGTCG
>CAZIJS010000371.1:0-2992 GCA_964539505.1 uncultured Myxococcales bacterium
GGCCTCGTCTGGTTCGTTGGCCTCGTCTGGTTCATTGGCCATGTCGGGTTCATTGGCTTTCGCTGTCTCGTTCTTCCGGCGGAGGGGGGATCACCAGGTCTGCCAGGGCCTTGTGCTTCGAGATGATGTCGTGCTCGATCGCCAGCACGTTTTCCAGGAACTGGACGTCCGGATCACGCCCTCTGGTCAGCCGGGCCTTTTTCGTTTGCTTGTAGTTGCGGTCGATGAAGGCCCGAAGGTCCACTTGTTGGAGCAGGGTGGTGTAGGTGCCTTCCACCACCACCAGGTCGTAGGGCCCGGCAGGGAGGATTTCGTGGTCGATGCGGTCTTCTTCGAAGTAGACCAGGGGCTTTTCCAGTGGCTTATTCGACGTCTTGAGCAGTGCCACATGGTCATCGAGCAGGTCCAGTTTTACCTCCTGGGGACCCACCCAGGAGATGTCTTGTTGGCGCTTTTTGTGGTTCGTCTTCGGCGGCAGTTCAAAGTAGTCGTCCTGGCCCAGGATGACCACTTTCAATCCCGCCTCTTGCGCCTTGTCCGCCAGGCAGCGGGCCGTCTCGGACTTGCCGCAGCCCGATTCTCCGGCAATGGACACCCCGAGGGGCTCTTTGCCCGCTCTGTCTTCGATGGCCTGCCACACCTGGGCTGCCCCCTGTCTGTGGTACTCGGTGATGACCAGTTTGTCTCCAATCACGATGTCGCCCTTTCTGTCGCGTCTCGACGCACTGCTCGTTTGCCCAATTCCTAGGGAAGGGTGATGGGGAATGCGTGCCGTCGCAAGTGTTTCAGGAACAGTTCCGTCTGGTGCCGCCAGCTCAGCGCCTTGGTCCTGTCGGCGAGCCGGTACCCCTTTTCGCTGCGTTTCTTGTCGTCTTTCAGGAAGGCCTGGATGGCATCGGCAAAGCCCTTGATGTCGCCGGGCGGCAGGGTCACCACGTCATCCGCCCCGTACTGCTCCACGAAGGGAATGGTCTCGGTGCAGACCACCGCCGTGGCCGATGCAGCAGCCTGGGCCACGGACATGCCGAATCCTTCCATTTCCGACGGCGAAACGTAGAGGTCTGCCAGGGAGAAGAGCGGGCCCATGTGTTCGTCGGGAACATAGCCGAGGAGAAATGCGCGCCCATCGAGTGACGGAGTTTCCTCCACGATGTGACGCAGGGACTCGAAAACGTCGTTTTCAGGCCCTCCGCCGATGAAGAGATAGCTGTCCTGTATCTTGGGTGCGACCTTGGCAAAGGCGCGCAGCAAGACGTCTTTTCGCTTGGATGTGTCCATCCGGCTCGTTTCGAACACGATGTGTGCCTTGCGCAGCGTATCGATGGCCACCCCGCTCTTTTTCGCCAGGTACTTGTATGTCTTGGTGGTTTCCGTCGGTTCGTAGGAACGAAAGACCGAATGGTCGATGCAGGGGGGATAGAAGAACAGCCTGTCTGCTCCCACGCCCAGGTTGGTAACGAGGCGCTCGGCGATTTCCTGGGACGTGGCTGCAAAGGTTCTCGTGGCGTGGCAGACCGCCTGTTCATGGGCGCGGCGTTCGCAGAACCGCAGACTGCGTTGTGCTTCCGCGGGGCGTGATGCGTAGCGTTCCTGCTTGAGGATCCCCAAGGAATGAGGCGTCCAGACATGCCTGTCTGCCAGTCCGAGGCGCACGCGCAACTTGGCCGTGGTCTTGGGTTTTGCCTGGAGAATGGCCTGTCCCAGGGCCTCGGCTGCCACCAACGGCCGCAGACTCTGCGCCAGGGTCCTTCTGGTGGAACTCAGGGCCCGTTCCGTTGCAGAAATCAGTTGCCCCGCGTTCTTGCGGTGTTTGCGGGCCCAGGACCGTGCCGCTTCCTTGATGGCATTCTTCAGGAACGGACCCATGCTGCGCTGTGGTTCCAGGATCAGGTTGCCCAGGTGATAGGCCACCGCCGAGGCGGGACTGGTCCAACGAGCTTCTGCCAGGAAAGCATCCAGGCGTTCCTGCGGCACCAGGCCGGCCACGAGGTCGACGATGGCCTTGGCCGCGATCCTGTCCTGCCAGCGCGTCACCAGGCCCATCCCGAGCACCGCGGCATCCCAGTAATGGGTGTTGATGAACTCGAACAGTTCCCAGGGCTGGATGCCGCGTTTCGATGCTTCCTCGTCGATATGATGCTCCAGCCAGTCCAGTTCTTCGTCCAGGGCCACCGAGATGTTCTCTTTGGGGATGAACTCGTTTCCCCCGCCCGGCACGTATTGGTAAAAGACATGCTCCGAGAATTTCTCTTTTCCCTTGCGGAGTTTCTTGACCCCGAAGTGCGGAAATCCGCCCCTGGCGAAGATCGTGACGTCATACCCGATTTCTTCCAGGGCCAGGGCCAGGTTGTGTACGTAGACATTCTGGCCGCCCGTGTCCGGTGCCCCGCCAATGGGGAGCTTGGGGGCCGGGTAGCCGTGGTTCGTGATGAGGGCCGCGCGCGGCCTTTCAGTGGTCTCTTTTTTCTTTGTCATGATACTTCCTTTCCATACAGACCATCCATATAGCAGAAACCAGGTGGAAACAACACTCAAACGTTCAATGTGCTGTCGGTCAATGTGCTGCCCATCCGGGAATGGAAATGTCGCAGGGACTGGCCATCGCGCACTCGGAACAATCAGCGTCCTCCTTGAAGCAGGTGTCTGTGTTTCCAGGGATTGGCGTGGCCCATGGGAGCGAAGGCTGGATGGTTCCTGGTGGGCGAGACGTCGTGGGGAGCAAAGGGCCTTGCCGGCCTGATGGCCGACCCGATGGATTGAATGGACGGAGAGCAGGACCGCATCGGGATCGAAGACGCTCTGGGTCAGGTTTCCTGCGCCGTGACCAGGGGCCGGGCCGGGCAACCACTTCTTGGCCCAAGACAGGCCCGGGTGTGGCGGATTGCCCTTGCCGTGAGCTTTTCCGCTTTCCTCGATGATGCCATCCAGTCTCTTTCTTTCCTTATTTTGACTCCATGCAGGGCAGGTTGGGGATCGAGGTCGCAATCTGCCT
>CAZIJS010000372.1:0-2992 GCA_964539505.1 uncultured Myxococcales bacterium
CATCTGGCGTGCTCAGGGTGACTACGTTATCTTTCTTCATGGTGGCGTACCTCCTTGGTAAGGAAGGAAAGAGGGTAGTGTGCGCAGACAAAAGACGGCTTTTCGTACGCCGAAAGAACACTGAGCAGGATTGAGAAAACAGATCATGACCACCGCATTGATCACGGCACAGGGTCTCACCAAGAAATATGGCGACAAGACGGCCGTAGATGGAATCTCGTTCCAGATCGAGCAGGGAGAAATTTTCGGATTGCTTGGGCCGAACGGGGCAGGAAAGACTACGACCATCAACATGATCGTGTCAGCGATCAAACCAGACTCGGGTCGCGTGATCGTGAGGGATCCGCGTGATCCGGATCCATCTCGAACAACCTCTGGTCGTGATATCGAGCCCCGAGCGACTTTGGGCATAGCCCCCCAGGCTCTGGCTATTTATGAGGAATTGACCGGAGAGGAAAATGTCACCTTTTTTGCCAGGATGCAGGGATTGACCGGCGACAGGCTCAGGACCCAGGTGGATTGGGCCCTTCAATTTACCGGCCTGACCAACCGCAGGAAGGACCGGTCCGGCGCGTATTCAGGCGGGATGAAACGACGACTGAACCTTGCCTGCGCCATCGTCCACGAACCGGCAGTCGTCATGCTGGACGAGCCCACCGTGGGTGTAGATCCCCAGTCACGCAATCATTTGCTCGACAACATCGAGGCTCTGCGCAATCGGGGCTGGACTATACTTTACACGACGCATTACATGGAGGAGGCCCAGCGTCTGTGCGACCGGGTCGCCATCATGGACAATGGAAAGATCCTTGCCTTGGATCGGGTCGACGCTCTCATCGATGCCCATGGAGGTCGATCGATGATCGTCGCACAGATCGACGTGCCACCCCTGGACGCATCGACGCTGCGAGACCAGTTGGTTGAGTCCGGTCTGCGGGAAGCCGCTGTCGATGGGGCCACCATACGATGGGAAACAGACCAACCTTTGGATGACATCACCAAACTCGCCGGGCTTGGGTTGGATGTTGCCACGGTAAGGGTCGACCGGCCGAACCTGGAGGCCGTCTTTTTGAACCTGACGGGACGAAGTCTTCGAGACTGACGAGTCGCAAAGAACTGAGGTGCCACAAATGCATGCGGCGGCGACCATTGCGTTCAAAGACCTGAAAATCCTGTTTCGAGACAGGGCAGCTTTGTTTTGGGTCACGGCCATGCCTCTGATCATGGCGACCCTGTTCGGTGCCATATTTGGGAGCGAAACATCCATCCATGAAGTCAAAGTCGCCGTTGTGGATCAGGACCGAACGGACCTCTCGCGATCCTTTGTCAAACGTTTGGAAAAATCAAAAGGGCTCGTCTTGACGCGCAAGACCCTCAAAGCGGCCAAAGATGCCGTGCGCCAAGGCAAGATGACGGGCTATGTCCTGATTCGACGGGGATTTGGGAACGTTGTGGGCATGTCGCCCGGCAATGGCCAGTTTGTCGAGATCGGCATGGACCCATCGAAGAAGGCCGAGCGCGGTTTTTTGAAGGGTATGGTCACCGAGGCGATCTTCAAAGGATTCCAGGAACAGTTCGCCCATCCCGAAAAGCTGAGACGGACCATCCATCAGTCCGTCGAGGCACTCCGAAAAGCACAGATGAACCAGCAGGCTGGAGATGACAGGAAACATCCAGGACTCGACCAGTCGGCACTGATCGCATTTCTCGATGCGACGGAGACATGGCTGACTTCTGCCGACACCGCCGACCTGGCTCAGGGCATGAACATGAAGGACCCTACTGTCGTCACAGTGTCTCGGGCGCGGGGTGAAGAGCCGGCCTCTTCCTACGAAGTGACGTTTCCGGCTTCGACCATTTGGGGTATTTTGGGGATCGTCGCTGCCTTCGCCGGGCTCATCGTTCGCGAACGCTCCCAAGGGACACTCCTGAGATTTCGTGTTTCACCTGTCTCCTGGGCCCAAGTGGCTGCGGGCAAAGGTCTGAGCGCATTTCTCGCATATCTTGCCATGTCGGCAGGGATGCTTCTGCTGGGAGCCGTCATCTTCTCCATCCGCATCGTTCATCCATTTCGCCTCGCCATGGCCTTGGTTTCTTCGGGTGTCTGCGTCACGGGATTGGTCCTGTTGGTGGCGCCAATGGGAAAAACGGAACGAGCCGTCTCTGGTGCCTCCTGGGGCGTCATGATGCCTTTTGCAATCTTTGGAGGAGCGACCATCCCGCTGTCGATGATGCCCTCCTGGATGCGTATGGCCAGCAACTTCAGCCCATTGAAATGGAGTGTCCTCGCCATGGAGGGCGCCATCTGGCGAAACTTCAGCCTTTTCGAAATGCTCGTTCCCTGTGCCGTTCTCCTTGTTTTCGGTCTGGCATGCGCCGTCACAGGTTCATTTGTATTGTCTCGTCAGGACGCCGCATAAATTGGATCGTCTGTGAGCTTTTCACAAACGAGCTACTCAATGAAGCCGAGGGTGCCCTCCGCTGTGGTACCCTCGCAAGCCAAATCAGTGCTGACGAAGTGGTCGTTTCCGGCGGTGACGCACCGGTAGATCACGTGACGGTTGGTCGCTGCAATTTTTCGTGTTTTTTGCCTGGAAAAACACCGCAAAGGCAGGGTTTGTGGCAAGCGCCCCCTGTGGGCCATGCCGACCTTCTGCGTTGTTACGGTGCAAAGGGGGCCTATCGATCCTGTTTGAGGGCGTCTTCCAGTTTTCTGCGGCGTTGCTTCATGCGTTCCAGGGATTGCTCCATGCGTTCGATGGCCTTGGGGGAACGACCGCCTTCCTTGGCCCGATCCACGCGCTCTTCCAGGGACTGGATGCGGCGAACCAGGGTATCGAGCTGGCGTTGCTTGCGTTCTTGTCGGCGCTTGGCCGTTTCTCGGGGGAGAGGGGCTTTCTGGCCGGGGGTGCCGTGGGATAGGCGGGGGGGGCCGGGCCGGTTTTTCGGGTGGTTTCCGCCCTTCGGCCGGGCAATTCCCCCGGGGGCGGGG
>CAZIJS010000373.1:0-2947 GCA_964539505.1 uncultured Myxococcales bacterium
CTGGGACTGGAAACATCGTCTTGAGAGGGGGCACGGCGGCCTGCAGATGGGCATGGAGAATATTTCTTACCTCGGGGCCGAAACCATAGAAAGGTGTATGTCCTGTGATCATTCGATAGGCCACGCATCCCAGGGCATAGAGGTCGGTCCAGGGTCCAATGTTGGCCAGGTCTCCGTGGATTTGTTCGGGGGCCATGTAGGCAGGGGTTCCGGCCTGGGCGCTCACCACGGCCAGGGATTCGTCTTCGTCCTGGAATCCGGTCTGGTCCTGCCAGAGACGGAGCGTCCGTTTGGCTGCATCGGGGGCTCGGTGTGCTGGATCCCCGGTAGCAAAGACGATTCCAAAATCTGTGAGCAGGACGCCTGGATCGGCCCCATGGCGATCGAGGAGCAAGATGTTTCCCGGCTTGATGTCGCGATGCACCAGTCCTCTTGCATGCGCGTGGGCCAGGCCTTCGAGAACCTGCAAGATGACCGTCCTTGCTCGTTGAAAATTCTGGACTGGGAGGACAGACTGCAAAGGGCCGCCTGGTGCATATTCGATCACGAGGTACGGACTGCCTGTCGACAATACCCCTTCCGATTGCGCAGAAGCCTCTTCGGACACGAGACCGTAGTCCAGGATCGCTGCGATGCGGGGATGGGTCAGGGAAGCCATGGCCCGGACTTCCGCGTAGAAGCGTGCCCTGTAGACTGGGTCCGCCCCGTAGCGCGCCGACATGATCTTGATCGCCACGGGCCGTTTGCCCTGGACTAGGTCCTGGCCGAGCCAGACGACGCCTTCACCGCCGCTGCCAAGCACGGTCTGGATGCGAAACGATCCCAGGGTGAGAGTTGCGGGAGTCGGCGGTTCACTGTGGGATTGCACTGCAGGAGGATCGTCTTTCATGTCGTGCCACCCAAACGCGGTGCTCTGGGCCGAGAGATGTTTGTCGAATGACTGATATTTCGAAATATAAAAAGTAAAGTAGCATTTTTCCCCGGTCAAGGTCGGATTTTTCAAGGTCGATTTCGAGATTTTGGCCTCCATGTCTATCGTCGTGTCTCATTGAGGAAATGATATCGTTGGAAGCGGGCCTGTCGTGGGGACGATACGCTCTGAAAGGCACGACCGTAGTGACAAGAATTGCCGCATTGTATATTGTTTTTCTGGTCGTCCAATGTATCGTATACGACGAGGCCAAAGTCGGATGCCCGGTGGATAGGAGAAAATCGTGGAATTTTTGTGGCTTCGAGGTGATGTGGGGGCCATTGGCTGGAAGGTTTTTTTCGGGGGACTTTCTGTCGTTCTGCTGTGGTCGTTGGCGTCTGCCTGTGGAGGAAAATCCGGGGGAGCAACCGGTGATGCGGCCATCCAGGCAGACGCATCCGATGCAGGTTTTCCCGGGGATGGGACCCTGGATGTGCAGTTTGGCACAGACGGGACCCTGGATGGTGGAATGGATACTGGGGGAGACGGGAGCGCCCAGGACAGCGGCTCGTCGGAATGTCCCAGCCTGTCGTTGCCCAGCGGGTTCAGCAAAGGAATGCAGTGGGTTCGCAGCGAACCCATGTTCATCAGCGGGCTCATTCCGAGCATGGGCGCGCCTTCTTCCAGCTTTGCTTCCGGATACCTGGACGATTTCGGTGCCAATGCCGTCCATCTCTGGCAAGACGGATTGCCCGGGGAGATGGATGCCTGGCGCGATCTGCGTCCTGCCGTCCGGTTCGTTTCCTGGGTCCTGCCGGACGGGACGCCGGCAGGTCCCAATGACCAGGTCCTCGGGGGTTACAGTGGCGAACCCGGACGAATCGGGTACCAGATTTCCGACGAACCGCGGGACATGGCCGACATCCATGCCATCGAGGCGGGGGTGGCCGCTGTGCGTGCGGCGGATCCGGGTGCCTTGGTGATCATCAATTTTGGTCAGGTGGACGATCACAGTCATCCAGGAGATGGCGGGCTCATCGACGACATGATTTCCTATGTAGTAGATCATCACCTCGCAGACGTGCTCTCATATGATAACTATTCCCTTCAAAACAGCGGGTATGTGTGGTTGGAGGGGTTCCGGGCGGCGGGTTTGGCCGCGGGATTGCCCTATTGGCGGTATCTCAACAGTTACCGGTCGAGCCCCTCCGACGATATGCCCAGCCAGGCAGACCTCCGGTGGCATGCCATGCTCGGCGTGGTTTACGGCTACCAGGGACACTCTTGGTTCGTCTACCAGATCAGCGCCGCCCACGGCAGCCTCACCCCGGTCTTTTTCGAGACTGCTGGAGATCAGAACGCCCAACGGACACAGCAGTTTGGCTGGGCGGCAACCATCAACGCAGAATTGTCCTATTATGGTCGGGTCTTGACGCAGCTTACATCATTGGGGGTGCGTCATCTGGGCACCAGTGGGCTGCTCGATATCGATGCCGTCCAAAATTACAGTCCCGACGAGCACATCGATCCGTACCTGACCACAGTGGACATCACCGCGGGGTATTCTTTCCTCGGAAACCTGGCCCAGGAAATTCTGATTGGTTTCTTCCGAGACGATGCGGATCGCAGGTATCTCGTGGTGCAGAACCTCAACCGGGATGGGCGCTCTACGATCGGGAACCACGAGGATGCCATGGTCCGTCTCACCTTTGACTTTGCCAACGCTCGGTCAGGCCTGCGAACTGACCGTCTCGAACGTCTGGACGGCGCATCGCACAGTGTCGTGCCAATGACCCTGAACCCGGCTGGTGGGTCCAGGGCCACCCTGGAACTCACCATCGCCGCGGGAGACATCGCCTTTCTTCGGTATGACGACGGCTGCCCCTGGCCCGGTTTCTGAGAACGCTGGGATGCCCATGCAACTTGGACTAGCCCTGCATGGCGGATACCATCGCTGCTTTGAGAATGCCGGATTGTCGCGTTCATGATGTCTACCGGACTGTCGGGCAGAACTTCAGACATTGCGGCAGGAACCAG
>CAZIJS010000374.1:0-2925 GCA_964539505.1 uncultured Myxococcales bacterium
TCGACAAACTTGGTGGATGTTTTTTCCATTGCGAAAAAAGTACGTTCCAAAGTATGCTCCGCGGCCAGGTTCGGCTCTGTGGTGCACTGTTCTTGCTGGTGCCTCGGATCCAGGAGGCTCCTTTTCGTGGAGGCTGCGATGAACAAGGTGGCAAAGAGATTTCCCATCACCGTGATGACCGGTTCTTCCCATCCCAGATTGGCATCCCGTATTGCGGAAAAGCTCGGAACACGTCTCGCGGACGTCAATTGCTTCAAGTTTAAGAACGACAACACATTTTGTAAGATCGATCAGTGTGTGCGAAACCACGACGTCTACATCGTCCAGACGTCTGCCATCCCGGTAAACGACAACTTCATGGAACTGCTGTTGCTCATCGATGCCGCGAAATATGCCTCGGCTGCGCGGATCACAGCGGTGTTGCCCTACTACCCCTATGTCCGGTCGGACAAGAAGGATCAGCCAAGGGTTCCGGTGAGTGCCCGGTTGGTGGCCGACCTCATGGAAACCGCTGGTGTGGACCGGATCATCACGATGGATCTCCATTCGGATCAGATTACCGGTTTCTTTCGATGCCGGTACGACCAGCTCTACTCCAGTTCCGTGATCATTCCCTATCTCCAGTCCAAGGACCTGTCGAACCATTGTGTGTTGTCCCCCGACATCGGTGGCATGAAACGGGCAAAGTATTGGGCACAGCAGCTCGGGTTGCCCCTGGCCATTTTCAACAAGCAGCGCCTCGGAAACGACGACAAGGCCCGGGTCGCGGAGATTATCGGGGATGTCGATGGCCTGCATTGTATTCTGGTAGATGACGAGATATCGACCGGTGGGTCGGTGCTGAGCGCCTATGAGCACATCATGAAGATGGGTGCGAGGTCCATGACCGCAGTTTGCGTGCATGGCGTGTTCGTGGGAGATGCGCTGGACCGACTGGAAGCATCGGGTATCAAAGAAGTGGTCTGCACCGACACATTGCCCGTAGACGAACATGCCAGTGAGCACGACTTCTTGACAGTGCTCAGCATCGCTGACATCCTCGCAGAAGGAATTCGCAGGACGCACGAAGGTGAGTCCATCGGAGAGATGTTCGGACATACTTGATGGACGGGATGAATCGATGAACCAGACGGACGCCGCGATGGCGCCGCAGGAGGTGGCGCGCAGCCTTGGGTTGCCGGATACGGCTGATATTCTTGCCTGTGTCTTTCGTGACGGCAGGAAGGGCTGGTTGGGAGCCGATGGACAGGCCGTCGTCGTGGGGGTGATCCGGCCCGACGGCCACATTGCCGTTCGGCGAATCGAAGATCTGGACCGTCTGGTGGTTTTTCCCAGCGGAATCGGATCGAAACCTGGGCTGAATCTGGCTGTTGGCTTGGATTTGATCCCTGTCCGGTTCGAGAACGCCGATGGGCTGTCCGTCCTGGAGACCCGGTTGCGTTCCCTGATTGGCACGAGATTCCACGAACCACCCAGTGATCCGGAATCATTGTCGTCCCAGGAAAAGCGGGAGGGCGCCACAGACACCGATGAGAGCCAGTCGGAGTCGGCCTCTTCGCTGGAGACTGAAGATGCGTCGGCAGATCAGCCTTGGTATGCCACGGTGACGGGGCCGGCAGTGCAGGCTTTTTTCACCGGCGGTGCGGAGAGCATGTCGGCGAACCAGGGGGCAGGGGCTGGACCGGCCTCCGAGCAGGAGCAAGAGGCCCATTGGAAAGGGGTGTTGAAGGAGCATCCCGACCAGGTCGAACCCTACCGGCGGCTCTTTCGGCTCTATTATAATGGTGGAGACATCGAAAAGGCCTTCTGGCAGGCTGCGGTCCTGTCACATTTCGGGGTGGCGGAACCCATCGAGAAGGAAGTCGTCCAAAAGTATCGAGCCAAGAAGCCCATTCGGCCGGCCAGGACCATCGACCAGGGTATGTGGTCCGAGATGCTGGCTCACCCGAGCGAAGACCCCTGGCCGAGCCAGTTCTTTGCCGTCCTGGCCAGACCGCTGGCATTGATGCTTGGTCGTTCTTTGCGGTCATACAGTCTCAAGCCCAAGGATCGCATCGATGTGGCCGAGTCGGATCTCCTCGTGGCCAGGGTGTTTCGGGTGGTGCAGGAGGCACTCAAGCTGCCGCACCTCGATTTTTATCTCGCACCGGATGCAGGCTTCGAGTTGGCGGTGGCCGACGTGGTGGAAAAGGGGCGATGGTTGCCCAGTTGTGTAGCAGGCGGCGGTCTCCTCAGCCAGCGATCGGAAACCGAAGTGACGTTTATCCTGGGGCGGGATCTCACGTACATGATGCCGCAGTACATGGCAGGTTTGCTCCTCCCCAGCGTGGCTCGTCAGACCATGTTCATGCTGGCCGCCACCAAGTTGGTGCGCCCGGGATTGGTGGACTCCGAGGACATGGATGCGATAAACGAGCAGGCACGCGCACTCGATCGTCTGGTCACCGACGAGGAGCGTGGCAAACTGGAGCTTCTCGTAGACCAGATGGTCGAAGACAAAGTTTCCGTCAATCTGGATCGCTGGAATCGATCCATTCAGTTCACGTCCCATCGGGTGGGGCTTGTGCTCTGCCAGGACCTGCCCACTGCAGTACGGCTTGCATTGACCGATCCGGTCAGGCCGGCGACAGCCAGTCCCGAGGACCGCATCACGGAGTTGGTCCGGTTCGCAGTGGACGACCATCATGTCCGGACCAGACGCATTCTCGGACTGGCCATTTCTTCATGATGGTCGATAAAGGATCAGGCTGTTTCACCCTGGTCCTGGCTTCGTGCGTTCATGGCTTCGGTTGTGACAGCACGAATCGTTCGATAGCCAGGGCAGCGCCGTCATGGTCCCTGTCTGCAGTGCTCTCGAATCCCAGTTGATGGAGGGGGGCGGGCGCATTGGCCATCACCACTGCTTTGCCCGCATACTCGAGCATT
>CAZIJS010000375.1:0-2916 GCA_964539505.1 uncultured Myxococcales bacterium
TTCAACGACTGCTCCAGGAGTCGAGGCCGGGCAGCGCCAGGATCAAGCAGGATCTCGCCGCCGTGCTGGTGGCGTTGGGTCGGTTCGCGGCGGCGGCCGAGTTGGTGGAGCCGAGTCCCACCGACCCCAAGGCCTGTCTGTTGGCCTTGACGGTCGCCTGGAGGACGGCAAAGCCGGTCTGGGCCGGACGCTTGTTCCCCTGTGCCGCCCGGGCCATGAGCCAGACGCAACGGGCCGAGGCATGGGCCCACCTGGCAGCGTTCCAGCCCGATCCAGTGGCATGGTATCGGCGGTTCAAGTCTTCGAGGCCGGGCGTTCGCAAGGCCCTGGATTTGCTCGCGGGCATGGGACGGCTGCAAGCAGCAAGGAGCCTGGCCGACGCGGCCGGGCTGTCCTGGGCCGCGACATCCAACCAGGCTTCTTGTGCATCCAGACTCTCCGGCCTTGCGGGCTACTGTGCCTTTCTCGCAGGGCCCGACAAGGTGGGCGGCCGGGTGCAGGTGACCTGGGGCAGTCATTGTCGAGTCGAGGGCGCCAGTCAACGGTTCGAGCAGTGTTTCTGCGAAGCGGGCAAGGAATGCCGGGACGAGGCTTGCAACCGGGTCTTGATCCTGCGATTCGGTAGGCCTGCGCCGGGGCGTCGTGACACCAGGGCAGGGCAGTCTGGAAAATAGGCGTCGAGATGGGAGCGGGGGAAGGCTGCAGGGTAGGACAGTGCCGGGGAGGACGCACCCGATGCGGGAAGCAAGGCAGATAGGCGGCTTAGCAGGTCAGGCGCAAGGGAAACTGGGGAGGATCAGCGGACGTTGATGCGATGGACGTCTGCGCCGCCCATGTACGCATAGGAGACGTGCTTGTCGAATCCGTAGACGATAAGCTCGAAGGGGTGGTCGGCCTCGATGATGTGGTAGCCGTCGTTCTGGTTGTTGGGGTCTATGTTGTCTGGCGGCGGCAGTCCTTCGAGGATCTTGGGGAAGGAGAGCTGGCACTTCCAGACGCTGTAGGGCACCTGGTCGGGGGTGGGAGTGCATTCCGGGATGGACTGGACGCAGCTTTCTGGCAGCGGCCCCTTGTCGAAGGTTATCTTGGTGCCGGGAGGAGCCACCAGGACCACAAAGTCGAAGGCGTATTTGTCCGGGGTGAGGAACACATACCGGCTGCGCCACTGTTCCGTGGGGGGGAGCACGAGGAAGGACGGATCGCCTCCTGGGATATCGAGTGGAATGCCGGTGGTGGCCTGGCCTGCCATGAACTGTCCCACCACCACGGGATGATTCGAGTCGATGAGGAAGTCGCAGTGGCTCTCGATGGTCACGAATTCGCCGCGATCGAGTTGGAAGGTGTCGTTGGGACTGGGCATGGTGGTGGTGACCAGGGTGTCGTCGTAGAGCGCCAGGATGCGGAAATACTCTGGTTCGTCCACGATGGAGACGTCGGCTCCGGCCGCTGCAACCGCTTCGGTGCGCAGGGGCATGCGCACGGCCACGTACTTGCTGCCCACCGCGGACTCGGGCATGAGCTGGTGTTCGAGATGGTCGGCGCAGCAGCGACGCACCGTCAGGGATGGGAAGTAGGGCACGTCCGAGGCTTCGGACCCTGAGAACACGGCCACGGGCTGTGACGCCTGGACGAAGGATCCTGTGAAGTCGGCGTTGAATCCCCCGGTCTCCAGGTTGAGCACGTCGTAGGGGCCGAGTTGGAAATGCAGGGTCTGCCCGGCTTTCGTGGTGGTGATGTCCGGGCCGGGAACGATGTCGGTGGCCAGGTGCACCGCGACTTCCGTGCCGGGCCTGGTGCCCACGATGGTCAGAAAGGCGCGCAGGTTCTTGTTGAAGTCGGTCTGGGGGTCGTCGGTGTCGGCAATGGTCTGGGGCCATCCCATGACCAGGTATTCCTTGTCCAGGGCATTGTCCGGGACCAGGATCGATGCGTCGTTGGAGAACACCTGCACGTTCTCCAGAGGGTTGAACTGGTAGGCCACGATGGGAACCGTGGACAGGATGTGATAGGCGTTCGACGAGTAGAACGTGTGGGTGCCGTTGTCGTAGATGCCGTCGTGGCTTCCGTCCAGCTCCCTGGGGGGCAGGAGAAAGACGTGCATCCCTTCCGGGGGGACCGTTGCAGAAGACACGAGCCGTTCCTGGAGGGGCCAGCGGACGTCGGCATCGTTGACGAAGACCGAGACGTCTGCATCGATGAGGCCCACGTTGGAGACCGCCACGGCGAACTGCTGTTTGGCCGCACAAAAACTCTGGGAGATGGTCGCGTTGTCCAGGTCCGCGGCCCAGTATTCGCAGCCGATGTAGCTGCGTTCCTCCTTGGCGGCCTGGCAGGCGTCCACGCAGTCACCCAGGTAGCAGACCTCTCCGGCCTGGGAGTCGCACTCGGCCACCGGGTCGGCGTCGGACCCGTCCTGGCGGCATTTGGCCACCTTGCCGTCCTTGCAGAGGTAGGTGCCCGGATGGCAAACGGTGCAGCCCAGCCCCAGGCTGCAGACCTTGCCTTCCGCAAGACAATCCTCATGGTCGTAGGACAGGGCATCGTCGCGGCATCGAAGTGCTTCGTCTCCTTCGCAGTATGCCATGCCTGGCTGACAGGCGCCGGGCTTTGCCGGTTTGCGGCAGCCTGGCAGGGCCAGTCCTGTTCCCAGGGCGATCCAGAGGAACAAGCCCGCGGTGGGGACTGCAAGGAGACTGCCCGCCGCAAGGGGTGGTTGCAAGACATCCCGGATGAAAAAGGAAGGTCTCCTGGAAGGGATCGATTGTTGATGGCATCGCGTCATGACAGCGGCTCCCGAATCGTCTTTTGACGATGCTACGGCCCGGGCCCACCGTCAAGCGCTGCGTGACTCGTTGGCCCCCTGGTCTCAGCGGTTGTCTGCTCATGCGTTCAGGGGTTCCATGGGCAAGTCCAGGA
>CAZIJS010000376.1:0-2914 GCA_964539505.1 uncultured Myxococcales bacterium
ACATACTACAGGACGGAAGGGGACTCACCCGGGACGAACATTTCGTGTCTTGGCATTCTGGTGACATGGGCCAGGACAGGACAGGACATCGAGCCTGTGATCATCCAGTGACGCTCTCACTCGATGGGGATGATGGCCGCGGTATCCAAGACAGTACGGGAAGCTGTATTTTGAGGACCGATGGTACGATCGCATGCGACGAACTATGTGGGAGTCGAATGTCGAATCAGGTGAGAGGACGCCGGAAATACGACCTGACAGGAATTGTACAATTAGTCGAAGGAGCCGGAGACCATGCCTGTGCACGGACCAGGTCCGGCGGCGTATGGTGTTGGGGGCGGTCCGCGATCGGTGATCGAGCTGTATACCGGCTCGTGCGCCCCATTCGTATCCGACTGGGCACCACTGATGCCCCGCTCTTTCCGGCGGGCGTGATCCCAACTCCGTGAGACCATACCGAACCCAACGTTGGTTTCACGGCAACGGTTCTAACCGACACAACTTGGGCTGCTCGACGGGTTTCACGAAACGCTCGGCGCGAGGATGTGTAGATGTGTGTTGTAGGGTGTGTGATAGTCCAGGTGGTTTTCGGGAATGTTTAAGGAATTTGAAGATTCGGGCAACCAGGACAGGCGACACTGGGCCCTGCGATCGGGACAGGGATGTGATGCGCTCAGTTGGGCCGAGTTTTTCTTGAGGCGGCGTCCAGAAAGTCCAAATAGCCAAATGGCTGGCTGGGCAGGGGCAAAAAAAAGAAGGTCGACAAGCTGTTGTGGGATGCGGCATGAGGGTGTCGGATTGCACTCGAGAAATCACCTTTCTCATGTCCAGTCAATTGGCCTGGCAAGACACCGCGCCGTCAAGGGATCCGAGCCTTCGCAAGAGAGGTTGGGAGCAGCGTGTCCAGGTGGGGAGATAGGTTCAGCATGAAGTACTTTTGGGCACGAGGTGGCAGTTTTTGGAGTTTTCTGGCTGCGATAGTTCTGTATTTGGTGGGCTGCTATACATCCAAATACAGACGAATTGTGAGGGCAGGAAGGCGGGCGAAGGTAGTGGAGAGGAGGCCTGCTTCCGCAGGCATGGTCGAGGCAGTCCCGACACGACGCGCAATTCAATTGTGGTTGCGCCATACGCCCTTTTTCAGAGCAACAGGCCAGTCCTTCCTGCCAGTACCCTGGAGACTGTGGGGCAAGGATTGGAGAGTGTCGTACGCACCTGGTGAGAGGTCGGTTCCTCATACTGTTGATGTGAAGACTGTCATGACTGATTCATGTCACATCAAAGAAGTTCGTGGATATTTTCGTTCGCAGAAACAGCGAACGGATCGGAGATTCGTCGGGGTTTCAGTTCATTGCGGTGGCATCGAGAGACAAGGAAGTTGTGGTAACTGCCTTTGGTCAGCTTTGAAGAGGGTTCGGATGGCGGCAGGTCGCTATGCCGTCTTGGCGATTTCCGCGGATGTCGTTGGCGCCGATGTATTGCCTCGGTTTGATGGAGTGAAAGAATTGATAGTCGGGGGTGGGCGGACCGGTCAGACGTGCTGTGGTGGCCGGGTGACAGGCGCCCAGGCCGCGCGATTGATTTCGTCGATGCCTGACCTGTCTCGAGTCACGATTTACCTTCGAGGAGACGGAGGGAAGGTGTGGAAAGAGTTGGCTGCGCACTCTGGTATTCGCGATGTCTTTATTGATTGGGACCAGGTGGGGTCAGACATGGGCACACCAACAGGGTATGTGAAACCGGAAGGACTGCATTCCTTGGTATTGCGCGGGAGAAAACGGCTGTTGGGAAGCCTTCTGGTACGCTTGACCGAGATATTTCGCCCTCAGTCATTGTGGATAACGGGTGCGGAGTTGGTTGGTGAGGAGATGGCAAGAATGGCTGGGAGGAAAGAAATTGGTGAGTTGTTCGTCCAGGGCCGAATTCGCGAGGATGCTTCCAGATGCCCCAATTTTTCGATACATGCCAGCGTAGTGGGCTTGTTGCTGAAGTCGCGTAGGAGCACTAGAATTTCAGGAGGAAGCTGCATAGGTCATATCGAGGGTGGCGTCCTGGGAAATGGAAAGCACATGCGCGCATTGATCGTGGGAAGGGCTGACCTGTCGGACCTTGCTAGAGAAATGAAGGGGACCAAATCAGGGAGATTGGATCTGCTATGGCTCTTCTATGGCGTATCGGACGCTGCTCATGTCTGTTCCCTGATAGCACAAACGCGACCGACCCTGCTTCGTATCGAGGGGCCAGCGAATAGGCGTGTCGCAGCCTGCATTCAGCACGCAAGACAGCTGCGAGGCATGGTGTGGGCTTTGCGAGCAGACAACACCACCGGTGGTCGGAGTGAAATACCTGCCCCCACAATTTTGACTGTTGTTGGGATGGTCGCCACAGCGATGCGGCTGCCTTGGTCGAAGCTGATGGATTGTGCGGGGAGGGAGTACGCCCTGATGGTATCCGACCGGAAAGACGGAAAGACCGCAGTGTGTCAACACATACCGTTCGACAGGCTGGTTCGTTTTCTTCGATAAGAAGTGGCCTGATAGCGAAAAAAGATTGTGATGTGTTCGAGTTGGTTTCACCAGGACGAGCCATCGAAGTCGGGTGGCAATGGCAGGCACATGTCTACCAACGGTCGGCTACAGAGTTTCTGGATAAGCTCGGCAAGATGCCTGTCTGGAGTGAGCCGAGGCAGACCAGGCGAGGGCTGCCACGAGAGGGGACGTCGGAAAGAACGGGATGAGAAGGTCTGCGTTCCGAGAGAACAATATGGGCTGCGAAAGACGTGGGCGTCGACTACGACGATGCGGGTCCATGAAACGCAGGGTGGTGGGATGGAATTGGGCCAAGGCGGTCGGAGGGATTGGGTGGTGGCTTGGAGAGCATAGGCGCTACGACCGGCGCGGCCGTTTGAGGTGGC
>CAZIJS010000377.1:0-2877 GCA_964539505.1 uncultured Myxococcales bacterium
TTTGTTGGCGTCGCGGGTGCCCGCCCCGGCGCCGTCTCTTTTTTCCCCTTCTATCCAATTCCTGGATCGCTGTTGATCTTTCCCAATCCTTCCGGACCTCCCCTCCGCAGGCACGCACGTCTTTCTTCGTACACGTCGCACCCCTCCAACTGCGAAAATCTTCACCCCTTCACTGGCTGAGCAATCCTGCCACGTCAACCAGGACAGTCCTTCGGTGGCGATGGCTGGAGACGGTCGGTTCGTCGTGACATGGCAGAGTGATGTCCAGGACGGGCACGGCTACGGTGTTTTCGCCCAGCGATACGATGCAGACGGAAATTCGGTGGGTACCGAGTTCCAGGTTAACAGTTACACCACGTCAGCCCAGGTCTCTTCTTCGGTGGCGATGGCTGGAGACGGTCGGTTCGTCGTGACATGGCAGAGTCACGGCCAGGTCGGCGATGGCTATGGCATATTTGGAAAGCTCTCCTTGGCCGACGGCAGCCCGCGTGGTCCCGGGAGTTGGTAGACGCCCATGGGTTGTGGCGCATGGTCGGCCGACCTTGGCCAGCGTTCATTCCAACGTCGGTTTTTGCAGCTTGTTGACCCCTCACGGTTTCTTACGATACCATAAATCCGCTGTTATCGTTGTGAGTCGGCGCTTCCATGGGCGCGGGATTGCTTTTTTCACACAGCGGAGCGCTGCCACTGTGTGTGGCCGTTTCGTGGCTGGTGGTTCGTTGCTTGGAGTTGTTGCATGGTCTTGAAAACAGACATGTCGTCTCATGCTGGCCACGTGACGCACCTTCCACGGCATGGAAGGTCTGGTGTATTCCTTTTGGCGATATGGGCGGGGGGACTGTTGGGATCCTGTGTTTTCGATCCCTTCGTGCACGTGGTTCATGATGGGCGGGACGGAGGCGTTCGAGACGCGTACATGGACGATGGTTCTGTTGCAGAAGGGGGCGTCGTCATTGGGGATGCCGCCTTTCGGAGAGACGGATCGGGTTGGACCGAGGCTGGGACGAACCAGGATGCCGCGTTGCGGGACAGCGACCAGGATGGGGTACCAGACAATGCAGACAATTGTCCGCAGCAGGCGAATCCAGGGCAAACAGACCGGGACGGCGACGGGGTCGGCGACGCCTGCGACAACTGTCCAGGGGCGTCGAACTCGAACCAGGAAGACTTGGACCAGGATGGGCAGGGTGATGTCTGCGATTCGGACAAGGACGGCGACGGCTTGGACAACGAGGTGGATCCCCGTCCCGAGCATGCAGACGAGGTGCTGTTGAAAGCGTCGGGGCTGGGCCTTCCCCCAGTCCTGATCTGGCAATCGGGTTCCTGGAATGGGAGTGGTGCGGTCTGTGCCACGGAGACATCGGAACGTGCCGTTGCCGTGGTGTCCAGCCCTGCTTTGGGCGCCGACTATATCGTGCAGGCAAAGGTGACGGGTATCCAGAAAAATCTCGCCGGTCAACCCTGGCCTTCCACTGGGTTGGTGGCCAGGTGGAACGGGGCGCTCCAGGGGTATCTCTGCGTGGTGGATCTGAAGAATCATCGACTGGTGATCGGAAAATATGATGGGAGCGGATGGCATGAACTGCATGCGACGGCGGACGTTCCGGACCGGACCGAGTATGTGCTGCGATTTCGTCTGGATGGCTCGCAGTTGACTTGTTGGGTCCTTCCCGAGGGGATTCATGCAGAGACTTCGGATGGCGCATTTACGTCGGGACAGGCTGGTTTTTTCACTTATTATACGAAGGCCTGTTTCACCTACCTTTCCGTGGTGTCGTTGCCCTGAAGATTCCTTCTGGTGGAGAGAGTGGTGCGGTTGCGCGTCTTGTCGCGCCTTGGGGAAGGCAACCGCCGGACGTGGATTGAGACGTTCCATGGCAGAAGGAACAGCGCGCGTTCAATGAGCATTCGACGCACTGTTTCGGGCATCGAGTTCGTGACGAAGCGCCTGGATGCGTTGGAGCACTGCATCCGAGGGAAGGTCGCGTCGGGCCAAGACCCAGGCCTGCAGGGCTTGGCGAGGCTCGCCGGCCAGTTCCATGTCCAGGGCACATTCGATCCAGGCTCTCGGGTTTCTGGGGTCTCTTCTTGTTGCCTGGTGGCAGTATGTGAGGGCGGCTTGCGGCTTGCCCAGGCTCCTGAGCCTGGTGGCCTGGCTGCGGAGACGCTCTGAATCCAGACGACGGGTCAGGAGACCCAAAGCAGACAGCAGGAGCAGGCCAAGAGCCAGGGCCGGCCAGGAACGTTTCCATTGGTGAAACCGTCCGCTCTCGTCTGGGGATTGGCCAGCAGAATGCGCGTTTTGCTTGGGCAGGAGCAGGCCCACGTCCAGGGCCATGAGCAGGGCGGTAGGGGCGAAGAAAGCGGGCCAGCCGGCCAGCCCGGCCAGGCAGAGGGCAGCCAGAGATGCCGCGGCTGGGGCCGCTTTCGGGATGTCCTTCCATGCCTTGCGCCGAAACAGCATCCAGAGCAGCCAGGCCAGTGCCAGGATGCCTGGAAGTCCGTAGTCGGCCCAGACTTCCCCGATGTCGAAATGGGCGTGTCTCAGGTCCGAGCGAAACACCTCGTCGCCTGGATGCGCTTCAAGAAAGCGCCTCTGGCACCCAGGCCAGGTTCGTTGAAATCCCTCGGGACCGTGGCCGAAGATGTTGCCGGAAGCCATGTCCCGTGCCAGACAACGGGATTCGACCCGAAGGATGTAGAGCCGGCCCGCTGCCTGGCCCGTGGGCGTTGCCAGGTCCATGGTCCTGCTGGAAAGCCGACTTTTTGCAGTGAGTGCATCCAGGCCGAATGCTCCGACCGTGCCGAGGCTCAGAGCCGCCAGCAGGAGGAAGACATGCCTGCGGGGTGGGTGGGCCAGGAGGAGCCAAGCCAGGA
>CAZIJS010000378.1:0-2845 GCA_964539505.1 uncultured Myxococcales bacterium
ACAAACGAAGGACCGGTCTGCGGCAACGGCCAGGTGGAAGATGGCGAAGAATGTGACGATGGCAATGTCGTGGATGGCGATGGCTGCTCGTCGACCTGCCAAAGCGAAGGTGCGCTCTGCGGCAACGGTGTCCTGGAAGGCGACGAGGAATGTGACGATGGCAATGTCGTGGATGGCGATGGCTGCTCGTCGACCTGCACAAACGAAGGACCGGTCTGCGGCAACGGCCAGGTGGAAGAAGGCGAGGAATGCGACGACGGCAACCAACTCAATGGTGATGGCTGCTCGTCGACCTGCCAAAGCGAAGGGCCGGTTTGCGGCAACGGCGTCCTGGAAGGCGATGAGGAATGTGACGATGGCAATGTCGTGGACGGTGACGGTTGTTCCTCCATTTGTCACAGTGAGTCTGCATCGGTCTGCGGAAACGGGATCCTGGAGACCGGCGAAACCTGCGATGACGGAAACACCATGGATTCCGACGGCTGCAGTGCTCTCTGCGCGGTCGAGTCTGGTTGGACCTGCCAGGGGGCGCCGTCTGCCTGCTGTGAAGACGCCAACGGAGACGGAGTCTGCGACGGGACTGGATCGAGCAGCGAGAGCGGTTGCGGCTGTTCGGCCTCCGGAGGTGCCAGTGACCTAGGCTGGGCCTTTGTGCTCCTGCTGGGGCTGCCGCTGATCAGACGCAGGCGCAGAGACTGAGGATTCTTCGTTCGGTAGCGGGCCCTCCTATAGAGGGTCTGCTGCTCGTCCCCCTCTTCGTTCTTTGAATTCTGCTCACCTCTTCTTCGATGATGTCTGCCTGGGGTGGCCCTGGGCTGCTTGGGCTCTTGTCCGTCAGGGGCGCCTCTGTCTCCCCGTGGAGCGTGCCTGTCTTCCAGCGGAGCGCCTTCGACTTCCGGTCGGGCGCCTGCGAACCAGGGCCGGGTGCCGGCGGTTCCTTACAGGGCGTCTCTTGGCACGCCGCCTTCTTCTTCGGCGCCTGAAAGCACGTTTGCGAGCGAGCCGTTCGGCCCGCACCTTGGCGATCCATTTGGCCCAGATTTGATAGCGCAGGGCCGCCGGACGCCCATGGCCGCCATGGCATTTGCAGAGTTTGGTCAGGAGCCAGGAGGCGTTGTAGCCCATCTGGTCCCTGCGTCTGGTCAGTGAGACCAACGTGCTCAGTCCTCGCATGCTGGATGGAACCCGGAGGTTTCTGCGAAGGTACTTGAATCTTCGGAACCCGGCCAGGATCACCGCCTTCCGAGACAGGTTCCTGGTTCGTCGCCACCATTGGCGCCAGCGTCGCAGGGCACGCTTGCGGCTTCGCCTGGAGCGCAGCGCTGCCCAGTTGTAGCCAAAGGACCGGTTGAAGAGTTTGCGCATGAGGCTGGCCGCGAGTCGGCGGTGGGTGGGATTGTCCGAGTCCAGGGCTGCCAGCAATCCAGGCACCAGGCGCCTGTCGAGGATGCCCGAGGCCGCTTTCAGTGCAGCGAGACGCCGGTCCACGGTTTGCCCGGATGGAAGTCGGCGCGGGCCCTTCTCGCGCATCGCGCGCACGAGCAAGGGCAGGGCTGCATAGGACCCCAGCAGGCCGAGGACCGAAAAGGCCCGGAGAAACTCAGCCCGGTCCCTCGGACAGGCAGCCTTCAGTGGGCGGTAGCCCGGTTGGGCAACGGGTCCGAGACGAGGCCTGGATGCGGGAGGCTTGTTCCGGCTGGCTGGGGGGGGCAGAGTGGATGGACCGGTCCCCGGACGGGCTCTCGATTCGGAATGGTCTGCTGCTCGTCTCGGGAGGATGGCGGATCGAGAGGGATGAGACGGGCAGTTGCGTGAGAGGTATGCCAGGAAGATGTCGATGGCCCGACCGCCCCTCGGCCGCCAGGCGGCAAGCATGTCCAGGGCTCTGAGACGGACGGAGCCGGCGGGGTCGGCCAGGGTCAGACGCAGGATGTCGGCGAGGTGTCGTTTTGCATCGAGACGAATGAGGAAGTCGAGGACTGCAAGGCGGATGGCGTCGTCTGGATCCCGCAGTCCCTTCATGAGAAGCCGGATTCTGCGTTCCTTGAACCGGTCGTAGGAGGCGACCCATGGCCACCTGGGGCCGAAGTCGATGCAGCCTTCGAGCACGTCCCTTTTCGAGCAGTAGATGCGGATGTGGAAGTGGTCGTCGTGGCTGAGGCTGTCTCCTGGTTGATGCAAGATGTGCGCTGCCCGGACCACGAGTTCATGATTCTTTTCGTGCGCCAGGGCATAGTCGAGTAAAGCACGCTTCAAAAAGCGTGCCGCGAAGATCCATTGGACTCGGATGGTGGGGTGGGAAACCAATGCGCGGACGAGCGCCCAGTTTCTGGCCAGGTCGAATCGGTAGCCTCCAGGCGCGGTGAGGTTCGGTGCGAATTTCAGGAGAGACGGTGCAGGGACGGGCTTGCCATGTCTGGTGACGAAGAAGGCCACGTCTGCATCCCTGCCTCCCTGATGGGATCGGCTCCATTGAATCCGCCCGCCTTGGCGGTGGGACATGTTGCAGACAGCCATCTTCGCGTCCGGAAACCGGGCATGGACCCGGGACGCTGCATATTCCAACAGGGCGACCAGGTCTTTTGTCCCGAAATTTGTGTGTCGCTTTCTGCAGTGCGGGAGGATGAAGAGATCCGTCGTCGTTTGGGGAAGGGCCACTGCGCCCAGAAGTCTGCCGGCGGAACAGCGGCCGATGCTCAGACTCTCACCTGCCAGCCTGTCTGGTGAGAGGAGTGGCAGGTACGGTCTGGATGGGTCCAGTGGCCTGGTCGGGCCTGTCTTCGCTGGGAGAGATCTCTTCAGCCGGGGTTCGATGGTGCCTGGGCCGTTGGGCCGGATGGGATGC
>CAZIJS010000379.1:0-2828 GCA_964539505.1 uncultured Myxococcales bacterium
CGACAAGGCCGCAGCCAGGGTGGCCAGCATCTGGTTCCTAGTCATCACGGAAATGACGAGTCCTTGGGCCAACAGCCCCAGCAGGAAAAGCACCGAGGCCGCGGTCAGGAGCCACAGGCTGCCTCGCACGGGAACGTCGAAGAGCCATGAACCGGCGGTGACCACCAAGAGCACCTGAACCATGCCCAACACGAAATAGGGTGTCAGTTTCCCCAGGAGAATCTCTGTCTGGCCCGCCTGGGTGGTCAGCAACATTTCCATGGAGCCTTCCTCCCATTCACGGGCAACCGTCAAGGCAGTCAGGATCACGGCCAGCAGGGTCATGATCACCACCATGAGCCCTGGCACCAGGTAATGGGAACTTTCCAGCCGGGGATTGAAAAACACCCTCGTCCTCGCCTCCAGCCCCGCCTGTCCCATGTCTGCGCCCAGGCCCTTCATGGAATCCGTCACATATCGAAAAGCCACGACCTGGGCGTATCCCAGGGCCTGACTCGCCGTGGTGTTGTCCGAACCATCCAACAAGAACTGGATTTGAGGCGTCCCACCGCGAAGCACATCCCTGGAAAATCCCCTGGGCACCACGACAACGCCTTTGGCTGCCCCGGCACGAAACAATTGGTCCGCGGCGGCGGCATCCGTTTCGCCCACGACATGGAAGGCATCGGACTGGGCGAAACGATCCACCAGAGCCCTGGAAGCCTGGGTCCGGTCCTTGTCCGCCACCAGGATGCGGATCTGTTCGAGGTCGAAGGAAATGGCGTTTCCATAAAGAATAATCAAGACCAGCGGCATGCCCAAGGCCATGTAGAGCACCCTGGGATCCCGCATCATGTGCCAGACCTCCTTGTGGGCAACGGCCAGAAATCGAGACAGCCACTTCATGATCCCTCGCTCTCCCGCCCTGATGGCGATTCGTCTTCCGATCCAGCCTGCCGGTTTTCCTGCGGTCCCTCCACCGCCACCAGGAATGCATCTTCCAGGCTCGGTTCTTCCGGGACGATCTCAAAGGCCCCATGCTGCCAATCCGCCACCAGGGAAGACACCATGTGCTGCCCTCCTGCGCTGCTCCTGGTCACCAGGCGGAGCTTCCTTCCCATCCGTGAGACCCAGGCGACCTCGGACAAAGCGGCCACCAACTGGTCGGTCACCGAAACTCCGGACAATGAAAAAACCCGGCCGGCGGCATAGACGTCCTTAAGTGACTCGGGGCTGTCCAAGGCCAACAATCTTCCCCGGGCCATGAACCCGACACGATCACAAAGCTCCGCCTCTTCCAGGTGATGCGTGGTCACGAACACCGTCACCCCTTCTTCCTGCAGCCCCCGAATCAGGCGCCAGAACAGTCTGCGCACCTCCGGATCCGTGCCGGCGGTGGGTTCGTCGAGAAACACCACCGCAGGCTCGTGCAAGAGCGCGGCCGCCAGGGCCAGTCGCTGGCGGATTCCACCAGGCAGGACGCCCACCAGACGCCTGCGCCTGTCTGCAAGGTCCGCCATCTCCAGGGCTGCATCGATTCGGGCTGCTGCCCTGCGTCCCGACAAACCATAGAGACCGGCAAAAAAATGCAGGTTTTCTTCCACGGTCAAATCGACATACAAAGAAAACTTCTGGGACATATAGCCGATCCGGGATCGCACCTCTTCGGGAGACCTAGCCACGTCCAGGCCATCGACGACGATACGCCCCTCACTGGGAGCCAACAGTCCGCAGAGCATGCGAATCGTCGTGGTCTTGCCTGCGCCGTTGGCACCGAGATATCCGAAAATTTCGCCCTTGTTTATGTGAAACGTCACCTGGTCCACGGCCACAAACGAACCGAACCGCCGGGTCAGACCTTCCACGGAAACCAGAATCTCGTCGGTATCCTGCGGCATTGTGTCCCGATCTTTCATGGAATCTCCCCACGATGCTCCTGTTGCTTCCCCGCCTCTTCCTGCGTCTCCGATCCAGACAGACCCAGTTCGGCCATGCGCGCCAGGTACAGATCTTCGAACATGGGAGTCTGGGGCCGGAGGCGAGCCTGCCTTCCCCTGGCAAAGGACTTCAGGGCCGAGTCGCCGCCCTCACGCACCACGATCCGAAGTCTCGTCCGGCCCTCCACGGACAGGGCAGCCACCCAGGGCCGTGCGAGGATGGCATCCGACTCTCCTGGCGCACCGGGAAACTCCAGGGTCCAGCAACGACCAGCCAGACCTGCCTCCAGTTCCTCGGGACGACCCTCGAGCACGATACGCCCCTTGCTGAGCAGTCCCACCCTGTGACAACGCTCGGCCTCCTCCATGAGGGGAGTGGCCACCAGAACGCCGGTGGAACGCCCGGCCATCTGGGACACCAGTTCCCAGAGCTGACGCCGGCTCATGACATCCACGCCGTTGGTGGGTTCGTCCATGACGAGAACCCTGGGCTCGTGGAGCAACGCGCAGGCCAGGGCGAGCTTTTTGTACATTCCGCCCGACAGGGCCGAGGCGCGGCGTGTGCGAAACTCGGTCAACCCGGTAATCTCCAAGAGGCGTTCGAGTCGTTCCCGATAGACTCTGCGGGAAAGCCCGTACATGCGGCCGAAAAACCACATGTTCTCATCCACGGAGAGATCCCCGTAGAGACTGTAGGCCTGGGACACGTATCCCACGAATCGTCGAACGTTCCTGCCCTCTGCGAACACATCCATGCCCGCCACGAGGCTGCGGCCCGAATCCGGGGTCATAAGTCCCAGGACCGCACGCAACGTGGTGGTCTTGCCCGCACCGTCCGGACCCACCAGCCCATAGATTTCGCCTCGTGCCACATGCAAGTCCAGCCCATCCACGGCTCTCACCGTCCCAAAG
>CAZIJS010000380.1:0-2826 GCA_964539505.1 uncultured Myxococcales bacterium
CCTCGACAAGGTGCGCAAGGTCCTCAAGATCGCCAAGGAGCCCATTTCCCTGGAAACGCCCATTGGTGAGGAGGAAGACAGCCATCTTGGGGATTTCATCGAGGACAAAGGTGTGGTGTCGCCTTCGGATGCCGTGATTTCTTCCAACCTGGCCGAGCAGACCAGGAAGGTGCTCGCCACTTTGACCCCAAGAGAAGAAAAGGTCTTGCGCATGCGCTTTGGGATCGGTGAACGTTCGGATCACACGTTGGAAGAGGTGGGCCAGGATTTTGCGGTCACCAGGGAGCGTATCCGGCAAATCGAGGCCAAGGCCCTGCGAAAGCTGCGTCATCCCAGCCGGTCGAAGAAACTCAAGACATTCGTCGAAACTTGATTTTTTTTGTTTTCCTCGGCTCATCGGCAAGGTTTTCTTCCCTGTTTCATTTCTCGTCGAGCTTGACGCTCAAAAGAGCCTGTGAAAAGCTATTGTGTCGGCGTTTCGGACCGTCCAGACTTCGGGTTTCAGGCGAATGAAAGCTTGTTTGTCCCGGCATCGAGGATTAAAGGTTGTGTCTGCGAAACGACATTGGATGAACCGATTCATGGTCTTGGGAGTGTTTGCCTTGGCCATGGGAGGCTGTGGAGGACACGGAGCAGGCGTTACCATCGATGCATCGTTTCAGGATGCCATGCCGGATCATTCCGAGAAGTCCTGCGGAGACGGGGTTTGCAGGTTGGACGAGACGGCCGAGAGTTGTGCCCAGGATTGTGCGTCTTGTGATGGCCTGTCTGCGGAAGGCTGCTGTGACGGCGACAAGCGGTATTGGTGTGAGCGAGGAACGATCCGGAGTGAAGATTGCGCCGACCTGGGCTGTGGGTGGGATGCTGACCGATATCGCTGCGGTGGAACCGGCGCAGATCCGTCGGGTGATGTTCCACGATCCTGCGGCTGTGACGAGTCCAAGTCGAAGACCCGGACGTATATTTACCACGGCAAGGCCGAACCGGATTCCGTCTGCCTCACAGAGGGTCAGAAATTGGCCATAGGCGCCCTGGGTGAACCAGACGGGATGGATTCCTATACGAACTACTGCACTGCTACCTTGGTTGGGCCTTCGGTGGTGCTCACTGCGGCGCATTGTGTCGAGTCGCCTTGGGGCGGACTGCGGGATCCCTCCGAGGTCGTCTTCCTCGTGGGGGCGGATTTGGTGCATCCCGATGCCGTCTTCGATGTGGCCCAACTCGTGAGCCATTCGGGATACCAGGGAGAAGCCGATCACGATCTTGGACTCGTGGTGCTCAAACAAAGTGCCTTGGTGACGTTGCCCGACATCGAGCCCCTTGCCGTGAACCGAACCGACCTGACGGCTGCCTTCGTGGGGGAGACGGTGCAAAACGTCGGGTATGGTTCCACTGAGACGGATGAAAACAATACCAGGCGGTGGTGGACGTCAGAGGTGGTGACGGAAGTTCTTTCCGGAGAATATGTGGTCTATGGCCAGCATTGGAGTTCCGTTTGCTACGGCGACTCGGGAGGCCCGTCGCTGTATGCGTTTGGTGGAGACGTGGTGGCTGTGACGGGAACGGTTTCCTGGGGGGATCCCTCCTGCATGGATTACGATCATTTTTGTCGGGTGGATGCCAACTGGGCGGATTTTCTGGAACCATATCTGGGAAACCGGGATGCTTGTGGGGACCTCGATGAAGAGGGGCGCTGCGAAGGCAACGTGGCCAGGTGGTGTCGGGACGGGCAGATTCACCAGCGTTGCTGCGAGAGCCAGTGCGGCCGGGATCTTGCGGGGAGATACCGATGCATCGATGCAGACTGCGGTGGGATCGATGAAAAGGGTGTCTGTGTCGGCAGCCAACTGTACTGGTGCAGCGATGGAGTGATTCATCGCAGGGCCTGCAACGTCTGTGGGGGAGGGGGCTGCGGCTGGGTGGACGATACAGTGGGATATGATTGTCTCGATTGAGCGGGAACGAAACCAGGAGTGAATGCTGAATGTCGGTTGTGGACACCACGGAGCGAACGCTGCAGGTCAAGATCGTCTACTACGGCCCCGGCCTGTCGGGCAAGACCACCAACCTCGAACGACTCAGCCAGCAGCTCAATCCCCAGAGACGCGGCGACCTCATGGTGCTCGACACCGTGGGAGATCGAACGCTCTTTTTCGACTGGATGCCGGTGGAACTTGGGACCATTCGTGGTTTCGACGTAAAGATTCAGCTCTATACGGTTCCAGGACAGGTCCGGTACAACAACACCAGAAAGCGGGTGCTGGCCGGGGTGGACGGCATCGTGTTCGTTGCGGATTCCCAGGCCGAGGCCCTGGATCAAAATGAATTCAGTCTCCTCAATCTTCGGGAGAATCTGGAAGAGTTGGGAATCCAACTGGAGGATATTCCATTGGTCGTCCAGTACAACAAGCGGGATCTGCCCTCTGCACTCCCCATCGAGGATCTCGCAGAACATCTGGATTTGGAGCAATATCCCGCCGTAGAATCCGTGGCGGCCAAGGGCCGCGGCGTGCTCGAGACACTCCGACTCATCGTGCGCCTGACGCTCCAGGCGGTCAAAGACGATCTGGACCCGAATCGGGCCCGACAGAAGCATTCCAACGTGCCCATGGATGGTCAGGCGCTTCTTGCAGAACTCATGAAGGGCGGAGGGGATGACGAGGGGGCCGGCTCTTCTGCTCGCGCCCTGGTGGAGGACAGAGGCGAGGCAGAGGGCGAGGGTCTGGGCGAGGAAGGGGGCGAGGGCCTGGTGGAGGCCACAGGCGAGGAAGGGGGCGAGGGTCTGGGCGAGGCAGAGGGCGAAGGTCGGGGCGAGAGAGAGGGTGA
>CAZIJS010000381.1:0-2815 GCA_964539505.1 uncultured Myxococcales bacterium
GCCTTCGCCTCTTCGCCATCCTTCGCCTTTTCACCATGCCTTCGCATCTCCCCCCCATGCCTTCGCCTCTTCGCCATCCTTCGCCTTTTCACCATGCCTTCGCATCTCCCCCCATGCCTTTCCCTCTCCTCTCTGCGCCATTGCTCCATTTTGAAAAATTCTTGACCAGAAAGCCCAGCTCATTCACGCATAACAATGCACAGTTCACAAAACTACCCTTTCGTTCGCAAAAACAGCGACGCAATTTTGAAAGAATAGGTCTGTCTCAATGAAAAAACGAGTTTCTCCCCCAAGGAAAACCATGGAAGCCATCATGTCCCGGGCCCGATCACTGGTCTCCAGGAACCGCCACCAGCAGTCCTCATCCCATGGAGCCAGGGATGCCTCACTCGGAGAGCCTGGGCTCTTTCAGAACCTCATCCGCCCAAAGAAACTCGAATCTCTGTTTCTCTTCGTCACGTCCAAGTGCAATTCCAAGTGCAAGACCTGCTTCTACGCCGAGCACCTCAACGACGGCCGGGACATGACCCTGGAACAGATTCTCAAAATTTCAGAGACGGCCCCGCGCTTCGACAAGCTCTGGCTGTCGGGAGGAGAGCCCATCCTGCGCAAGGACCTGGCCCGGATCGTCGAGGCCTTCGTGGCCAACAACGGTGTCACGGCAGTCAACTTCCCCACCAACGGCCTGCTCTATACCCCTCTGGAAAAAACCGTCTCACGGCTTTTGGAGACCTGTCCGGACCTGACCATTCATCTCAACTTCTCCCTCGATGGCATGCCCGAGGGGCACGACGAAGTACGCGGCATTCCTGGTGCTTTCCAAAAGACCGTGACCAACATGAAGCGCATCGAAAAACGCTTTGCGGGCAATCCCAGGCTGCTCGTCAACGTGGCCACGGTCATCACGCCGCAGGCCTATGGAGAAATGCTGGACCTTGGTCGGTATCTGCTGGCAGAACACGACATCGCGGTCCAGTTCTTCGAAACGGTCCGGGGCGACCCGAAAGATCCGGAGACCAAGACTCTCACGAGAGAACAACTCGATGCCCTCCATGCCCAACTCATTCCCCTGCACGGACAGATGGCCGACCGCCTCTTCTCCAATCTTCCCAGGCCTGCCAGGGCCCTGGCCCGCTCATCTTTTCTGGGCGTGCTTCGCTTCGTCTATGACATCCACGAACGAAACCTCGAAGAACCCAGCGCCTGGCCCATGCCCTGCACCGCGGGAACCACCACCATCGTGGTGGACCACGACGGCCAGTTCCGCTCCTGTGAACTCAGACCGCCCATCGGCCACCTCTCCGACCACGACTACGACCTGACCGCTGCCCTGAATTCTCAGGCCATGCAGGAAGAAGTCCAGGCCATTGGAGGAGGCGGCCGGGCCAATTGCTGGTGCACACACACCTGCTGGATCCTGTCGTCACTCAAGTTCAGTCCCAAGGCCATGCTGACAGACGTGCCCAAATCGTTCATCGAGGCCTTGTTTCAGAATCACGGATTCGAACCCAAAACCAGCGCACAAATCCTGGAACGCTATCCAGACCTGGACAGGATCCAAAAAGCCTCGGCCGACCCGCAGGGTGACGAGGTGGAGGGATGAGGATCGTTTTGTCCGCCAGGGGATCGCGCGGTGACGTCCGCCCCATGGTGAGTCTCGCTGCGCAACTCCAGACAAGGGGCCACTCGGTGACCATGTGCCTTCCCTCCAGCCTGGAGGCCCTGGGCCGGGACGAAGGCCTGGAAACCAGGCTCTACGAAGAAGACAGCTTCGATGTCATGCATTCTTTCGAGGACGGCTGGCGGGCAGCCAAGCAGGCACTCCAATGGTTCTCGGGCCGCCTGGACCACCAGATGCAAGTCCTGACTGAAGCCTGCCGAAAAGCAGACGCCTTGGTGAGCACGGTCAACGAACTCATGGCCCCCAGTGCCGCCGAGTATCATGGCCTGCCCTACTTCCGCCTGGCCTACACACCTGTACTGGCTGGAAGCCAGCCGCCGCCCCTCGTTCCCATCCAAGGCATGCCCGGCCCCGTGAACCTGGCCATGTGGCGCATGCTCAACAAGTCCATCGACATCCTGTTTCGCGGCAAGGTCAACGACGCGCGCCGCACTTTCGGCTTGCCAGACATCCGAGACATCGCCACCTACCTGGCGGGATCCTCCCATACCCTCCATGCCGTGAGCCCGGCCCTGGTTCCCTCCGATCCGGCATGGAAATTCGACCACTCCTTCGTGGGCTACTGCTTTGGAGGAGACCAGGGACCATTGCCCGACGAGGTGGAAGACTTCCTGTGCAAGGGGCCGCCCCCCATCTACCTCGGTTTTGGGAGCGTGGCGCTTCGAGACCCAGAAACTTTTGCAGACATGGCGTTGCAGGCGGCGAAAAGGGCCGGCTGCCGGATCATCCTCTCGAAGGGTTGGACCGGCCTGGGCAGCCACCTCAACCATGTGCCCGACTGGGCCCTGGTGGTGGATGATCTGCCCCATGCCAATCTCTTCCCGAGGGTGGCAGCCGCCGCGCATCACGGCGGCAGTGGCACAGTCCACAATGCCGCCCGGGCCGGCATTGCGCAGTTTGTGATGCCCCAAATCGCCGATCAATACTATTGGGGAGATAGAATCCGCCGCCTGGGCCTGGGACCGGCACCAGTGTCTCCCAACAAGCTCGACGCCCAACAGCTTTCACGAATCTTCGGCAGACTTCTCAGCCCGGGGTTTTCCATCGCCGCCCGGCGCCTCGCAACGCGCCTGCGCGCAGAAGACGGCACGAAGGCTGCTGCAGACCACATCGAACAGGTCATATCCACCGGAG
>CAZIJS010000382.1:0-2813 GCA_964539505.1 uncultured Myxococcales bacterium
CTGGGAGCAATCGCCGCCATCCCGGCTCACCAACGAATCAACGGATGCATCCGCGCCGGGACTGGAATCATCGCCGTTGCAAGCCGCGAAAAAGACCAGGAACGTGACGCCTATCAGACCAGACGACAGGCTCCACCTCGGTCGTGTTCTCTGCATCATGGCATAGACTCCTTGTCTCAAAACACATCACATCGGATCCCATCCACCAGACAGCCTTGCTGCATCATTTGATGGGGGGGCTTTATCACGTCCCTATCTCGTTGACAACGACAGCACTCGAGTCAAAAGTCACTCCTCGACGAAAGACTCGACGGCCGTCCCAAACTGCTTCTTTTCGAAAAGTTCTGCTTCCAAGGCGCTGATTCGTTCCTGGACCTGCGCCACCACGTCATCCACAGAGACAAGCTTCATGCTGCCTCGTTCGCGCCGCAACTCGAGTTCCACGACGCCTTGATTCAACCCCCGCTCGCCCACGGTGACCCGGACCGGGAGCCCGATGAGGTCGGCATCCTCGAACTTGACCCCCGCCCGCTCGTCCCGGTCGTCGAAAAGCACCTCCAGGCCAGCACGTTGGAGAGCCTCCCACATGTCTCGGGCCACGATGCCATTTTTGCTCAAATCGATGAGATGCACCTGGTAGGGAGCCACTGTAATGGGCCAGACGAGGCCTCGTTCATCGTGGTGCTCTTCCACCAGGCAGGCCATGAGGCGTTCCAAATCAATGCCGAAGGAATTCACGAACACCGGCCTGGACCGACCCGCCTCATCCAGGTACGAGGCACCCGGCACCTGGCCACCAGGTGTTTCCATCCCCCGGGTTTCTGTCACCAGGACGCCTCGCAACTCCCCAAGCGGCTCGCCGCATCGCGGGCAGGCGGAGCCCTCGTCAGCGAGAGCGATGTCACCCACCATGTCGGCGAGGAAGTCGCGCCCGTAGTTGACGTTGCGCAGATGGAAGCCCTCTTCGTTGGCGCCGGCCACCAGGTTCGCACATCGAGGAATGAGTTCATCGACCACCACCAAGGCCCCCTCCACGCCAATGGGCGACGCATAGCCGGGCTGGGCACCGGCAGCCCGGATCTCCTCCTCCCTGGCAGGGCGCAGCGTCCTGGCACCCAGCAGGCAAGCCAGCTTCGTCTCGCTTACTGCCATGTCGCCGCGAACCAGGGCAAAGATGAATCGTTCACGCACCTGCCCCCCTTCCGTGACCTCGGCCACCAGGAAGACCGCCTTTGCAGTCTGGGCCGGGGAAACTGCCAGGAAGTCCGCCAGCGCATCGATGCTGGTCACGCCGGCAGTGGCCACCTTCTCCAGGGGGCGCGCCGGCTCTTCAGGCGGCTTGGGTCTGCGAAAACCCGCCGTCATTCTCTCTGCCTGATACCCGCAAGAACCACAGGACAAGATGCGGTCTCGACCCACCGGGGTCACATACGCCAATGCCTGCACCGAATCGCCCGACCCGCTCCAGTCCGAGGACAATTCCGTGACGGGCAAGCCGCACCGTTGACATGCGTCTCGACAGGCATGGATCAGAGTCAGCCGGCGTTCATCCAGGCCGCCTTCGTCCTTGTCCAGACTGATACAGGTCCCCATGGTGCATTCACGCATCCGCATCAGATCGCCCTTGGACCTGGCATCCTGGCGCCACATGGGCCGTACCTGATACAGCATCGCCGGAAGTTGCCGGTGGGACTGGATCTCATGGCGTACCAGGGCCCACCAGAGCTCATCCCAGGGCCGCTTCGACTCCCTTTCCGGCCCGTTGTCGGCAGGCAAGACCATTGGTTCGGTGGAATCTTGCAGCGGCATCGCCAGTCCGTCAACCAACGCATGTCCTGGAGGAAGCCGGACCTCCTGGGCTCCAGCAGCCTCCAACTCCTGTTTCAGGAGAGTTTCGATCCTGGCCATGGTCCGCCGCCCCAAGGGCAACGAAAAGTATGAACCGACGCCCAGGCGACGCATGAAACCGGCACGAATCAACATTGCAGCACTGTCGGATTCGACATCGGCAGGAGCATGACGCAGGGTTCGCCCAAACAACCTGCTCATTTTCATGAAACCAGTCCTTTCGTCCAAATCGGCATTGCCATACCAGGGCACCATCGCTCAACGGGACCTTGGAACCATATACAGGGCACTTCGAAGAATCTGAACAAAAAACCTCTCAGTGGACCTCCGTGAAATTTTTGCTATGGTCCAGGCCGACTCACGTATTGCAGCGAAGGCCCGAAAGTCGGACAGCACGAGGAGAAAACCGGATGTCGGAAACGAAGCAGGGTAGCCAAGCCATACCAACCAAGGAGACGGGTATCCAGCGCATTCTCGGTGTGGACGTAGGGTCTTCGCGCATCAAGGCGGTCCTCCTGGAGGGGCACCGGACGAACATCCAGGACACAGGGACCATGCAGGCCGCCACCCTGACGGTCCACCGTCCCACCAAGGGCAGCCCTCTTTCCGCACTTGCCCGTCTCCTCGCCGAAGAGGTGGCTCCGCAGGTCACAGGCCCGATACAAATCGTGGTCACGGGCTACGGACAGGATCTCGTGGCCAAACGCCTCGGTGCGGGCCAAGCCAATGAAGTCGTGGCCGCGGCCACCGGGGTGCGCATGCTCCAGCCGGGGGCCAAGACGGTCCTGGACCTTGGCGGCCAGTTCACCAAATGGATTCGACTGTCTGATGGGCCGGACAGTGGACTGGTGGCGGAATTCGCGCTCAACGGCCTCTGCGCCGCCGGCTCGGGTGCCTTCCTCGAACAGCAGGCCACCAGGCTCAAGGTCACGGTGGAAGAACTGGGACGAATGGCCCTGTCCGCC
>CAZIJS010000383.1:0-2759 GCA_964539505.1 uncultured Myxococcales bacterium
GCCAGCCCTTGGGCCCGGTGATGGAGACATGCAACTCGAAATCAGGAAAAGCCCCCACCTGGATGGGCAACGTGCGCTTGTCTGTCCCTTGCAGGTATCGTCTTGCAAGATGCAGCCCGAAGAAAGATCGTCTCACTGTCAGGGAATTTCCCCGCAGATGGGCGATGCTGGATGAGGAAACCTCGTACCTGAGAGTCACCAAGTCTCGTCTCGCCCGGTCCACTGAAATCTTCAGTCGTCTCCCTGTCGCCCCAGGGAACACGACCCCCAGCCGTTCTCGCTGGAACACCTGTTCGAAAGTGCGCCTCGTGGAACGGTCCCGGCCCCGTCGCAATGTGATGGCAGGCCATCCCTCCAGCCTCTCCACGACCCTGGCGTATCCATGGCCGCGGGCATCGAATCGAATATCCATCGAGATCTGCACCCTGTCTCGTCCAGCATTGCCGGGCGTGACAAAGGGGCCGATCTCGTGACCCTCGACGCGAACCGCCTGGGCACCCCGAAGCATGGCGGGAAGAAAACCAAACGGAATGTATTTGATATAGGGAAACAGGTAGAAAACCCGCCTGCCCTCGTGCAGTTCCAATGCAGCATACCCGTAAGGTCGCAAATCCTCGACCGCGCCATCCGGGCCGGCACGATGCGTGGGCCGAATCATCACCGTATCCACCTGGGCACCACAGAGTCGCAGCAGGCCTCGGAGGAGATTGAGCCGATAGCCCCGGCCTCGATACAGCACGGCAGGGGCCTGGTCCGACAGATTCCCTGCCTGGTCTACATGATCCAGGACCCAATCATAGAGTTCGACCAGGCGGCGGCGCTTGCCTCCACAAAAACGCCGGGCCAGGGCTCGCATCGCGGCAGAGGGCCGATCCCCAAACAGAAAACGCCTCCTGGAGGCTGCGGCCAAACGCTGCCACGTAACGCCCGATGCCACCCTGACCGAAGGTAACCAGACATCCTGGGGCGGCGCATGGTCTTCCAGCCGCACCCGATCATGGGGACCGCCGTGCCAGGTCCAAAGAACCCTGTCGCCCAATGTGGAGCGCAAGCCCCTGGGCGCATGCCCCCGCCGATCCACCTGCAGAGCCATGCCGGCCGGGACCACCACCTGGTACCGGCTACCCATCGTGGCTGCCCGGGCCGTCGCGAAAAAGAAACGAGGTCCTGCAAATCCTCCGCTCAATGCCCCCACGGGACGATACCCACGGACGAATTCCAATTCCGCGTAGTCGCCGAATTCGATACCAGGCAAGTTCACCGGCCCGTTGTCCGCCCGATCGGGCACCAGGATCCTGCCGTCTTTCTTGATGACGCGGAGACGGAGCAGGTCCGCACCGGCTGGGATGGGGATCTGGCCCCAGAGCCCCAGATCCGTTCCTGAACGAAAATGGATCAACTGGTGGACCAATTCGACGGCGCCTCCCCCGGGAAGAACCAAGTCCACCATGTCGTCCAGAACGAAGACGGGACCAGGACCGAACCTTTTGCCCCACTCTGTCTGTTCATAGGCACGGATTGCTTTCAGACCATCCCGACGCAGCGGATCGAGCCCCAGGCTTCCAGCCGCCACCACCAATGCACGCCGGATTTCCCGCGAATCCGGTCGGACGGACAGCGCCTTTCTCAACGCGCCAATCGCCCGCCCCCGCTGTCCCGATTGCAGCAAACTGTTGACCAGGTCCATCCACAACGAAACATTCCATCGCTCACGCGAAAGGAGACGGTTCAACAAGTCAGCAGCCTGCCCAGAACGACGTCCAGCCAGCAAGACCCTGGCCAGGCCCTCTGCGTCCCTCCTGGGGAATGCACCCAGGCCCAAGAGACGGCGGTACTCGACCAAGGCCTCTTTTCTGTGGCCGGAGGCGAGCAGGAATCGAGCCCAGTGATCGTCGGTGGCATCCAGTTCGTGCAAGCGCAGGGCAGCTCTTTTCTCCAGGTTCCTGTCTCCCGATTGCCACCCCACCTCCCAAGCCAGGCGCCACAACTCGGGACGGTCCGGCCCCACAGACAACAGAGCGTCCAGCGTCCTGCGGGCCAGCCCTGTCCAGTACCGATCCAGAAAGACCCGGACCTTGGCGGCCAGCCGGCCCCAGGTCCGCTTCTCCGCAGTCCCCTGCCCTCGCTTCCCGATAATCTCCTCCACCTTACCCAGGGCTACCATGAGATCCAATGTCCATCGCCTGAGCATCGCTGCCTGGGGGGCAATGTCGAGAGCCCGCCGCAGCCTGGCCGAGATGCGGCCGCGGATTTCGTCCGGTGTGAGCCCGGAAGGAAGAAAACCTCCTCTCGCGGTCAACCAAAGCCCCTCGACGAAAGCACCAGAGGAAAGACGACGGGCCAAGACTTCCGCCGCATCCCGATCACCAATCAGATCCTTGTCCAATGCCTCCAGCAAGACAGCCAAGAGGCGAAAATCCGGGTCGAACCTTGGCACATCGGGCCAAGGTCCGGCCCTGCAGGGACGCAGTCCCCCGCCCGAACCGCGCCCTGCCCGGTGCAGTGCCTTCGCCCTCCATGGCCGAAAAGAAACGCCGGAAAGCAAGCGCTGGTCGAGGCCCGTCACCCACAGTCCCGGATGGACCCGCCCCGCACCAACAGGCACATCCAGTCCGAGGGTATGCGTTCCTGCAGACAATTCTACACAGACATTGCGAACAACCTTGGGCCATGTCCAGGGTTGTCCCGCCGTGAGTATTGGCCTGCCGTCCACGGCGAAACGAATGGGCCTGCCGTCCCCGGACACCCAAATGAGGAGC
>CAZIJS010000384.1:0-2731 GCA_964539505.1 uncultured Myxococcales bacterium
GCCAGGAAGGTGGCCACCCCGACGAAGTCCATGTTGGGATAGTCGATCATTTCTTCTTGCTTGAATCCCATGAGGTTCATAGACATTTCACAGACGTGGATCTGGATGCCAAATTCGCCCGCCTGTTTGATCATGTCTTCGAGTGATGGAACGCCGTTTTTCTCCATGAGTCCGCGAATCATCTTCGGGCCCATGCCGGCCATGTTCATCTTGGAGAGTTTGAGCTTCTTGCTGCCCTTGGGCAGCATCCATCCAAACATCTTACCCAGGAAGTTCTTCTTTGCGGTTTTCTTGGGGTCTCGGAGGGCTGCCGTGGCCCAGAACGAGAAGAAGAGGTGGACTTCCATGTCGTAGGCCACGGCGCCCAGGGCCACGATGAAAGCTGCCAGGATGCGGTCCAGGTCCCCGCTGATGATGCCGATGGACAGCTTGTCTTTGGGGACCGCATTTTTGAGGTCTTCTACGGTTTCCGTCAACTGTTCGATGGTCTGTTCCACCTTTTCGAGCATGGCTTTCGTGTCTTGAGACTGATCTGACATATCGTATCCTCCAAAAGTTTCGTATCGGTCCCGTGGTATGGGATATTTTTTACAGGATCCAAAGCCTGTGGAATCTGTGCGGTCAGTGAAACCATGGGGACTATGGACTTTGCAATTTCTAAGCTACGCGAATAGCACGCTGCGTCACGAGTGGCAAGAGTTTTCATATGGACATATTGGATCCTTTGGCGGACTGAATCGGGGATTTATGCTATCACGTCAGCATCGCAGAAGCGGCATCACGGAGGATGATTGGACAATGATCTACGTGGGTTCTTGCTCCTGGGCGGAAAAGTCGCTGGTGGCCGGTGGACGAGTGTATCCCCCTGGAATCCGGTCCGCCGAGGCGCGCCTTCGGTACTATGCCTCCCTGTTTCCCACGGTGGAAGTGGACTCGAGTTACTATGCGGTGCCATCCAGGAAAAACTCGGAAACCTGGGCATCCAGGACGCCCAAGGGGTTCATTTTTCACGTCAAAGCCCATGGCGCCATGACCGGTCATCCGGTCGAGCCACGTGGACTGCCGCGTGACATTCGAAAGAGTCTCGGGATGGATGATTCATCGCATCGCGTGCGGATCCGAGATGTTGGTCTGGTTCGGGAGATTGCGGGGCGTTTCGATGCAGCCATAGAGCCACTCCAGGATGCGGGAAAACTGGGATACGTGCTGTTTCAGTTCGCTCCGAGTCTGAGGGCTGGGCCCAAGACCATGGACTTTCTGACCCGCGCTTTGGGGCTCACTTCCTATCCCAAGGCGGTGGAGTTTCGGCATGGAAGTTGGTACGCCCAGGGGATCAAGGAAGAACTGGTGATGCTGCTCCGGGACATAGGCGCTGTGCTGGTCTGTGCCGACGAACCGGATTTCGGCAACGAGACGACGGTGCCGTTCGAGTTTCTGCCAACGGCCTGTGATGCATACTTCCGTCTCCATGGGAGGAACAGAGAGACCTGGTTCGCAAGGGGGATCGATGCGGCCAGGCGGTTCGACTATTCGTATTCCGACAGCGAACTTGCAGAAATGCTGCGCATATTCCTGGATGCGGAAAAGAATCTTCGACGCGTCTTCGTCATGTTCAACAACCACAAAGACGGCCAGGGGATAGCCAACGCAAGAACGCTCATGGGAATGTTGAGGAACCAGGGCGGGCTTTTGGCGGAGTCGTGAGACGGTTGGGTCTGGGAAATGGTAGGGGCTGCGAGATGGCTGGGGCTGCGAGATGATTGTGGCTGCGAGATGGTGGGCATGGTCGCGTGTCGGCATCCTCGGGTATCGGAGTCATAGGGGGGCGAGTCGAGGACTGGATGCCTCGTCGCGTTGTCCTGGACCGAGACAGGTGACATATCCATCGAGACGTTCGAGGCATTCTTGTGAATCCGGGAGATGTCGACTATTCTATGGGATGCGACATGGAGTCATGTGTGGCGTCTACTGTGAGGATGAGGCTATGAGACGATCGTGGTGGTGGGTCGCGGGCCTGCTGACGACCTTGGTGTTCCTGATGCAAGGGGGGGGCGGCTGCGGCGGGAGCGGAACCAAGTTTTGCCATTGGGAGACTGTCTCGAACACCAATGCTGACGCCTTCGTGCCTTGGTGGGACATGGATGGAGGAGGGACCGACGGAGCCTGTGCCACGGCGAATGCCTGTGGGGGCTGCAGTGTCCTGGCAGTAGATCCCGGGACGCCCTGTGGCGCATGTGGCGGTGAGTTCGTCTGCGACGGGCTGGATTCTGTGCGGTGTGAAGACCCCTGCGAAGAAAAGATGGGTTGCTCGGATGGTGAGCGGGAAGCTCTCACAGACGCCACGGCTTTTCCTGATATCGCGGGTTGTTCTGGAGGCTGGTCTGAGTCGGGTATATTGGATGTGCAGCCTGAATGTTCTCGGCTGTCGGGAGATGATTCCATCAATCCAAATGGCCTGGGCTGTTCGCCTGAAGATCTCTGTGCAAGAGGTTGGCACGTCTGTACCTCCCCAAGTGAGGTGGCGGCTGCCACGGGTGGGAACGGATGCGGATCAGACTGCCCGCCCGATTCCTTCTTCGCCGTTGCCATTTCCGGAACCAACGATGGAGACTGCCAGCCGGACGGAACCAATGACCTGTTTGGATGTGGGTCGGTGGGTGGAGCGGCGCCGGACAGTTGTGCCCCGCTGGACCGGACTTCGGGCGACGTGTGTGACGACTTACCCGGCACC
>CAZIJS010000385.1:0-2682 GCA_964539505.1 uncultured Myxococcales bacterium
GACTATGATACGGGCAAGCCCACCGCCCTGCCGGATTGGCTTCGCGAGGCTGTTGCACGGGTGGAAGGGCACAGAAACCAGGATCGGTGATGTGCAACGGCGGTCTTTCCCAACCTGCCTGAACGTTGACTTCTGACTGAGAGCCCGGGATACTAGACAATACCGGTAGGACTCATTGGTGACAGGGGACTGCCGGGCCTTGTCCACGAACGGGGAGGGTGCTGGGTGGCTTTGGTTGCGCGACATCCCGAGCTGCTTTTGAAATGCACCTCCCGTGACTTCGGAGGTGTGATCGCCATGTTCGCCACGGATTTGCTGCGATGGTTTCGGGGGGCAAGAAACGAGGGCCCTGGAGTGTCAACCCAGAAATATGTCGTGGGGACCACCGGCCTGCTCATTTTTTTGTTCGGATGTATTGGGGCCTGCGCCAAGAGCAGTGGTCGCTCATCCTGTGGCAATGGCGTCTTGAATCTCTTGGAAGCCTGTGATGACGGCAATCGGGACAACGGAGACGGGTGCAATCGAGATTGCCAGGTCGAGGCGGGCTTTTCTTGTGCCGGAGAGCCCTCCTCGTGCGAGGCAGGCTGCGGTGACGGGGCCGTGGCAGGGCAGGAAGGCTGCGACGACGGCAACTTGCTCCCCGGGGACGGCTGTTCTTCGAGTTGCCAGGTGGAGCAGGGCTGGACCTGCAGTGGGAGTCCCAGTGTTTGTGAGAATCTCTGCGGCAACGGCCGACTGGACGAGGGTGAGGACTGTGACGATGGGAATCTCTCTTCAGGAGACGGCTGTTCTTCGAGTTGCCAGGTGGAGGAGGGCTGGACCTGCAGTGGGAGTCCCAGTGTTTGTGAGACCCTTTGCGGCAATGGCCGACTGGACGACGGAGAGGACTGCGACGGGTCGAACCTGGGTGGAGCGTCGTGCACCAGTATTCCCGGCGGCTACTCGGGAGGGGATTTGGCCTGTTCTCCCGGTTGCCGGTTCGATACCGTTGGATGCAGCCTTCCGGGCTGTGGCAATGGCACCATCGATTCCGGTGAGGAATGTGACGACGGAAACAGCGACAACGGCGACGCCTGTCTGAACAATTGTCATGCCGCAATCTGTGGAGACGGCTATGTGTGGGCCGGTCACGAGGAATGCGACGACGGCAATACGGTAGACAGCGACGCCTGTTTGAACAATTGTCATGCCGCGATCTGTGGCGATGGCTATGTGTGGGCCGGTCATGAGGAATGCGACGACGGCAATACGGTAGACAGCGACGCATGTCTGAGCAACTGCCATGCAGCCACCTGTGGGGATGGGCATCTGTGGGCCGGTCACGAGGAATGCGATGACGGCAATACCATTGCAGGCGATGGCTGTTCTCCCTCCTGCACCCAGGAGGAACTGCAAGTGATATGGTCCATTTCGTCACTGGGAGCGGGCTGGAGTCAGACTCCCATCCAGTATGCGGGCGATCCCGATGCACCCAGACAACCCATCGTGGCGGCGGCCAATGCGGACCAGCGCGGCGAGGCCTACCTGCTTACCACGAGCACTTATCATGTTTTGAGTTTGCCGTCGCTGCAATGGGTGGAGTCCGGCCCTCTGGCCTCGAAGTTTCCGGGCCTGCCAGGGACGGATCTCAAGGCAGGCAAGGGCGTATCCTGGCCCAACCAGCCCACCACCGGGCTGCATTTCATTGTTGGGGCCTATGGATACGTGTACCAACTCGACAATGCCACGGGGGCCGTCACCGCCGACTCGCGCAATCCCATCGCTTTGAGCTGGTGCGGACAGGATGGTGAGCCGGACTGCGCCCGGGTCGAGGCGAGATGGCTGGATTTGGACAACAGCCAGGGCTGGCTGTCTTGCAGCCCACAGGACCTCTGTGGTTCTGGGCCCACCGAACTGGGACCCAACGTGGTGACCATCGACACCCTTGGCACGCTCTTCTACAAAGACCTGGGAACCTGTCTCCAGACCTGCGGTTCCATGCCCTTGGGAAGCCATCCGGCATTCGCCATCTCCCCGCGTCCGGCAGCCTCCCAGATCGAGGCTGCTTTCTACATGACATCATCTGCCACCCTGTACGTGATCACGAGGCCCTGAATCGTCGGCCTGCCCCAGCCGGAAACTCTGGGAGAGATAGGATCGGCTCACTGCAATTCGTAGGCTCCCATGTCCACGGAGTCTCCGTTGGGGCCGCTGTTGGAGATGGCCGGTTGGTCCACATTTCTCTGATTTCCATCCAGGTCCAGGGCGGCACCAAGGTTTTCTGCGGCGTCGATACAGGCCGAGGTTGTCAGGAGGCGGAAGTCTTGGTGTGCATCGTCTGCGAAACTTGGATCCGTGGCGATGTTTCCTTCGCCCGACCAGGGGTCGCCCTCGGAGTCTGGAACGTCTGAATAGGTGACGGTGACGGTGCTGTCCCCAGCCATGCGGAGGTCATCTCCCTGGTTGTTCCAGATGATGCAGTTTCTGATAGTCGCCGTGGCGTTGTATACGCTCACGCCTCCCGAACCGTCGGAGGCATCGGTGGAGTTTTGGCTCACGGTGGAGTTGTCCAGGGTCAAGGTGGCGCCGTACACCACGGAGATGGCGCCCCCATAGGGGTTGTCAGTCACTTGGTTGCCGTAGAACAGGCAGTTGTCGAAGGCTCCGATTCCCACTTCTGTGTCTTCATCGCTGTCGTTCGTG
>CAZIJS010000386.1:0-2674 GCA_964539505.1 uncultured Myxococcales bacterium
GGTTCATCGATTCTTCCGGGGTCAGACCATGAAAGTGTCCTTCGAGGTCTGGACTCCCGAACCCAAAGATCTCGTGGGCGATCTGGCGGTGGAAGGCCCCGACGGTGGCATCTACTTTGTCAAGAAACAGGCGTTTCGAATCTCGAAGACCGGACCTCACCGGCAAGCCCATGCCAGCAGGCGCATCCTGGTGCCTATGGAATTGCCGAGATATTGTCCCGTGGGAAAGTATCGACTCCTGGTGCGGCTCCGCAGTCGAGACGGAAAACAGTCCGCATCCCGCCAGGTCTCCTTCATCATCGAGGGTCGCCCCCTGCCGCCCCTGCCCGTCCTGGCCATCACCGACTGGTCCCTGGGAAATGGAAGGATGCTCTTGCCCACCCTGCGTCAAGGACAAGACACCTCCATCCACGTCCTGGTGGGCGGCATGCACATGGACCACAGTCCACCGGCGGGTCATCGCCTCGACCTGGTGCTCAACATCCTGTTGCGCGACAAAAACGGACACCTTCTCTCCAAGGAACCAGAAGCCGCCCATCTCTCCCGGACCTTCACGTTCCAGCCCAGGCGCGTCCCCCTGAAAGCCACCTGGCGCGTCCCGGACAATGTTTCGGGGCTCCTCCTTCTCCAAGTGGAGGTGGAAGACCTGCTCACCCACAAAGTGACCGTCTCGCAGAAAAAGATCCTCGTACAAACGAACTGAGTGCCCGAGGCAGGAAGAGATGGACATGCACTACGATACACGCCTTTCCCATATCCCCATCCCGATCGGTGGTTCTGATCCCTCGGTATTTTCCCTCTCGACTTCTCGACTTCCATGACGTTGACAGAAAACAGACGAAGGCCTACCTTCATTTTTCCGAAAAGGCAGAAACGAAAACGCCTCTATGCAAGATGCCTTTTCGAATCACTCACCCGAGCCGAATCACACATGGAAACGGAGCCATACATGAAACAGCACTGCGGCACCGCATCACACTGGTCGTTCCAGACAGGCACCCTGCGCATGTTCCTCACCGGCCTCGCCGGACTGTTTCTCCTCACCACCGGCTGCCTGGTGGATCAGTCCCTCAGGGTGAAAACAGCCACCCCAAGCCTGGCACTCTCGGAAAGTCAGGTGGCCCTGGTGGGCAGCATCCACAAAATGCACCTGATGGACGAAGACTACCCCATGCAGGTCCTCGGTGCCCTCATCGAGGACTGGAACCCGGACCTGGTTCTCGTGGCGCTCCCACCCAAGGCCCTGGCCCAAGGAGCCTGGGAGCAAGGCCCCATCGAGATGTCCTACGTGACCTGGGTGGCTCGGCATGCCCACATTGCCGTCGAAGGGATAGGGTGGCATTCCCCGGCGGGATGCAGGGCGAAAGCCGCCCGCATGACGGCCAAGATGCCTGCCATGATCGCACAAATGAAAGGGACGAAAGCTTCGGGCAAATCCATGAGCATGAAGGCCATGATGCGATCGAAGATGATTTCCATGCTCCCACGAGATGCGGTGGGCCCGGCTCGCGGTCTCATGCGGCTCATGCCCCCAAGCTTCGAGACAGCCCATTCCCCGGCCTTCGAACGCCTCCAGAGGATCCTGTTGAATGCCATGGCAAGGACCAAACCCAAAATGATGCTCCAAGCCCTTGTCAAGGAAGCGCAGATGGCCCATCTGGCAGCCGAGGCTATCCGCCGGCACCACGCAAAGCGCGTGCTCGTGGTGGTGGGTCTGCGTCACAGGCTGGGCCTGGCAGACTACCTGGCGGGCCTGGGCGCCAGGCTCGTCAATCCCTCGGCCATCCTGGCTGCCAGGGGACTGGAAGCCAGGGCTTTCCTCAACAGGCCCATTTCCCAACAGGTGATCGCCATGTGGCGTGAGGCAATCGGTCATATCGAGGCAAAACTGAGACAGGCTTTGGGGCCCATGCGGCTCATGCTGACCATGAAGAAACAGTGTTTCGAATGGGCCATCGCACAAAACGGCCGCTGCTGCCTCACTCAAGACCAACGTGACCTGGCCATGAAAGCCCTCTCTGCCCTGCTCCGGTCCACTACATCACCGACTCGGTCCCGGCCAACCGGCGCTCCGGCATCCGCCGGAGACTCCCAGCGCAGAACCCCGGCCGAAACCCAGGGCACCAAGCCCGCAGACGCGGCAGGCATCCCGGAGCCTGGCAACGACACCGGGGCCCAGACGGGCGACGGGACATCGAAGCCCGGGGCGGCAGCCAGGCCACGACCGGCCACCAGGCCACAGCCGGCAGCCAGGCCACGGCCAGCAGCCAGGCCACAACCAGACGATGCCCAGGGTGATCCGGCCGGCGACGCACAAACTCCACAGGGAAACTGAAAGTCGTTCCGTCGGAGCAGTCGCCAAGTCGCCAATGGCCAGCTTGACTTCCGGCGGCATGGCCCCTTAGACTCTTCGCCCATGACGGTTCTTTTTTTCAGCGTTTCGATGCTCGCGTGGGTCGAGCCCGCCCAACCGGAAGTGCCCTCGTATGGCGCTCAACTGGTCCAGACCCTCATCGCGCTGGTGGTGGTCTGCATCCTGGCCTATGTGATCCTGCGATGGGGCCTGGCCAGGTTCATGGGCCCGCGAACCAAGGACGGCCCCATGGAAGTCCTGGCCAGGCTGTCCCTGGATGGCCGCCAGGGGCTCTTGGTGGTCCGGGTGGCCGACCGGGTC
>CAZIJS010000387.1:0-2671 GCA_964539505.1 uncultured Myxococcales bacterium
AGAGGTTCACCTCGGTGAATGGCTCGTCGTAGACGGGCTGCACCGACGTTGCGTCGTAGAGGAAGTCACCGTTGTCGTCACCAAGGGCCATGTGCTCGTAGGTGACCGTGTCCCAGCCCTGCTGCACCGAGCCGCCGGTGTAGGTGGAGACCTGCACGAGACCGCCCCACCCTTCGAGCACGTTCCCCGGGGGCGTTTCGTCGTCGAGATGCATCAACGTGGCGTCTTCCGTGCCTGGGGTGGCCACGGGATTGACGGGATAGACACGGCCCAGCACGTCGAACACCATGGAAGTCACGGAAAGGAGCCTTCCAGTCCGGGCATCTATCACATGGAGATAGCCCTTGGCTCCCACGGGCGCAAGCACCCTGTAGACCAACATGGGTCGGCCACCCCGGCTCGCAAAACCCAACTCGGGCTGCGTTGTGGATGTATCACAGGCCTTGCCTCGCATTGCCCAGAACCCTTCTACAGCGTCCAACGCCGCCTGTCCATCGATGCCGGGCGTCACTGCCTGCGGACAGTCCACTGGATCGTCGGCCACCGCAACCAATGCACGAACGTGGGATCCAGTACCCTGGACCAGGGCCCTGGCCTCGAAATCGAACAGAGGCAAACCGTTGCATCGATACCCGTAACGCACCACGCGAAGGCCTCTCCAGGGCACCGTCCGGATCACGTCGTACCGACCGGCAGAGGCCGACTTCGCCCCTGCGCTGCGACCCAAGGCCCGACCAATGTCTGCCAAAGACCCACTGGGAAGAGCCGTCCCCCGAAACCAAATGGTCTTGGCCTCCAGGGGCGAGCCGGACGAAACGAGGAATATGACCAGAGCCGTCGCTCCAAGCATTGCTCCCAGAAACCGGTGGGCAGCGTGCCCCCCCCTGACCTTCGATGGGAAAACTCGAGTCATGATGAAAACTCCTTTTTGGCAGGACAACAACCGCGCTCAACCCAGAGACATATGTGACACAGGCGCACGTTCCTTACCAGGAACACAGCGTACATCAATCCGAAAGGAGCTTAATCCATCGGGCATCGTTTCTTCAAGCATGGCTTTTTCGCCTTCCATCGACGAAACGAAACGTCATCTGTATTCACCAAAGCAAGGCCACCGCGAGGACCATAGCCACCAACGACACCACAGCAGACATCATCGCAACGTTCTTCAAACGTCGTTCCCTGGCGGCCCGCTCCCTCTCATATGCCATGCGACGATCGAAGATCCGCCGCATCTGCGAGGCCCACACCTGGGACTCGTCCCTTTCCGAACGCAGAGAACCGTTGCCACGATCCAGGCTCTCTTCGTCCAGCGGCAGAAACGACTCGATCTCGTCGAGATAATGTCTCGCCACGGCGAGATCGCCCTGTCGGATGGCGAAAAGAAAGGCCAACTGCCGGGCTCTCTCCAGCCCGGACCTCGCCGCTTCGTTGCCGGACCATAGTTCCAACGCACGCCGGAACGAACCGATGCATTCACCCACCAGCGCGTATGCGCGAACTGCCTGCTCATCATCGAGGGGACGGCCCGCGCGGCCGAAGTTTTTCTCCAACAGGGGCAACTCCTGCTCCAATGTCTCGAATCCTCGGGGTTCAGCCTCAAACGCATCGTTCGCCGCTCCACCCAACAAAAAGATGAGACGGCCCAGCGTCTTCAAGGCACTCCTGCTCACCTTGAGGGACTTGGCATGCGAGCGGTATCGTCGGATCGCCTCTTTGAACTCCAGCGCATCGTGATACCTGTCCTCCATCCTGGGCGACAGCGCCTTGACGGCAATCGCACTCAGGTTGGGATCCAGGCTGGAACAAATGTCTATGGGTGCCACACAGGCGCCTGAAGCCGCCTGTTCGACAGCAGCATGCACCGACCCATCCACTGAATGCGGCGGTTCTCCAACGAGAAGCCTGTAGAGAATGCCTCCCAACAAATAGACATCGGTTTCGGGACCGAGACGCGCCAGTTCCCCCTTGGCCATTTCCGGAGCCATGTAGGCCGGCGTTCCTGCGAGCTTGGGCACCAGCGTGGGATCTTTGAGGTAGGGGTTGTTGTTCCCAAACTCCATGGCCAGCCCCCAGTCTCCCACGAGCACCTCACCAAAGTCTCCGATCATGACGTTGGAGGGTTTGAGATCCCGATGGATGAGCCCCTTGCTGTGGGCATAGGCAACAGCCTCACAGACCTTTTCGAGGATTTCGAGGTGGTCGTCTGGAGACATGGAGGCTTTGCGCGCCTCCAGCCTGGTCCGCACATCCGAATCCAGGATACGTCCCGGCGACAGCAGGTCCTCCCAGCTCACGCCGGAGAGTCTTTTCATGGTGTAAAAGACCTGTCCCTGGTCATCCATGGCCAGGTCGTAGACAGGCACGACATTGGGGTGCTGGAGCATTCCAGTGATCCGCGCCTCACGAACAAAAGCATCGACCTTTTCCTTGTTCGTCGAATCCTGAACCAACTTGAGGGCAACGTCCCGGCCCAACGCCCTGTTCCTGGCCAGGCAGACCAGACCCATCCCGCCCCTGCCCAGCACCGAAAGAAGATCGTAGTGGCACTGTTCCACGGGCGCTCCCAGTTCCAGGCGTCCTTCGGAAAGTACGCGAAAAGACCGCTTGCGAAACCCCACCGTCTGCCTGGGAAGATCCTCCACATCCACGGCAAAAGGCATGTCCCACT
>CAZIJS010000388.1:0-2644 GCA_964539505.1 uncultured Myxococcales bacterium
ATCGTTCTGCATTGGATCTGGATGCCTATCGGGAAGACCCATCAAAATACTATACCTATCTTCCTTATGGCGCCGAGAAGACGGACCGGGTCTTGGACTATATCTTCGTGAGCAAGGGCGTCGAGGTATTGTCCTTCGGTCCCTTGCATGACAAGCCCTATCTTTCCGACCACGTTCCCTTGGTGATGAAGGCCAGGCTGACTTCCCGATGACAGGCGCGAGCAGGACGGTTGGCGGCAACGAGTCCGCGGCTGCGCGAACGGCGTTCTGTGGCCGACAGTCTGTGGGCGGGGCCTACGGAATCTACGGGATGGTTTCGTAGAGGGTGCCTTGACTGGATGCGGTGAGCGATTCCTGGTCGTCTCGTTTCAAGACGATCTGGTCTGTACCAATGTCGAGTTTGTAGCGGGCGTTTGGCTCCAGACCCACGATGAGGACATGGGATGCCCTGTGGCCTGCTGGCAGGTCCAGGATTTCGTCGAGCTGACTTCCCTGCTCGGCGAAAAGGACGATGGTGGCTTCGTTTCCGTCCGGGTCCGCGACGAGGGCACCCCTGAGATGCGATGATTCCAGAAGCTGGGCCGTGACGGGTCGGGCGTCAGGACCGGCATCGGCCACGGACAAGACATGCAGGAAGAAATCCTGGGCCCGGTCGTCGGTTGGCCGGGTTTCCACGCGCCATGCGCCCTTTTCCCGCTCCACGGATCGATATCCGTTTCCCGAACAGTCTTCGATGTAGTTGTGTGGATTGCCTGACCCGTCATCATCGACGAGGAATTCCTGGCCTGGCCCCCCGACGACTCGTAGATCATGGGATTCCGGCAGGAGAGTCTGCTGGAAGAGGTAGGCCTGATCGTTTTCATCCACTTCGGTGTCGATGTGCAACACCACCAGGTTTCCATCCAGGGATGGCTCTTCGATGGAATGCAGCAGGTAGGCCTTCGGGAAGCTGGGATCGGTCGAAACCACGTCGTCATAGATCACGATGGCGGGATGGTCGTCGCTGTGATTTCTCAACGAGACCAGGGACCGCTGGAATTTCGAAAGCTTGGCTGGGTCGTATGCGCGCGTGGCGTCTCCCAGGGCGTAGGTGTAGTCTCCGGTTTCTTCGTAGGCGACCATGCCGTCGAGATGATTGGAGCCTCCCTCGACCATGTCTTCCACGTGCGGAGAGCGCTCTTCGAAAAGCCTTTGGCCCCCGTCGTTCGAGAGTCGGGTGCTGCCATGGGCAAATTCTTCGTCCGGATCATAGACCAGGACCGTATTGTGAGCCACGCTGCGGATGTAGTAGTTCCACCAGTGGTTCGATCCCCATTGCCCGCAGACGTTGTATCCCCCGGAATCTATGGCCAGGGGGCCCTTGTAGAAGACCGTGAAGGCATTCATGTCTCGATGGTTGTGATTGAAGGAGTAAAACGTTCCGGATCGAAAGACGATCAAGGTGTTGCGGCTGGGATCGTCCCAGCGGTCCCTGATGAGGAGATAGCCCGAGTTGGGAAACAGGCGCGACATGGGAAGATCGTCTGGAGGGCTGCCCGCATCATCCGGGAAATCCTGGTACAGGAGATTCATCGGGTCTTTCCAGAGACTCGTGGCCGGCAGGAGCTGTGTATAGAGATATCGGGCCTTTTCGTTTCCATAGAAGAGACCGGATGCCGCCACCAGCACCCGGTTGGCATGGAACGAGGCAGCGTAGAAGGTTCCCCATACGTCGCCCCAGAAGGGGAACGTATCCCATTTGTCACCCCACGTGACATCGTTGTGTCTCATGCCGTAGAGGTAGGCATAGAAGAGTTCTCCTTGCCAATCGGAGAACCAGGATTCTTCGTCCACGGCGTATTTCCATGCCAGATAAGGTTCCATGCTTGCATAGGAGGTGCCGTAGGCCCATCCCATTTGATTCATTCCGCCCTGGGAGGCATATTCCTGGTCGGCGAGCATGTACCGGCGCCAGTTGGAGACGATGCGATCCAGCCAGGCCAGGTAGCGGGCATGTTGCTCGGCTCCATCTTGCTCCATGTCATAAAAGAGGGGAAGCAGGCCCACCAGAGCACAGATGTTTCCAAGGCGGGTGTGTCCGTAGATGGAAGGGCCGAGTAAACTTGGTCGGGTTTCGTCGATGGAGTCCAGGATGTCGAGCACCTGCGCCCGAATCCGTTGCCTGAGATCTGCTGACATGTCTTCATAGAGCCAGTCGTAGAGGACCCCCAGGGCGAAGAGGGCGGTTCGAATCTTCGTGTCCCCTCCCGAAAAAGTCGGAGTCCAGTCCACCAGGGATTCTGCGAGTTGGAGCGCATAGGCCTTGGCGAGTGCATCTCCGTTGAGGTGGGCGTCGACTGCGTAGTAGAGGCTGTAGCTTTGCGGATTATAGTCGGAGAGCGCATCCATGGCTGCACGAATGGTGCTCGTGTCGGATGGATCATCGGTTTCATCCATGAAGACGCGCTTGACCCAGTCATGGTAGTCGGCAAGTTCCTCGGTTTTTTGCCGGGCCTGGTCCAAGATGGCCTCATTGGCGAAGAGGATTGGGTGGCCATGGCGGACTTGGAGGGCATCGATGCCGTTCGTCGACACCCGGAGGGTCTCCGACTGGGATTCATTGCCCCATTGGTCGGCGGACCGGCCCTGGATCTGGTAGGGGGTC
>CAZIJS010000389.1:0-2620 GCA_964539505.1 uncultured Myxococcales bacterium
GCGGGCATGCCTGCCGGCAGGACTGTTGGGACTTTTCTCCACGAACAGGTACCGTTCTTGGCCCAGAGAGAGGGTGAGTGTCTTCTTTCCTTGGGTCATGCCGGGCTGGAAGGATAAGCCGGTCAGTGGGGCGCCGATCACGAGCCAGGCAACTTTGGCACGACCCTTTTTCATGGCGATCCTGGCGCGCCATTCGCCGGCGTCCAGCCAGCCCTCACCGTTCGTTGCGGTGATGGTGATGGGGCCGAGCTGGTCGTTGACATATCGTCCAGAGACGCGGGAGAGCCACTGCGCATTGGGACGGAGGTCGATGCGTTCGAGGAAGGCGGCTTGCTCGGCCTTGTCCTCTTTGACGGCCCAGGCCAACAGTCTGGCCGCCTTGGGCTTGGCGTCGAAGAGCAGTTCGATGAGTCGTCTCCTGGTCAACTTGGTCAAGATATTGGCACTGCCCTTGTTGCATTGGATGATGACGCCTATGTCTAGGTCCGGATAGAAAAACATGCCAGTGGTGTATCCCAGGTTGTTGCCGCCGTGGTGCACCAGGGTCAGTCCGTATTCTTTGCTCAGTATGAGACCCAGACCGTAGTAGCGTTGCGAAAGGATGCGGATCCTGGGTTTTCTTCGCTCCAACAGGTTTTTTGCGGACACGATCTGCCGACCGTCGGGCATGCGGCCTTTTCCCAATTCCAGCATGAGGTAGCGGGCCATGTCCTCGACGTTGGACCAGATGGCTCCTGCCGGACGAATGGGATAGACCCCGAGTTCGTCTTGGACCTTCAAGGTCTGAACCTTGCCGTCCAGGCCTTCGCTGTGCGGTATGGCGTGGTTTTTCCTCATGGCCCTGCGCGGATCCACAGTGGTGGAGTGCATGCCCAGCGACCGAAACACCAGGCGCTCCATGGCCCTGTCGTATGCAGGGCCGAGCTTCCTCTTCGGGTAGAGGGCATGGGCCGCTGCAAATCCCCCAAGTGCCACCATGAGGTTGGAATACTGGAAGGTTTCTCCGAAGGCCGTGGTGGGCTTTTCGGACTCCATGGTTTCGATCCGTTGTTTGGGAGTCACGCCCTTGTACTGGAAGATGAATTCGAGATCCTGTCGTGGCATGCCGGTGCAGGCGCAGACGGTGTGTTCCATGCGACAGGTCTGGGTCAGTTTGGGATCGGAGAATTTGAACCAGGGCAGGATCTTGGTCACGGGCGTGTCCCAACGAAACAGGCCTTTGTCCACGAGCCTGGCCATGAGCAAGGTGGTCAGCGGTTTGGATGTGGACCCGATCATGAACAGCGTCTTGGTGGTCACTGGTCTGCGGCCACCCATGCGACGGACCCCAAAACCTTTTTTGAAGATCACTTTCCCCCCATGGACGATGGCCATGGCTGCGCCGGGAATCTCGAGGTCCTTGCGCGCCTGGTCGAAGAACCGGGCCAGGGTGGCCAGCTTTGGCGCATCGAGGGCATGGGGCTTGGCGTTTGCGAAGTTTTCCTCCTGCAGGCCAGGGGCCTTGAGACTCGTGGCAATGGTCAAGGCCTGAGCCGCCCGTCGAGAGAACCCTGCCTGGGACCCGTCGAACAAGTTGACGTACCATGTTTTGCCGTGGCGCCGGGCCAGGGCGAAGAGGATTCGGTGCTCTCCGTCGGCAACCTTGTAGGTGATTTGTCCCACCTCGTCCCATCCGCCTTTGGCAGGTGGCTGAACCACGCGGTCGATGGGCCGTGCGAATCCCGGACGGACGGCCTTCCATGCCTTGGCCGTGGCAGACCTCAGGTCTTTTCCCTGGACCTCCAACACAGCGACGAAGAGGTCCTGTTCCGGATCCCGGAAGAACACCATGGACTTTCGTCGTGCCATGTACCAACGGGCCGGGCCGGTGAAGGTGGCTCCCGATGCCGTTTTGACCTGAATGGCTTTGGACAGTTGCGTAAATTGCGACGATCCAGGCAGCGTCGATCCATGACTTTGGGCCCTGGTCCCTTGCCTGGTAGCCGGGTTTACTTGGTGGCTGGCCCCTGTGGCGTTGCCGGTCTGCGTCCCGTCCGGTCGCGACGAGGCCCGGGGAGCGGGCGTCTTGGGCGCCTCCGATGTCCCTGTCGTGCATGCGGCCACGATGAGCGTGGCCGACAGTGCGGAAACAAAGACCGATGCCAGCCGCGTCCCATAGAGACTGAAAAGCGACCTGTCGGTGAAGGTCTGTTGGGTGCTCATTGGTCTGTCTCCTTCCTGTCCTGGGTGTGGAAGCCTGCCTGCCACGTCGTCCCGACTTTCGATGCATCGCAGCACGCGTCATGGTGCCATGGGTGGCATTGTTAGCGTTGAGGGAACCCTGATGCAAGGAGGGCGTCTGAAGCGCGCTGCCCGACTCTGGGAGGGCTGAAGCGGTTCGGCCGAGGCGAGGTGAACCGGACCGGACCGCAGGGAGGGCCCGGTTCGAGCGAAGCCCTCCCCCGGAATCGGCGCCTGGTGTGCTGCCGCAGAGTGGGAGAGGTAGCCTGTTGTGGTGTCGCGGGGTGGGAGATGTCGCATGCTGTGGTGTCGCGGGGCGAGGAAGGCAACCTGGTAGGATGCCACGGAATGGTGCGGTTCGCATTGTAGGGCAATGTAGGACAAAGAGGTCATCCGGCAA
>CAZIJS010000390.1:0-2611 GCA_964539505.1 uncultured Myxococcales bacterium
ATGGAACCGGCACATCACGGCAACGAAAGGACGGCATCATGGACAAGGAACACAGCACAATTCTTCAAGCCATGAAGAAGGCAGGCAAGCCGGTGCGGCCAGGAGAGCTGGCCAAGGCAGTGGGTATGGAGAGCAAACAGGTTTCGAAAATCATCGCGAGCCTCAAAAAAGAGGGCAAGGTGATCTCACCCAAACGCTGCTACTATGCACCAGCCGAGGAGTAGAGGCTTTCCTCCCGGCAGCCCCCCTGCCCTGTTACGCAAAAATCTTGGATGGTCGTCAGTTACAAGACACACTCAGCGTGTAGTCGCCCCAATCTCCGATACTGTACTCCTCTACCACGATGAAATAGGTGATGCCCGGCTGGGCGGTGAAGGTGACCCGCTCATCGACTCCTTCGAGCCCACTGGAGTCGTGGGCGATACAAAGATTGGGATGGCAGCCGCCTGCCACCACATACAGATCCAGGTCATCGTTCCAAGACACGGACAGATCTATAGTCACCGAGCTGGCATTGGAAACCTGAAACGAGTAGATGTCGTCCCCCTGGGACTGTGTCTGCGATCCGCAGGAATAGCCCGAGATGTGGTTCGTGCTGGACAGCGTTTCGCTCGCCGACCCTCCGCAGGAGATGCTCCGCGTCGCTGAACAGACGTTCTCCCAGTGGCAGTCCGCACTGCAGCCGTCTCCAGCCGTCTGGTTCCCGTCGTCGCAGTCCTCGTTCGGATCCAGGGTGCCGTCGCCGCAGACCCCGCTGCATCCGGACTCGTCCAGGGTGCAATCCGCGCGGCAAGCCAACGAGCCGCCGCCATATCCCAAACTCTCGCAGGTCTTTCCCGCCAGGTCCGTGCCGTCACAGGACTCGTCTCCCGCGGCCAGTCCGTCACCACAGGCACTGCAGCCACTGGTGTCGAACGTACAATCGCCGGCACAGGCCAGGGTCCCGCCGTCGAATCCCTGGTCGGCACAGGAACTGCCCGCCAGGTCCGTACCGTCGCAAGACTCGGGGCCGTTGACCACCCCGTCACCGCACATGCCGTCACAACCAGACAAGTCGAACGTGCAGTCGATGTCACAGGCGAGTTCGCCGCCCCGGTAGCCAAGGGACTCGCATGTCTTGCCTGCCAGGTCCGTTCCGTCACAGGATTCCTGGCCGCCCACCACGCCATCGCCGCAGCCCTCGGGAACGCCGCAGCCCGTCACGTCGAAGGTGCAGTCCTGGGCACAACGCAAAACGCCGGGGGACTCGCCCAAATCCTCACAAGACTTACCCGCCAGATCGGTGCCGTCGCAGGCCTCGCTGTCTGCCTTGAGTCCGTCACCACAGACCGGTTCTCTGCTGCAACCAGCCAAATCCAGTCGACAATCCGAGGTGCAGGCCAACCGGCCGCCCGCGAACCCCACGTCGAGGCAGGTCTGGCCGAAGAGGTCGTCACCGTCACAAGCCTCGTTGCCCTCCACCACGCCATTGCCGCATTGAGGCCCCTGGGAACAGTTTGACACGTCGTAGAGGCACTGCTGCGTGCAGCCGATGGCACCAGCGGCGAAACCAAAGTCCGTGCACGATCCGTTGCCCAGGTCGGTCCCGTCACATTGCTCTCCTGCCTCCAGGATCCCGTTCCCACAGACAGGCTCTTGTTGGTCGTCACCACCTCCAGTCGCGCAGCCAGAAAACCCCGTCCCGACTCCCAGAGAGCAAACCACGACCGTCGTGGAGAACAGGAAAAAACGTCTCATGTTTCTCGTCCTTTCCACTTCCGACATCCAATCCAGGAGCCAAGGATCCACCCAAACACGAGCCAGGAAGCCACGCAAAACGAGCGCGCCCCTGGCAAGCGCCCAGGATCGGTGCCGCGATGTTTGTACTCGCTGCCAGGATATCACAAGAACAACCAGGAAAAGAGTCTGTTTTGGTCTTGGCCGGTGAAACGAACGGGGAAAAAAACTCTCGGGCATGGATGGCTAGGTTTTCAGCATGGACTCGGCCATGGCCAGGACCGCGGCGGCATCCACCCTGCGCCGAAAGAACAGGACAGGCCCCATGGTCTTCCAAACCTCCTGACCCAGGTCGAGAGAGTCGTCCACGCAGAGAATGCAATGGTTCAATCCTGCTTTTTTTAGTTTGTGCACCTTGCGGCGCAAGTAATCGGCCGTCCAAAAACCAACCAGTTCCACGAGGATCTGCCTTCGCGGTGCCTTGGACCAGACCAGGCCGAAATCCGGGAACAAAAAGGTGTCTCCCAGCGACACGGCCTCGGGCTCGCGCAGGATGTCCCAGTCTGGAGCCACCTTGGCGAAGTCCTTTTGAAAGCGCTCTTCCAGGGTGCTGTCGAAGCGCCTGGGGCGCTCTCCCGATGGAAGGATCCTGTCTCGATAATCCAGGGGATACCAGAGCAAGTGACCAGACAGGTCCAGTCGCGCATGGATCGACCACCTGGGAGCCCATGCCAGGACGGGAAGCAAGCGGGCAAGGGCTCTGCCGTACTTGAGGGTTCGGCCGAACAGGCTCAAAGGGCCCGATATCTCCAGCCGCGCCCCTTTTCGAAAGGGATGAATCGCCTCTGTGCCTCCCGATGCCGACACGACACAAATGAGCCCCAGCATCTTGGCC
>CAZIJS010000391.1:0-2609 GCA_964539505.1 uncultured Myxococcales bacterium
GTCTTCCTCCCTGGAGGACGATCCCTCCAGGACGCCGCGGTCTGATACGTGGGAGGGAGCAGAACAACCTCCAGGGCCAGGGGAAGGGCGAGTGGAAGAAGGAACGCGGGAAACTGTGCAGAAAACAGGGCAGGAGGGACAACGACGGGCTGTACGGAACGCAGTGCAGGAGGGACAACGCCGGCTCGTGCAAAACAGAGTGTGGAAAAATGCAGGAGGAGCACCAGGACCGGAAGCAGCGCAAATCGCGCGAAGGGCAGAGGGAGACGACCCCTCGGCACAACAGACCGATGGAGTCGCCAACGGGCGCGCCCAGGCAGGTGGCACAGGGAGCGGCCTGGCCTGGGCGCGCCGGGGCCTTTGGATCCGCTGCCTCCAGCCCGACGAAACAGGCATCGCGCAGGTCACCACGGTGGATGCGCTCACGGGCCTCACGCCCGCGGTCCACGGCATCTGGGGCAGACGGTTTCGTCGATTCGACAAGCCGGTGCAGGCAGGACCGGCCACCTTGCTGGCCGACCCGATCTGGGTCGAGGCCTTACACAGGGGCCTGAGCCTGGTGACCTGGGACTTTCGCCTGGCAGGCCCTTGCAGCGATGCCGTCAAAGGACACCAGTGCCTGGCGCCCGGCGGTCTGAGGACCTCTCTTCGCGGCGATCCCGAGCTGGAACCCTTGCCCCAGTCTGGACCGGCCCAGGACGGAGACATCCCGGCCAGGGCTGCGCCGGTCCCAGCTCCTCCCGGGCCCACGGCCATGCATGTCTGGGCCACGGCCACAGCACCAAACGAAGCCAGGGTCTGGATCCAGGCCCCGGGAGCCAGCCTGTCTCATCGAAGACTCCAGGGCGGCCAATGGGCCCAGGGGAGCATCTCCTGGCGGGCACAACGCAAGGCCAATGGCACCAATCGGCATCCTGGTTCGCCCCAGGACGCCAGGGCCCATGTCTGGATGCGACTGCTTCAGGCCGACCCCAAAACGGGAAAGACCCGCCTCTGGGTGTCCCGGATCCGCCCCCTGGAGCTTCCTCGATCCTGGTCCAGGTCGGCTGGTGGCGGGCCAGCCGAAGAGCAACGACGACTGACTGCCCCACCCCTGGCCGAACCCCGCCTCCTGGTGCAGGGCCGGATGGACCGGGAGACCTACGCCGAGTCCGTGCTGTTGGCAGGCCCCACCCTCGTGACCCTCAGTCGCATCCTGGGACGCCGCAAGGACTGGGACCTGGCAATCATCTCCTGGACCGCCTTTGCCGACCTAGCCAGGGGACTGGCCTTCCATCCAGACAGGCCCGACCTCACAGCAGAGGACATCCCTGTCCTGCGAAGGCTTCTCCAGGATGGCCGCATCGAGCTGGACCATGCCCTGGGCCGGGCCATCACGGCCTTGACCCAGGCCGGAGTGACCGTCCTCGTCCTCTCTCCCGGCGGACTGGAACCAGTACAGGTCAAGATTCGCATCGGCTCACTCATCCGCCGGGTTGCACCGGGCACCCGCATGGTCTCCCAGGGCTCCACGGCATTGCTGTATCTGCCGCCCCGGCAACGCGCCTCGGGTGGTGCGGACCGGATCCGCGAAGCCCTCGAACACCTCGACATTCGGGGAACGAGGCCCTTTGGTCCTGGTTCGAGAATCCTGACCAGACCCAGGTTTCCCGCCTCGCTCCAGGGCGGACAGGCGCCCGACATGCTCCTCCAGGCGGCTGCGGGCTTTGCCCTGTCGGGACGCCGATCGAGGAAACTGTCGGTCTGGCCCACGGAAGCAGCAGTGGACGGCCAGGCGCCTGGAGTCGCCTCCCGGGACGGCTTCGCATTTCTCGTGGGGCCTGGAATCGAACCAGAGGAGATTCCCGAGATGCAGGCCCAATGCATCGCCTCCATCCTGGGCCGACTCATTGGTCTCAAAGACTGGCCGAAAAACGACGGCCGCTGCCTACAAAAAACGGCAATCCATCACTGACTGGGAGCGAGGCGAGCCAGGATCGCCCGGGGCTTTCCGGCCAGATCCTTTCGCACCGACGGGCTCTCCCAAACCGATGACTCGGCAAAGAGATTCTCGACCGCCTTGGCCTGGTCGAAGGCCATCTCGAAGAGAAGGTACCCGCCTGCCTGGAGCAGATCCGGAGCGCCCCGAACCAGGCGCCGGATCACGTCCAGGCCGTCTGAGCCGGCCAGCAAGGCCGAGCGTGGCTCGAACTCGAGCACCGAAGGTTGAACCTGCTCCAGGTGGCCCTCTGCAACATAGGGAGGGTTGGATACCAGGAGCGTCACCTGGCCCCGGATGTCTGCCAGGGGATCGAACAGGTCGCCCTGGCGAAATTCCACGGCCAGGTCCAGGCGCGCGGCATTCTCTGCTGCCAGTTCCAGGGCGTCGGCCGACAGGTCCGTGGCCAGGATCCGGGCGTCGGGCCTTTCCTCGGCAAGGGCCAGGGCAATGGCGCCGCTGCCCGTGCCCAGGTCCACCACCAGCGGCTCTTCGATGCCGGTGAGCAATTCCAGCGCGCTTTCCACCAGGAGTTCCGTCTCCGGCCTGGGCACCAGCACCCTGGGATCCACTTTCAAATCCAGCGACCAGAATTCCTTGTGCCCCACCATGTAGGCCACTGGTTCGCCCT
>CAZIJS010000392.1:0-2552 GCA_964539505.1 uncultured Myxococcales bacterium
AGGCAACTCTCGATGAGCGCAGTCCTGTACTGGAGTTCCTCCTCGTCCCCGCAAGGTCCCTGCTGGGACCAGTCCGCCACGGGAACCAGCATCCCCTGGTCGAGAAGGAGGACCCGGTCGGCGGCCACCGCGGCAAGCAGGGCGTCGTGGGTCACGATCACGGCGCCGCGCTTGCCGCCTGAAACCACCTTCCGAAGCAAATGTCCCACTTGACGGACTGCATCGAGGTCGAGTCCGGCGGAAGGTTCGTCGCAATAGATGAGTTCGGGGTCTGCACCCAGGGCCCGAGCCAGGGCGACGCGACGGGCCTGACCGCCGCTGAGACTGTCCGGCTTGCGGTCCAGGAAAGATGCATCGAGCCCCACTCGTTCCAGGAGCCCCGCCTGAGTATCGCGGTCCGCCTTGCGGCCACGTCTCCGCAAGACGAGGGCCAGGTTCTTACCCACCGTGAGATGCTCGAAGAGGGCGGCGTCTTGCAACAGCAGGGCGGACCGGTCCATGTCCATGGCGATCTCGCCTTTGACCACGTTGCCACTGCGCAACTTGAAGACCAACTCCGCCAACGTGGTCTTCCCTGTTCCACTCCCTCCCATGATGGCGACGATCTCGCCAGGTCTGACATCCAGGTCCAATCCGTCGAAGACCTTGACCCCATCTGGATGACTGTATTTCAGGTTGGAAACTCGCAGCAGTCGGTCACCCTGTTCTTCTGGATTTCTGCTGCTGTCTCGTTCTGCTCCCGGCATGGAATCGACTATTCTTCCTCACTGACGCCCAGGGTATCGAGCAGTGCCGCGGCATCGCGCCAGCCGCGCATCCCCAACCTGGCCATGGTTTCCTTAGCCTCGTTCAAGACGTTTCCGGCCCGCTCCGGATCGGCCCGCTCGGCCAGGAACTCTCCGTACTCGAGGAGCGCTTTTGCCAATTCCGCCTCGTTGCCCAATTCCCGGAACAGGGCAGTGGCCTTCTCATAGAAATCTTCCGCGGTCTTTCCCGAATCCGTCCCGCTGGCGTCGAACAGGGTCTTGGCCTTGGCCTTGGCGAGGACGAGATAGGTGTGTCCCATGGCATCTTTGAATCCGCCGCGCTCTGCGATGCGAAGCGCCTTGTCGGCCAGGCCCAACGCCTTGGCTTGATCGCCGCCTTCCTCCAACTCCACCAGGGCGAGTCCCTGGAGTGCCTGTGCCAGGATGCGTTTGTCGTCCAGTTCCGTGCAGAGTTGCCGGGACTCTTCGAAGCGCTGCCGAGCCTCGGATGCGTTGCCGTCATCCAGGGCCACGTCACCGAGCCATCCGAGAATCTGGGCCTGCATGGGCACCGCCCCGATGTCCTCGGCAGCCGAGAGCGCCTCGATCCATAGCTGGCGTGCACGGGGCACGTTTCCCCGGAGAAACTCGAGGTGCGCCAGGCTGTGGAGGGAAACCACCACTCCTGCCCTGTCGCCGATCTCGCGTCTGAGAGCCAGGGCCTCTTCGTGGCACGAGGCCGACTCGTTGAGCAGGCCCCGGGCTTTTTCGATGTTGCCCACGTTGGTCAAAGATGAGGCGATGGACTGGAGATTGCCGATCCTCCTGCGGCGCTCCAGAGCTGCGGCGCTGCGGTTGAGCGCATCTTCGTATTTTCCCTGCATCCAGAGGACCTGTCCGATATCGTCGAGAGAGCCAGCGATCCCTCGTTCGTCCCCCGCCTGCTCGAAGAGGTCCTTGCCTTTTTGGAGATAGTCCAACGCCAGGGACAGCTCTCCTTTCTGGCGCCAGATCCGGCCCATTTTGTTGAAGGCCACCCCCCCCTTTGCCTTGCTGGCCATCACCCAAGCCAGACGAAGCATCTTTTCGAAGGCAGCAAGCGCATCGTCGTACTCGCCCTTGAGTTCGTGGACCGACCCCAGGTCGTGCCAGAGATGCATGCGCACTGCCACGTCCGACTGGCCGATGCACTCGAGTGACTTGCCATAAAGATTGATGGCCCGATCGTTGGCATAGTTGTTTCTTGCCATGTCCGCCGCCCTGCGATAGCGTTGCGCGGCTGCCGCCATGTCCCCGGCCTTCTCCAAATGACGCCCCACCTCCACCTGGTGGCTGCCCGATCGTCCCTCCGGCCGCAACTCCAACCACTGGGCAACGAGCTTGTGGAGCCTGCGGCGCCGACCATCTTCCACTCGCTGGTAGACCAGGTCCCAGATTGGAGGATAGCTGAACCGATATTCCTGCTCTCCTCGAATCTGCGTGCTGCGCCGCTCCACGATGAATCCTCTGGTTACATGCCGCTGAAGTGCAGCGGTCACGCTGTTTTGATTCTTGTCACCGCTCTCCGCAATGTCGTCGAGCCTTGGTCCGTCCGGGTCACCCTGGTCCAGGGTGGGCGCACGATACAGGGCCACCACGAGATCCAACCAAAAGGTCTCGCCACAAACCGCTGCTTTCTCGAGCACATCGAGTTCAGCAGGTTCCAAGGTGGCCAGCCTCTCGCGCACCACGTCTTCGTGGGTGTCTGGGATCTCGATGGCCGACAAGAGATCTTCATCGAGGTGCCAGCCGTCTTCGCGCCGTTCC
>CAZIJS010000393.1:0-2025 GCA_964539505.1 uncultured Myxococcales bacterium
CCTCGCCGTCCAGCACGAACAGCTCGCCCAAGCCCCTCCGCTCGCAGGTCCTCCAGCCCAGCTCGCAGCGCAGCCATTCCCATACATTGCACTCTCCCACTGCTACTGTCCTGCCATGCACCAGCATGCCCTCTGCAATGCCCCAGAGCGACTCTTCGTCGGTCTGCCGCGGCATGGGGCCGGTCACGTCGTAAGCCCGCAGTCGCCCAGGCCCGGCCACCAACAAAACGCCGCGCACCAGGGCCAGACCCGTGACCAGTTCTCCTGTCTCCAGGCTCCATGCCTCGGTACCTCCCGCCGCCAGGTCCAGGGCCCAAACCCGGGTCAGGCCCGCCAGGTAGGCCTGCCCCCGGCCGAAGACCACACGCCGCCCAATTGCTTGTGCCGGCCATTGCTGGACCAGCTCCGGCTCTCCCACCACGTGCAGCTCCACCAGGCCCGAACGGCCCACCAGGCTCACCAACAGGTCCCTTCCGCTCATGGCCGCCATGTCCGTGCCAAGACCCTGCAGCCGGACCATGCCTGCAGGCTGGGAATTCCATGGAGAAAGGTCGTAGACATCGAGCTTTCGCCGCGTCAGGACAGCCAGACGCCTGCCATCTGCCACCAGTGCCAGATCCCGCGCCCTGCCCACCTGGATGCGCTCGGCTTCCTCGGGCCGACGGGCCTCGAACTCCACCTGCACGTCGGCCACTGCGCCCCCCGGAAATCCCGGCAGGGCGAACACCTCCAGGAAGTATCGTTCTCCCGGAAGGGCCCAGAACACCACCTGCCGGTCTTCGTCCCGGCATTCCAGGTCGCCAGATATCCGCTTGCCGCTGCTGTCTCGCACCTCCACCCCAACACAGGGTTCCTGGGACCGCAGGGTGGCCACGGTGAGCAGACCCTGGCCCACCGAGTCCTCGCTGCCCTGGTAGACGTACCGTGCGGCCTGGTACTGGTCCACCTGCTGGATTCCTCCCTGCGCCCCTCCCCGGCGAAGCGGACTGCGTATCCAGCCGCGGCCATGTGAAAAGCTCCAGGCTTCGAAGGGCCGCGGCCCTTCCGCAGTCACCCCGCCCGCCACCAGGTGGCGACCCAGCCGTCCGTCCGGCACCAGGAGCGCGTCGCTGCGGGCCTGCGGGCCCTGCTCTCCTCCCCCCCATTCCAGACGCCAGTCGCGCAGGGGCAGGGCCGCCGACCAGAGGTCTCCCAGCAACTCTCCCTCCCGCCTCCCTCCGTAGACCAGGAGCCGGTGGGTGGCACGGTCCACTCCCAGGGCCGCCCAGCCCCGGGCCTGGCCCCCTGGCACATCCAGCTCCACGAACCGGTCCTGCCAGGACCGAAACTCCCACAGCCGGCCCTGTCCCTGCCCGTCTTCACCCATCACGTAGACCACCCGCTCGATGGGGTCGAGGGTCACAGACACACCCCTGACAATGTCCGGCAGGCCTGCACCATCGAGGCGCCTCCATTGCCCGGTGCCGGGGGCGTAGCTCCATGCCTCGGTCCGTCCTTCCTCGCCACCACCCACCAACAACAGCCTGCCACGCAGCGGCTCGAATACGATCCGAGGCCGCGACATGGCCGCAGGCCGGATGTCCGAGGGCCCGAAGATATCCTGGGCACGTTCCAGGGATGCCTCGGCCCTGTCGAACAATCCCACCCAGAGATTCAAGCCAGCACTACCCGCCGCCGGGCTGCCAGGCTCTGCTCCGCTCTCCTGCTCCACATAGAACGTGACTGTCTTGCCGCCTGTCTCCGGGCCGCTTGCTGGTGCCAAGGCCACAAGCAGGCTCTTTTCCAGCCGCGCCACGGCAGAGGGCATGTCCAGGCTGGGAATCTCCGTCTCGGGCGGCACAGCCACCTGCCGGACATCGAGCATGCCATCCATGAACCGGTCGTAGCCCACCAGGTACAGATGCGTGCCATCCTGGCTCGCCACCAGGCCCTGCAGCCTGGGAGACACCCGGCCGACTTCCACTGCCTGGGCCGCTGCGTCGGTGAGAATCACCTCCGGAGCGAGGACCTCGGCCAGGTCGTGAC
>CAZIJS010000393.1:2035-2532 GCA_964539505.1 uncultured Myxococcales bacterium
TTCCAAGCCTGCGTTGCCCGATGGAAACCGCAGCGGCTCGCGCATGGGCACCACCCTGTTTTTGCTCTTGTCGCCCAATTCATCGGGAAAACGCCAGGATACTGCCAGCTTCACCAGGTTGCCGGCGAGAGCTTGAGGCTCACCTCCTTCCATCGTCTCCCCATCCCAGATCCAGCGGCCCCGGCGCAGCCTGGGTGGATCCTCGGAAAACTTGTAGAAGTCCGACAGGGACAGGCATTCGTCGGCGTCGTGGCCTGCCCCGTCCAGCTTGGGCCAGTTCACGCAGGTCCCCGAATGGATGGGGTCCCAGAGCCAAGAGGCGCCGGAGATTTCGGAATCCGCACACGCAGACGGCTTGCATTGCTGATCCCACACCTGACTGTCGGTCTGGGTGGCATCCCCGGTGGCGTCGCAGGCGCATGCCCCGGTGTCGGTCACCGCGGTCTTGCCCCCCCGGCTGACCAGCCTGTTGAGGTGCGTCGCCGCATCCCATTGCG
>CAZIJS010000394.1:0-2525 GCA_964539505.1 uncultured Myxococcales bacterium
CCAAACCGTGGCACCGGTGGTGCTGGTCCCAGAGGAAAACCGGGAGGCGTTCCTTGAATTTCTCCTTTCTGCCAATGCCGATGTGCTCTGGTCTTGCGCCTTTGCCCTGAGAGAGGGGGTGGCCCTGGTCACGGCGGACAGGACCACGGTGGACCTGGACCTTTCGGAGGTCGTCGAGATGATAGAAAGCGTTGCGGCCTATGCCGATCGGTTCGATGACGAACTCGTGGAACGGTTCGGCGCGGTGCGTTACGTGGATGCCCGGCGGGAGCAGGATGCCCATGAGGACTGAGGAGGGGGCCAAGAGGAATTTGGGCCGTTTCATCGTCCTGGAGGGCATCGACGGCGCAGGAACCACCACCCAGGCGAACTTGGTGGCCGAACGGCTCAGGGCGCGGGGATTGGCCGTGCATGTGACCGCAGAGCCCTCTTCGGGCTCTGTGGGCCGGCACATTCGGGCCCTGCTGGGCAGTTTCGACACGAACCGGGCCCTGCTGGCCCTGCTCTTCGCGGCCGACCGCCTGGAACATTGGTATCGTGAGATCGCGCCGGCCCTGGCCGCGGGGACCTGGGTCCTGTGCGACCGGTATCTCTGGTCCTCTCTTGCCTATCAGTCCCAGGACCTGCCGGAAGAATGGGTGGCATCCATCAACCGCCACGCTCCAAAACCGGATCTCGTGGTCTTGGTGGACGTGCCCGTGGCCCTGGCGAGCCAGAGACGTTCGGGTAGGACCGAAAAGGAGATTTTCGACGACGAGCCGGTCCAGGAAGCGATCCGGGCGAAGTATCACAACCTGCTTGCTCAGGCGGGGGAATCTGCAGTGGCCGTGGACGGGACAGGTCCCGTTGCAGAGGTCTGTGACCAGGTGCTCGCTGCCCTGGCACCACTCATGACCGCTGGGGAGGGATCGTAGGAGACCTTGGTCATGCACCTGCAGATTGGAGACACGAGGATAGATTTTCTCATTGCCAGCCGGTTCGGCCTGGACGGAGGGGCCATGTTCGGGATCGTGCCCCGGGCACTCTGGTCCAAGAAGATCCCACCCGACGAGGAGAACCGGATCCCCATGGTCACCAGGGTGCTCCTGGTGAGCAAGGGCGCCAGAAAAATCCTGGTGGATGTGGGTTTTGGAAGCAAATATTCCTCCAAGGAGCGAGCCATCTATGCCCTGGAGGATGAGAATCTGGTGGGGCAACTGGGCGCGATGGGCACCTCGCCCGAGGATGTGACCGACCTGGTGATCACCCATCTCCATTTCGACCATGCAGGGGGCATCAGCCGCCTGGACGAGTCCGGCCGGACCGTCCCCACCTTCCCGAATGCCCGGCATCACGTACAGCGCCTCAATTGGGAATGGGCGCTCTCACCCAGCCCCAAGGACAGGGGATCGTACCTGGCCCGGGATTTTCATCCCATCGCCGGGGAGGTGGATTGGAATCTCCTGGAGGGGGGAGCCGAGTTGGCTCCCGGCCTGTTCCTGCTGCCCTGCCGCGGTCACACACTCGGGATGCAGCTCCTGCGCATCGATGCGGGCAGCGAGACGTTCGTCTTTTCCGCGGACCTTTTCCCCACCAGGTGGCATCTCAAGCCCACCTGGAACATGGCCTACGACAACGATCCCCTGGTGACCGTCGAGGAGAAACGTTGGTTTTTGACCCTGGCCCTGCGCGAAGGATGGACGCTGCTCCTGGAACACGATGCGCAGTTGGCTGCCGTTCGGCCCACAGACGACCGGGGCGGATTCGAGCCTCTCGGATGGGCTCTGCAAGACGTTCGTTGACCCAGACGCCCCGGTGATTCAGGTTTTCATGGATCGCAGCATGGCGCAAAGTGGCGACCGTGGAGCAAAGCCCCTTGGCCAAGCGTGGAAAATTCATTGAAAAAGTTTGCAAGAAAACCTGAAAAAAAATAGTCTATTGTGTCGGTGCGGCCAGAAAGCCTCCAAGGTCTGATGCATTTTGCGCCATGGTCCGTACCGGGTTCGGGCCCCGCTGTGCCCAAGACCATTCCAAGAGACACCTATGGAAGACCATGACTGAGAAGAAACCCATCAAACTGAAAATCAAGTTCAAGAGCGCCACTCTGGACGAATTCGTGGAACGATACGCAGTGGACGTGAGTCGGGGAGGCATCTTCATCAGGACGAAGAATCCCTTGGAGGTGGGGACCAAGCTCAAGTTCGAATTTCTCCTCCAGGACGGCTCTCCTTTGATGGCAGGGGATGGCACGGTGGTCTGGATTCGAGAATACGATCCTGCCCGCAGAAAAGTGGCGCCCGGCATGGGGGTGCGATTCGACGTGCTCAGCCCCGAGGGAGAGCAGACCCTGAAGGCCATTCTCCGCCGAAAAGACTTGCCCAAGGACGAGGTGGCTCAGACCCCGGCAGAGGCTGGTCCGACGCCGGCATTCGGGGCCGCAGGAGCGGGCGCTGCCTCTCAGGAAGCGGCCGGGGCGGACGAGAAGGCCGAAGACGAAAAGAAATCCGAGAAAGACGAGAAGGCCGAAGACGAAAAGAAGTCCGAGG
>CAZIJS010000395.1:0-2512 GCA_964539505.1 uncultured Myxococcales bacterium
GGAGCCTCGGTGTGGCAATCACCTTGTGGAGCAGGGCGAGGACTGTGACTCGGGGGGGCAGGACAGTTCCGACTGCGATGCGGACTGTTCTGCGGTGGAATGCGGAGACGGTCACGTCAATCAGGCCGCGGGCGAAGAATGCGATGCTACCGACCTGCTGGGGCGGGATTGCGAGACCCTGGGATACTACGTGGGTGACCTGGCATGCAGTGCGGATTGCAGGTTGGACGAGTCTGCCTGTGCCCACCGCTGCGGAGACGAAGTCTGCGACCTGGACTTTGCAGAGACGCACCTGACCTGTCCGGCGGACTGTCCGGGTTTCGTGGCCTTGTCGGCTGGGTCGCACACCTGCGGATTGCTGGATGACGGCAGGGCCTGGTGTTGGGGGGCAGACCACTTCGGACAGCTCGGTGACGGGACCTACCAGGATTCGGCGACTCCTGTCCGTGTCCTGAACCTCGATGCGGTGTCGTCCATTTCCGTCGGGAGCATGGTTTCCTGCGCCATCGACGCCCAGGCTGCTTTGTGGTGCTGGGGCAACAACAGGGACGGACAGGTGGGCGACGGGTCGGTGAACAACGACTGGTCCATTCCGAGGTCAGTTGCAGGTTTGGGGCCTGTCTCGGCTGTGGCTGCCGGCTGGTATCATTCCTGTGCCTTGGCGGAAGATGGGGCGGTCTGGTGTTGGGGTCGGGGAAACACAGGGCAGCTTGGCAACGGCCTGACTGTCGATTCCCGGGTGCCGGTCCAGGTGCTGTCCATCTCGTCGGGCCAGGATGTCTGCGTGGGAGCGTTCCATTCTTGTGCGCTGCTCCAGGATGAAACAGTGTTCTGCTGGGGCAACGGGAATGCGGGACAGTTGGGGAACGGCCAGTGGGTCGATTCCTCCCAGCCCGTGGCGGTGTCCGGACTGACCCAGGTCCAGGAGATCGCCTGCATGGACTATGCGACCTGCGCGTTGAAGGAAGACGGGACCGCGGTCTGCTGGGGGGACGACAGCGTGGGCCAGTTGGGCCACGGAGGCGGGACGAATTCCGCGGTCTTCGTGCCTGTCTCCAACCTCACCGGGGCGGTGGCCCTGGCAGCAGGCGGCCAGCATGCCTGTGCCCTGGTCGCAGACGGGAGCCTGCGTTGCTGGGGCGGCAATCACCGGGGCGAGCTGGGCGACGGCACCACCACCGACCGGGCGGTCCCCGTGGCCGTGGTGGGCATGCCCCCGGCTTCGGCAGTGACGGTGGGCGGCCACACCTGTGCCCTGGCCCGGGACGGGAGCGCCTGGTGCTGGGGATGGAATCCAGACGGCAGACTCGGTGACGGCACCCAAACGGATTCGGCAACTCCCGTCCAGGTGCTTTGGCCCAGGTGAGCATCTCCCGGAATGATTCCCGGTCTGGTGGGGTTGCATCGAAACCGGTGGTGGGTGTATCCCTGGGTGCAATGACACTCTTTGGAGGACCACATGAAGGCTCTGTTGACATTGACCCCAGACGAGTCCAAGCGCATCATCGGCCGGGCCGTGGCAGCCCTTCCCGAGGTGCAGGAGGCCATGGACCAGGGCCTGCTCATCATCGGGGCGGGGAGCACGAATTCCCAGGTGGTGGAGGCCTGCACCGGAAAGGCCACCGACCCGAGTCGGTTCGTCGCGGGGATCGTGACCAGGGGCACTCTTTGTGTGACCCCCAGGTCGGAACGACTCCGAAACAAGGTGTTCCGTAAGGGGAGCGAGGAGGATGTGGCGCCCCTGGATGCCTTGGCTTGGCCCGAGCGGCCCAAGGTCCTGGTCAAGGGGGCCAACGCAGTGGATACGGAAGGTCGGGCCGGGGTGCTGGTGGCCGCAGAAGACGGCGGGACCGCGGGTCGGCTGCTTCCGCGTTTCCTGGCCAACGGTTGGCAGGTGGTGGTGCCGGTGGGGCTCGAAAAGTTGGTCCCTTCCGTGCCCGACGCGGTGGCAGCCCTGGGAAGGGATCGATTGGACAGGAGCCTTGGGGCCAGGGTGGGGATGATTCCACTCATGGGCGCCAGGGTGGTCACCGAGCGCGAGGCTTTCGACCTCTTGTTCCATGTCTCGGTGCGGCTGGTGGCCTCTGGAGGTATCGGTGGCAGCCAGGGGGCGGTGACCTTGCTCCTGGAGGGTAGTGAGAAACAGGTGGCGGCGGCCCTGGCCGAGGTGGAGTCCGTGAAGGGATTTCGGCTTCCCGGGCCATTGATCCAGTCCTGTCGGCAGTGCCATCATCTTTGTGACTACGCGGGGATGGATCCGGACCATCTCCCCGAGCATCTGCGAGGAGGTGCGCTGTGACCCGTCCGGCGAAGCAATCAGCGGATATTCGTGGAAAGAGGGATCGTTCGCCTGGGCTCCTCGGATTCGCAGGGGGCCATGCCACCGTTGCGCTCGGGAAGCGGGGGGATCGCATCGAATCATTTGTTGCGGCGCCCTCGTTTCGGCGAAGATTTGCTGGATGTCTGCTGGGTCTGTCTGCCATTTCCTTGCTCGCGATGTTCCAGCTTGCCG
>CAZIJS010000396.1:0-2484 GCA_964539505.1 uncultured Myxococcales bacterium
AGCTGACCCGGCATCCGGAGCAGTTCTCCCTCGATGAATTCGGTGCCCTGATGGATCGGTTCCGGCCCCGCCTTTCCTTTGCCGAACGCATGACCCTGGGCATCCTGCGCATGCGGCGCCTGCATGGGCACAAACTGGAAGGGAAGATGGTGGTGGCGCTCCTGGAAGGCGACGACGAAACCTTCCAGCGCCTGAGCGCCCTTCAACAGGCCATCCGGGCCCGGGGCTGGCGGGTGATCTCGTCGGAAGAGAAGGAGTCAAACCAGGACGAACACTCGGAGGAAAGCCCGAAGCCCGGGAAATGACCGTCAGGCTGCCGAAGAGTCCCGTATTTGCCCGGTTCGACGGAAAATCCGGGGAAAAACGCCCTTTTCTTTGTTTGCAACGACGGTTTGAGGGGGGGGGCGTCAGTGGGCACATCAAGCCCACAGCGTAAGTTGTTTTGGTCGCTTCCATCAACATGAGGCGCCAGAAATACCTGCTCAAGGGCTCGCGCGCCCGGATCAAGGCTTGGTTATTTCTGCCAGCTGTTCCAGCAACAGTGGCACCGAATCCTGGATCACGCTCCAGATCGTCTCGTTGTCGATGCCCAGGTAGGCGTGGATGAGTCGGTTTCTCAGGGCGACGATCATCCGCCAGGGGATTTCCGGGTGTGCGTTTCGCACTTCATCAGGCACATTCCTGGCCGCCTCTCCGATCAGTTCCAGGTTTCTCAGGACGGCATCATAGGTGATGCCCGAGTCGATGAACTGCTCGTATGTCAGTCCCTCCGTGTATGCCAGCACCTTCTCGGCAAAATCCTGCATGTCTTCGACATAGAAGAACCATGTTCGTAGCGGTTTTTCCGTTTCAGACATGGATGGCTTCGCGTTCGATGAAGGGGCGAAGTTCCGGGCGAAGGGCGGTATTCGTCACCAGGTCCACGGGGCAGCCCAGCAGATCCTCGAGGTAGAACTGCAGCCCGAAGTAGCGGTCCGAGGTGGCCGGTCCGTCGAAGGAGACCAGGATATCCACGTCGCTGCCTGCCGTTGCCCGGTTTCGGGCCACGGAACCGAACAGGGCAAGATCGAGCACACCGAAGCGACGCATCATGTGCGGCTTGTGTGCCTCCAGCAGTCGCAGGAGCCGGTCCCGCTCGGGTATCGTGGTAGCCTGGTTCATGGGAGGATCATAGCAAAGGATTGCCAAAGGCTGGAATCAGACGGGCGGGATGGGATGCTCGTCGGTTTCCATGCAGGCGGCTGCGGCAAATGCGACAAAGAGCATCACCAGGTTGGCCCGGCGGGAGAATATTCCGTTCCGGGCAGGATGGAAGAACAGGGAACAGAAGCGCTCGGTGCGGTAGATCCGTTCGGCATCCATCCAGGCGATGTCCAGCGCGATGGGATTCGAATGGCCGGGCACCTGGTGCGGAAGCACCAGCTCGAAGCCTGCCTGCCGTGCCCAGTCGGCCATGGTCTCGTCCACTCGCTCCGAGGCGATGAGGCTGTAGTATTCTCGAGTCATTCCCAGATATTGCAGGAAGGCCTGCGCCAGCTGGAAATGGTCTTGTTTCCACAACAGGAGCTGCTGCTGCCGACCGATCAGGAGGGGCCATTCCTCCAGGCCGCGAAAGCGAGCCACATCGATCGCTCGCCAGGCATCCATCCGTGCCTGCGTCATGGTCAGAAAATCCGACAGTGTTTTGGGCGGCATCCGCTTGAGAGAAGGCGATTGCGCCAGCAGGGCGTGCAGGCGGCTTGTTTCCTCATGCGGGATGCGTTTCTTTCGGGGAACGCTTACATGCCGGGCGATGAGGACGATGTCTTCCTCGAATCTGGCGCTCCACTGCGGAGAGAGACGCAGTCTCTGTGCTGCCTCCTTCGGCGCCGTTTCCTTTTGCATCAGGCTGAGGATCTCGAGGACGATGGCGGGAGTCGCCTGCCTGAAACTGGACATTTCCAGATCAAATTCCTCCCCATTTCCGGCCAGCGTGTGCGTTTGCGCCTGGTCCAGATCGATGAGGTGGCGGATGCGGGCTCTTCCCTTGATCTTCGGCAGCGGTACGCACTGCTCTGCCCAGTCTCCGAAATAATGCAGATAGCTTCGATGCACGGTCCCCGGATGGCCGTGACCCATGGCGCACGCCAAGGCCCAGCCGGCCCGGACGCTGGCCGATTCGCTGGAGTCGCCCAGCAGGATCCTCTTGATGTCCCGTTCCCTGCGCTTGCCGTGCCGATCCCTGCCCAGGGTGCGCCAGGCGGGAAATTGGAGGTCGTAGAGAGCAAAACAGACTCGATGGGCAAACCCGTGCCGGCAGTCGTACAGCACGGTTTTCCGGTTTCCGGTTACGAAACGCAGCACCGTGTTGACAGCCTGCACCAGGGGTTTGCTGTCGTCCAGCAGGCCCAGACGCCGGACGTCGCTGAACAGCGGCACCATCGGGTCGTCCCCTTCTCTCGCATCTTGCGTATCATGATCCAGTCCTCTCGGTTGAGCATGGCG
>CAZIJS010000397.1:0-2470 GCA_964539505.1 uncultured Myxococcales bacterium
TCTGGGCCAGGACCGTGTCCGAGCCGGTGCCCAGGTCCGTGGCGCCCACGAGCAGATTGAAGGAGCCGTCTTCATTGAGCTTGATAAACGCCGAACCCATGTCGATTTCCGGGATGGACGAGCCCTGCATGAGGGCTGCCATTCCGACACCCCGCTTGATGGGACCTTCGTCACGGCGCTTGCGCTTTTCAGACCAGCCGATGGCTGCGGATCCGAGACGGAGGCATTCGTCCAGTCCGCAGGAGCCGATGGTCATCTCCACGCCCGCCCTGCCTTCACCGAGCGCCTTGAAGACAGGTGAGGACTCACCGGTCCGGATGTGATTTTGGATGCGCAGATCGATGGGGTCCATGCCAAGGGCTTCGGCTGCTTCGTCCATGATACATTCCATGGGGAAGGCCGCCTGAGTGGCTCCATAGCCTCGGTATGCGCCTCCCACCGGGAGGTTTGTGTACACCGAGTCGAGGTTGAAATAGATGTTGGGGCTCTTATACAAGGGCAAGACCTTGGAGCCGCAGTTGCAACCCACGGTCAGGGCATGGGAGCCGTATGCCCCTGTGTTGAGGAGCACGTCCATCTTGACGGCGTTGAGGCTGCCGTCTTTTTTCAGGCCCAGCCCCATTTTGACGACAGCAGGATGCCGCGTGCGGGAGGAGACGAATTCTTCGGATCGGCTGTATTCGATTTTCACGGGACGTCCGGTTCTCAGCGTGAGCATGGAACAGATGTCTTCGAGAAGCACTTCCTGCTTCGCCCCGAACCCGCCTCCGATCCTTGGTTTGATCACGTGGATGTCCCCTACGGGAATCTGGCAGCAAGCGGCCACGATGCGCCGGACGTGGAAGGGAACTTGGGTGGATGTCCGGATGACCAGTCTGCCTCGCTCATCGAGGAAAGTGATGGTGATATGGGGCTCGATGGGGCAATGCTGTGCATAGTGGGTTTCGTATTCCGCCTCGATGCGAATGTCCGATTCTGCCATGCCCTTGGCGAAGTCTCCGATTTGAAATTCGTTGTGTGCCGCCAGGTTCCTTTGGGGATCCCATTCCATGGGGATGAGGACCTTGGCGTCGTCCTCATCGTGGATTTTCGGAGCGCGGGGATCCATGGCTTTTCTCAGATCCAAGACCGGCTCGTAGAGTTCGTATTCCACTTCGATCAGAGAGCATGCCTTCCGCGCCAGTTCCTTGGTTTCAGCCGCTACCGCCGCCACGCGATCTCCGACGTAGCGGACCTTGGAGTCGAGCATGAAAGTGTCGTAAGGAGATGGTTCCGGGTAGCCCTGGCCCGCCGTGGTGTGCGGGACACGCGGAACGTTCTTATGAGTGAGCACCGCGTAGACTCCATCGAGAGCCTCGGCTTTCTTGGTGTCGATATGCACGATCCGGGCATGGGCATGGGGCGAGGTGAGGATCATGCCGTGGAGCAGGCCGCGAATCGGGGGGTCGTCGGTGAAGGCGGGAGCCCCTGTGGCCAGGCCGAGAGAGTCTACTTTTTCGACGGAATGATTGACCACCTTCCAGTCGTTGCGTCCTTGTGGTTTGGTCATGCCACACCCCCGTCCTGTTCGTCTCGTTCGTCGCTTGTGCGTATCAATTGAGCAGCGAGCTTGACCGCGTCGAGAATTTTCACATAGCCGGTGCAGCGACAAAGGTTGCCGTCGAGTGCCGTCTTGATGTCACGGTCGCTTGGATCGGGCTTTTCGTCGAGCAGGGCCTTCGTGGCGAGGACCATGCCGGGAGTGCAGTAGCCGCACTGCACGGCACCGGCCTTGACGAATGCTTCCTGGATGGGATGGGGAGACTGGACGGTGCCCAGGCCTTCCACGGTCAGGACGGACCGGTCCTGGATTTGTCCTGCCAGGAGAAGGCAGGAGTTGAGACGCTTTCCGTCCACCAGAACCGTACAAGCGCCGCACACCCCTTCTTCACAGCCGCGTTTGACGCTCGTCACCCCGTGTTCGCGCAGGGCGTCGAGCAGGGTCTCGTCTGGCTGCACTTCCCATGTGCAGGGTCTGCCATTGAGAGTGAAACGTACTTTCATCGATTCTCTCCAAATCTCATCGTCGAGGAGGTTGTGCGTTCATAGAGTCGAGGTCTCCCGGGGCGGCAGTGCGCCGGTTCTTTCCAGAGCCCGGCGAGCCGCCCTCTTGGCGAGTGCCGACAGGACACGCTTGCGGTGCGCCGCGCTGGCGCGCATGTCTTCCAGGGGGGCGACAGACTCGGCCACGACCTCACCAATTTGCTGCATCCAACCGTCATCGGGCTTGTGGCCAACCAGCCCTCCGACATAGGGAACGAGTACAGGAAGGGGGCGCACCGCACCGAGTGCGATTTTGATATCCACCACTTCGCCTGCCTCTGGATCGAACCGGAGCCAGACCGCCGCAGATGCCAGGGCATAGTCGCCTTCCGTGTCCGAGTCTTTCAGGAAGGCCCCGGCCGCATCCGTCCATTTGGAAATTCGGACC
>CAZIJS010000398.1:0-2450 GCA_964539505.1 uncultured Myxococcales bacterium
AGGTGGAGCGCCGCTCACTCAAGACATCGGTCTTTTTCTCGTTGGACATGGCTCATTCGCTGCTCGGGACGGAGATTCCCTCGATCGTTTTGCAGGAGTTGCGGCCGCCGCGATGGAAAGAGACCCTTATCCAGGCTTGGTTGAGGAAAGTTGGCGTGTTCGAACCAGGCGAGAAGAAATTTCAGCGAATGGAAATGCTCCTGTTCCAGTCCTTGCTGTTTGACGACCTGGTGGGTATGACCGCGGCAGCCTCGGGCATGCAGCCGTCCGATGTCTCATTGAGGAACGGCCTGACCGTATTTCGTCGGATTCCGTCCCGAATTTGGGACCTCCTCGTTCGGTTTCAGAGGTGAGACTCGGCTTCCATTGCTTATTGAGTCAAGGCCGAACGAGACATGGAGGGCATGATGCAGGCCGACCGACGGATCGAGGAGACCTTGAAACGCCTGATGGATCTGGTGGGTTCGGGTGTGGGCCTGACGTTGTTGGGGCCTGGCATGCTGGCCATTGGGGCGGCGATCCGCGCAACTATGGGCAAGCCTGTCTTGTTTCGCCAGAAACGGCCAGGAAGGTATGGCGTTCCATTCGAACTGCTGAAGTTTCGTACCATGCGGCATGCCAGGCCCGGGGAGGACGGGCCGGAATTCGATGCAGACAGGACGACTCGGTTGGGCCGATTTCTGAGGGCTGCCAGCCTCGACGAACTGCCCACGTTCATCAATGTCTTGAAGGGAGAGATGAGCCTCGTGGGGCCCCGGCCGCTTTTGATGGAGTACCTGGACCGATATACGCCCGAGCAGGCGAGACGCCATGATGTCAGGCCCGGGATCACTGGTTGGGCCCAGATAAACGGCCGCAATGCCTTGAGTTGGGAAGAAAAATTCGAGATGGATGTCTGGTACGTGGATCACTGGTCCCTGTGGCTGGACATCAAGATTTTGTTCCTCACGATCTGGAAGGTCGTTCGCAGAGAAGGCATCGATCACGGGGCTGGAATGACCATGCCACTGTTTCTCGGAACGGCTGGTCATCGAGGAACCCAAGGAATGCAGGCGCCTGCGGGAGTCAGTGATGGCACGTAGATTCACAGTTCTGTTCACGGCAGTGGGGCGGCGCGGCGCCCTGGTGAAGCTGTTTCGCAAGGCGCTGGCGGAAATGGGGCTCGATGGCCGTATCCTCGGGGCCGACCTTTCTGCAACGGCGCCTGCAATGTATTTGGTGGACAAGGGGTACTTGGTTCCACGTGCCACTGCGCCTGAATACGTCGATGCGCTCGAATCCATCTGTCGGCGAGAAACGGTGGACCTGGTGGTTCCCACCATCGATCCGGAGTTGCCGGTTTTGGCCGAGATACGGGATCGATTTTCTGCGTTCGGCACGACTCTGCACGTTTCATCCCCTGACACCGTGGCCATTGGGTTCAGCAAGGACAGAACACACCAGTGGCTCACCGAGCAGGGCCTGCCTACGGTCCGGCAATGGTCGCAGGCAGAGGCCATGGAGACTGGAAACGCCCTACCATATCCGGTCGTCGTCAAGCCAAGGCAGGGCAGTGCCTCCATCGGTGTGAGTGTGGCAAAGGGTCTCGACGAACTGCGATGGGCAATGCGCGACGGCGGCGAATACGTGGTTCAGGAGAAGGCGCCTGGCCGGGAATACACTGTGAGTGCGTATGTGGACCAGTCGGGTGCTGTCCGTTGTCTGGTGCCAAGGCTTCGGATGGAAGTCCGGGCAGGTGAGGTGAGCAAGGGCCGGTCGGAAAGAAACGAGCCTGTCCGCAACGTGGTACGGCAGCTCTGTGAGGCGCTGCCTGAAGCCTGGGGAGCGTTGAATGTGCAGGTGTTCTACGAAAAGGAAAGCGGGACCTGCCGAATCATCGAGATGAACCCTCGTTTTGGAGGCGGATACCCGCTTGCCTGGGAGGCTGGGGCCAAGTTTCCCATTTGGCTGGCCCAGGAGGTGCTCGGGTTGGAATGTGATGCGAACGACGAATGGGAAGATGGGCTCACCATGCTTCGATATGATGAAGCCGTGTTCGTGCGACAGGGAGAGCCAGACAGGTTTTCCAAGGTGAGCCTGTAGATGCCGGTTTCCTGCCTGGTTTTCGACATCGATGATACGCTCTATCTCGAACGAGACTATGTGAAGAGCGGTTTTCGGTGGCTGGACCGGTGGCTGCGGCGTGAACGCAGCATTCAAGGCTTCTTCGACGTGGCATGGGGTCTTTTCGAGGATGGGCTTCGAGGGCGGATTTTCAACGCTGCGCTGGAAGAAATCGGGAAAGACTGGGACGAGACATTGATCGCAGAAATGGTGGAGCGATACCGTACACATGAGCCCGATATTCGGCTTCTGCCCGACGTGCAGGAAATACTGCCGGCAGTTCAGCGTCTCGCCGCGGCGGCTGTGTTGACGGATGGGCCGGTATCGAGTCAAACGAGGAAGGCGGA
>CAZIJS010000399.1:0-2424 GCA_964539505.1 uncultured Myxococcales bacterium
AGGCCGCTGGGATAGGTCCGGTCTGCTTCCCAGACGTTGTAACAATGCGGACAGGCGTGGTTGCACCTGGTGGTGGCCTCGAAGACCAGGTGGTGGTGACGGCGTTTGCCTGCTGGAGCGTCGGAGACTGCATGAGTTCCAATGGTGTCATGGTCTCTTTCGTCGAAAGCAGTCATGTCGGCTTGCAGCCCCTCGGCATGGTCGAGGCCCTCTGAAAGAGGCCCCAAGTTGACAGCGTCCCAGTTGGCCTTAGGGTATCGGAACGAAGTCGTCTTCACCAGTTCGAATTTTTCTTGGCCAATCTGGTTTCGATTCCTTGTCGTTCCTGGAAAAAGACGTATGAAAGGCGAAAATGTTCTCGATGCCGTTTTGTCGCTCCTTTCGGAATCCAAGTTTCGAATTTCGATGATTGGGCCGGTGGTGGAAGGTCCGGGAGGTTGATGTGAGGAGCATTCTTTTCGTGGTGGGGTTGGTTTTTTTGGGAGCGGCCTTGTACCTGGGCAAAGAAGCAGCCTTTCTCATCGATGCGTTGCGTTCGTCGGGCCAGTTCACGATGTCTGTCTGGAAGAATTGGTTCTGGTTTCGCAACCCAGACGACTTTACGTCCGGTTTGGCACCGAACGGGCGTTGGTTGCTGGAGGCTTTCGGGGCCGCTCTCCTGTTTTCCGTGGGCTGGAGTTTCATGCGCACGTCCATGCGGATGAACGAATGATCTTTCATGGGGAATCGTCCCCTGTGGCTTGGAATTGCCGTGAGCAGGCGGGATCGGAAAGGCTTGCGCCAGGTTGCGGCCGTTGCTAGGTTGCACTGGTTGGGAGGCTTTGGGGTCGAAAGGCTCGGCATGCGAGGAGGCAAGTGATGAGCAAAAAGTATGTGTACAAGTTTGGCGGCGGTGTTGCAGACGGCGGTGCAGGCGACAAAAATCTGCTCGGGGGCAAGGGCGCAAACCTTGCCGAGATGGCGAAGCTGGGCGTGCCGGTTCCTCCCGGGTTTACGATCTCCACCGAGGTGTGTACTTATTATTATGAGCACGGACAGTCCTATCCCGAGGAACTCCAGGTCCAGGTGGAAGAGGCCCTGGCCGGATTGGAAGAGCAGATGGGCGCGAAGTTCGGGGATGCCTCGAATCCGCTCCTGGTGTCTGTGCGATCTGGTGCCAGGGTTTCCATGCCCGGCATGATGGACACGATTTTGAACCTTGGGCTCAACTTCGAGGCTGCCAAGGGTCTGGCAGCCGCATCGGGCAACCCGCGGTTTGCTTTCGACAGCTTTAGGCGTCTCATCCAAATGTATGGCGACGTGGTGATGGAAGTGCCGCATTCGGCCTTCGAAGAGATTCTTTCGGCCAAGAAGGCCGAGGTGGGCGCCAAGTTGGACAGCGAGTTGAAGGCAGAGGATTTGGAAGATGTCTGCCATCGCTACCTGGCCATGGTCGAAGAGCGGGCAGGTAAAGCGTTTCCCATGGATCCCAAGGAGCAACTCTGGGGGGCCGTGGGCGCGGTGTTCGGATCCTGGAACAACGAGCGCGCCATCGTCTACCGCAGATTGCACAAGATTCCCGGCGAATGGGGAACCGCGGTCAATGTCCAATGCATGGTTTACGGGAACCTGGGAGAAAATTCCGGGACCGGCGTGGCGTTCACCAGGGATCCCGCCACGGGTGAAAAACGCTTCTATGGTGAGTTTCTGGTCAACGCCCAGGGCGAAGACGTGGTGGCCGGCATCAGGACACCATCGAAGTTGCGCAAGGAGGACCGGATCGAAGGCGACCCGCCAGCCATGGAGGAACTCTTTCCCGAGTGCTATGCCCAACTCTTCGAGATTCAGGAAAAGCTCGAGAAACACTACCGCGACATGCAGGATTTGGAATTTACCATCCAAGACGGAAAATTGTTCCTGCTCCAGACGCGCGTGGGCAAGCGCACGGGGTTTGCGGCGTTTCGCATCGCCGTAGACATGGTCGATGAAGGGCTCATCGACGAAAAAGAGGCCCTGCTGCGCGTAGAGCCCGATCAACTCAACCAGTACCTGCGGCCGGTGTTCCATCGCAAGGCACTCTCCGAGGCCAAGGTCATCGCCAAGGGACTCAATGCCGGGCCCGGCGCTGCCGCGGGCCTGGTGGCCTTTTCTGCGGAGAAAGCCGCCGAGTTGTCCGCGTCTGGGCATGCCGTGATCCTGGTCCGGCACGAGACGTCACCAGAGGATATCAAGGGCATGGCCCTGTCGGAGGGCATCCTCACGGCCCAGGGCGGCATGACGTCCCATGCGGCCCTGGTGGCCAGGCAGATGGGTAAAGTCTGCGTGGCCGGCTGCGGGGAACTCGACATCGACTATGATGCCGGGTTGTTTCGTGCCAGGGGTCAGGAGGTCAAGGAGGGAGACTGGATCTCCATTTCCGGCACCACGGGCCACGTCTACCTCGGC
>CAZIJS010000400.1:0-2413 GCA_964539505.1 uncultured Myxococcales bacterium
AAGTTCGAGGCCGTCGAATCCTGCCACCAGGAGTCGGCCTGCTGCTCTGTGGGGAACAGTCATGATTCGGAAGAGATGTCTCGATGTTTCAGAAGTCGCATTGCAGGCCGTCACTGGAAAATGACGGATCCATACACATGCTGCCTGAAGCAGCCATCTGGACGGTCACGTTGTAAATGGTCGGGCGAGGCTCTGTATCGGGCGCCCAGATGAGATAGATGTGCGCAGAATCCTGGTGCGTCCAGTTGTCCGGCGGGTCGGCGACCAGGTAAAGGAACGGATCTTGGTTTGGAGAACAAGGATCGAAATGTTCTCCTCGGTCATCCAGTGCTCCTCCCTGGTCCCAGTCTATCGTGGCAAGAGAGATGTTCCATCCGCTGCCTGGCACAACGAAGAGCGTCCAGGGACAGGATGCGCACGTATCGCATCGTGGCAGTTCCACGAATGGTGGGTCGCCGCAGATGGCGCCGCCTGCCTGGGGCGGGCGGTACGAAACCCAGCAGGAAACGGGTGGGGCCCATTCCAATCGGTCGTGGAGACAGTCGGCCGGGGCAGGGGAGGATGCCGGGTCATCTTTGTACTGGTCGTAGCAATCCTGGTAGGCCTCGCAGATACGGTCCGGAACGGGATCGGAGGTGCCGGGGGTTTGGAGCAGACAGGGCCAGGGATCGTCTGGGTTCGAGTCGTCGCAAGACGTGGCACCTTTGAAACAATGTCCAACGTTGTCCGTGAAACAGTCCTGATTTTCAGGAGACACAAATTGGGTGTTGGGGTTGCAGTCCGTGTCGTAGCCGTCACAGATTTCCGGGGCACCGGGATGGATCCAGTGCGCATCTTCGTTGCAGTCCGTCTCGTCCGAGCAGTTTGGGGCCTGGCTGATGAGGCTTCCACAACTCGTCCATGAATCTCCGTCTCGATCCCATGGCAGTTCGGAGACCATGTTCGTGGAGAAGTCACACCAGCCATCGCAGTCGTTGTCTTTCCCGTCGCAGATTTCGTCTGCCCCGGGATGCACATCAGGATCACCAGCGTCGCAATCATTGGTGCAGTCGTTGAATCCATCATCGTCCGCGTCTGCATCGTCGGTGATATGGTTGCAGTCGTTGTCCTTGCCGTCGCAGACTTCAGGCGCGCGGGGATGGACGGTTAAATCGTTGTCGGCGCAGTCCTTGTCCTTTTCTTCGACTGTACCACAGACGGTTCGGTCCCAGGAAGGGCCCCTCCATGTCCCGCAAACATTCCAGCCGTCTCCATCCACGTCGATGTCGTCGCACAGCCCGTTGCAATTCGTGTCCTTGCCGTCGCATTCTTCTTGAGCACCCGGATTGATGTTTGGGTCTCCATCGTCGCAGTCGCCTGCGCATTTGCTGTAGCCGTCGTGATCCGCATCCGAGTCATCATCGAGGTCGGTCAGCCCGTTGCAGTCGTCGTCGATTCCGTTTCCGCAGTCTTCGGGTGCCCCGGGATGCACTGCTGGATCCTTGTCGTCGCAGTCGTTGCCACCCACGTCTTTCGACTTGTATCCGTCGCAGTCGTAGTCCGAGGGAGATTGGAACAAGACCTCTGCTGTATCGCTGAGCAGCACACACCCCGTATCTGTCACAGTGAAGGGAGGATTGTCCGGAGACTGAGCATGGAGCAACACCTTGCGACTGGCGATTTTTCCAGCAAGAAACTCCTGATAGTCCGGGTCTTTGAGTTTCCCCAGGGCGACCAGGGTGCCATCGGCCTTCCCGGCTGCCACCAGAACTTGGATTTTGGCTCCGGATCCTTGTTTCGGGACGAGGAGTTCTTTCCATGGGTCGGACAGCAGGCTCCTTCCTGACACGTCTCGGACAGGTTCTGGTTGGGCGGCGATGAGGACGTAGTCGCCCGGTTGATTGGGAGCCTCGTAAGCCACCCAGAACTCGAGTCGGTCTATCTTCCCGTCGAGGGCCTGGCTCGCCGCGTCGTCTGCCAGGGTCACCTCCAGCAGGATGCCTGTTTCCGGGGCTGCGGTTCCCCTGTCAGTGCAGGCGAAAAGCAGCGCAGCAGCGGCTGCCGTGACGACGAGTGATGCCTGTCTCCTTTTGACGGTGGTCTTGCGTCCCATGATGTGACTCCTTGACGATAACGAACGTCTCTTAGGTTATTAGATAACTTATACAGTGCTATTTTTACATAAAGAAATCATTGTTTCTAGAAGATTTTGGGAGATTGAGCGATTGGAAGACTTGTCCTTGCAGCCCAAAAAACGTAGCATAGGCGGCATGGCAAAACGCGCAACTGAAATAAAGGTCGGCCTGCTGGTCCTGCTCTCCGGGGCCATTTTGGCTGGATTTGTGTTTATTCTCGGAAACTTCTCAACGCAGAAGGGCTTTACCTTGTACGTAGATTTCAATTTCGTCGGCAACCTGGCAAAGGGGGCCCCGGT
>CAZIJS010000401.1:0-2394 GCA_964539505.1 uncultured Myxococcales bacterium
ACGAACCAGACGAGGCCAACGAACCAGACGAGGCCAACGAACCAGACGAGGCCAACGAACCAGACGAGGCCAATGAACCCGACATGGGTTCATGAGTTCGACAAAAATCAATGAACCCGACCAAAGATGAAAGAGAGTCCGGCAGCGACTCGCCCAATCAGGATTCGCTGCAGTCACCCGGCGAAGGAGACGCCACCAAGCCCTTCAAGAGTGGGCTGGTGGCTGTCCTCGGAGAGCCCAACGTGGGCAAGTCCACCCTGGTCAATCAGATAGTGGGCTTCAAGGTGGCCGCGGTCACTGCGAAACCGCAGACCACGCGGGATCGCATCCGCGCGGTGCTCACCAGGCCGCAGGGTCAGATCGTGTTCGTGGACACACCGGGCATGCACCGAGCCAACAAGGCGCTCAACCAGCATCTCGTGGAACAGGCTCTCAAAGCACTGGCCGACGTGGACCTGGCCATCCTGCTCGTCACGCACCGAGACGATCCCGAACGCATGACCTTTGGGCTGAGCCTTCTTTGGGACAATCTCGTCGAGCGCCGTCAGTCTCCCATCCTGGTCATCAACAAAATCGACGAACTCTCCGACCATTCGGAACTGCTTCCCTTGCTCGACAAATGGAACAAAGTCGTCTCCCCCAGGGCGCTGGTGCCGGTGAGCGCATTGACTGGAGAGGGACTCGATCGCCTCGAACGAGAAATCTTCGATGCCCTCCCCGAAGGGCCCGCCTATTTTCCGCAGGACATGGTCACGGACCGGTCGGAACGTTGGCTCGCAGCGGAAGTCATCCGCGAGGTGCTCACCGAATCCCTCCGGGAAGAATTGCCCTATTCCCTCGCCGTCCAGGTAGAGCGTTTCACAGACCGGACCCACCAAGGAGACACCGTGATCGAGGCCCTCGTCTCGGTGGAACGCAAGTCACAGAAAATCATCGTCTTGGGCAAGAAGGGTTCCCGGATCAAGAGCGTTGGAATCGAAGCCAGAAAGCGGCTCACGAGCCTGCTCGGCCGACCAGTGCACCTCAAACTCTGGGTCAAGGTGGCGCCGGACTGGACCAGAGACCGGCGAGGACTCAAAAAAATGGGGTATCGAGACGACCAATGAGCGACGAACGCATGCCGGTGGTTGCCATCGTGGGGCGACCGAACGTGGGCAAATCCACCCTTTTTAACCGCATCACCAGGCGGAGATCCAGCCTGGTCCGCGACGAACCCGGTGTCACCAGGGACCGTCACTACGGGAGGGCCGACTGGAACGGCATGGAATTCCTCCTCATCGACACGGGTGGATTCGACCCGGTGGATCAGGAAGGGGTCATGTCCGCGGTGCGCAGTCAATGTCTCGCCGCCATCGAGGAAGCCGACGCCATCTTGTTCCTCCTGGACACGAGACAGGGCCTGACCGGCGACGACGAAACCATCGCGGCCATGCTTCGCCGCTCCGACAAGCCGGTTCTCTATGTCGCCAACAAGGCTGACTCCGACAGACTCGAAACGCATGCAGCCGAATTCTACAGCCTGGGGGCGGATCGGATCTTTCCCATCGCCGCGGCTGCAGGGAGGGCGGTGGGCGATCTCCTCGATGCGCTGGTCGAGGCCCTTCGAAAGACGTCGTGGCCGACACAAAGAGACAGTGTCCCTGCCGGCAACCAGGATCAAGCGGTAAAGATCGCCCTCATCGGCCGGCCCAACGCGGGCAAGTCATCCCTGCTCAACAAACTCCTCGGAGAAGACCGGGCCGTGGTCCACCACGAACCAGGCACCACCAGGGACCCAGTTGATGTGCGCATCGAGCGCCCCCAGGGGGCCTTCCTGGTCGTGGACACTGCGGGCATCCGCCGCCGCAGGGCCATCACCGAAGCCCTGGACCACATCTCGCAGATCCGAGCCATCAAGGCGATGCAAAGAGCACACGTGGCCTGCCTCGTGTGCGATGCCTCCGTGGGCATCGCAGACATGGAGGCAAGACTGGCTGCCGAAGTCTGGGACTCGGGCCGCGGACTGGTGGTCGTCCTCAACAAGTGGGATCTGGTGTCCGGCAAGAGGGCTCGACAAGAGATCGACGATCAGCTCGAACGAAAGCTCCGGTTCGCTTCCCACGCGCCTGTGCTGCGCACGTCCGCCCGCACGGGTAAGAACGTGGAAAAGATCCTCCTGGCGGCATCCAGGGTCAACGAACAGGCCTCGCAGCGCATTTCCACCGGAGAACTCAACCGCTGGCTCGAAGCCGTGGTGGAACACCAGCCCCCACCCACCTTCCGAGGCAAGTACGTCAAATTCTTCTACGTGACCCAGCCCCAGACCCACCCGCCCAAGTTCATTTTTTTCTGGAACCGGCCAGAGGGCATCCCGGGAACGTATCGGGGTTTCCTGGGCAACCGGGTTCGGGAGGC
>CAZIJS010000402.1:0-2374 GCA_964539505.1 uncultured Myxococcales bacterium
GATGCGATCGGTGAATCTTCGGTGCAGGCTGGGCCCAAGTCCCACGTCGATGATCCTGGGAGTGCCGGTGACGGAGAGACAAGGGCAGGATCTGGTTTTCCAGCAAGCGGCCCGGACTTCGTTGGGGGCGGCTGGTCTCCTTTTGGGGAGCACCAGCAGGCTGAAGGGGGTCAGAGCTCCATGGAAAGAACCCGAAGCGTGCCATTCGGTCAGTGCCCAGGCCAACTGGGTCACGAGATCGAGTCCCAACGCGATGCGCCAGGCATGTTGGAGCCAGGTGGTCAGACCCTGGGCCTCGCCAAAGTCCATGAGCGGGGAGACCGTTGCCACGGCCACCGACAGGTGTGTACCCAGGATGTCTTCCAGAAAGCGGTCCAGGGGAACGGCACCAGGTTCGGTGATGATGTGGTAGGCCCGAGGCGCGGCACCGCTGTAATCAGCAGGTACGTCCAGGTCGTCACTTTTCGGGTAGAGCAGGCCACCTGTGGTGGCCAGGCACCTGGCCAGTCGACTTCCGGGCTTGTTGGCCAGTTTCCATGCACCATGGATCGCTGATTTGAAGCGTTCGAGTGCTGAAGTGTCACCGAGTAGATCCGGGGGTAAACTCCTCAGCCAACATTCTTCCCTGGGCCCTGTGAGCCCTTCCATGCTCAAGACCACCTGCCGTAGGACGCCCATGGCATCCACGAAAGGCTCGTCGATGTCCAGGATTCCTCCTTGAATCACGGGCCCCGAATCTTTTGGTCGTTCATTTGGGGAAACCTGGTCTGGATGGAACTGTGTGACGGCCAGGGGGCCCATGTCTTCTCGATCTACCGCGACTTCCGTGCCCAGTCGGTCCGATGTCGCCCATCTTGGGGCGGTGGCGCCTTTTCCCCTCCCCTGGGGCATTGGGGCCGATGGAACGGCCTCGGGTTCGGTATCTTGCGCACCCCGAAGAGTTCGTGTCGGCCCATGGTTCCGTTCCTGCTCCGGATCTTTGGGGACACCATATGCTTGTGCTTCGCCCGACGACGGCCCGGGTCTTGCTCCCGGAACGGGGAAGGACTCGGGCCGTCGTGGGATAGAGGCTCTCCTTGCCGGTCCGGCAATGCTTTCCGTGGGTGCAGCAGAGGCTTCTTTTTGGAGCGATGCAAGCAGGTCTGCCAGTTGGTCTGCAGGATCTCTTGCCGTTGGATTGTGGTGGGCCACGAGGATTCCAAGAGCCTGCTGAGCATCTTGAATCCGGCTGTCGCGATCTCTGGTCAGCAGACGCGCGGTGAATTCTTCGAGCCAGGGTGGAGCGTCGGGGCGAGCCCGCCTCACCGGCGGGATGTCGGCGCCCAGGATTTGGGCCATTTTCTCGACGGGGGTTCGGCCGGAAAAAGGCAGCTTTCCGGTGAGAAGTTCATAGAGCACCACTCCGAAGGACCAGAGATCGGTGCGTTGGTCCAGTGGGAGGCCGTCCACCTGTTCCGGGGACATGTATGGCACCTTGCCCACGATGAACTCTTCGGTGGTGGCACCGGATGCAGCCCGCCACCTGGCGATTCCGAAGTCGGTGAGCTTGACTCGCCCTGTCACCGAGCACAAAACGTTCGATGGACTGATGTCGCGGTGGATGATTTCCAGGAAGTTTCCCTGTTCGTCGGTGAGCCTATGCGCATAGCCGAGTCCCGCGAGGCATTCCCTGGCGAGGTAGCAGACCACGTCCACTGCAATGGGCCTGGCCGAGAGTCTCGCCAGGCTCATGATGCGGGATAAGTCCATTCCCGGCACGTATTCGAAAGCCAGGTAGGCAGTGTTGGAGGATTCGTCTCGGGAGAATTCATAGAGCGAGACGATGTTTGGGTGTTCCATTTTGCCCAGGATTTGGGCTTCCCGGACGAGCCTTCGAAGGAGGTCGGAGTCCTTGCCTCTCGTGGGCAGCAACTTCACTGCCACCCTGCGGATGGATCCTCCTGGTTCCCGCTGTTCTGCGAGCCAGACTTCTCCCATGCCGCCCCGGCCGAGCACGCGGCTCAGATGGTATTTCCCGATGCGTTTCGGGACGGGCACATCGTAGGATCGGTGTTCTTCCTGCACCATGACGACCAATGGTCTGCGGGTGTGGTTCACCCGGTAACGTTTCAGGCCCCCCCCGAAACGGAAACCGTCGGGTGGAGCACCATGAGTCCGGCCTCGCCTCTGTGCGAAGACGTTTCGGCATGTCCCAGCGTGCGGGCAATACTAGACGAGGCCCCCAAAGCCTGCAAGTTATGTTCCTTTCTGTTCGCGGCGATACCCGAGGAGAGCAATCGGTCCGGGAGTCGCTCCGGGCGACGGCTTCGCGAGAACCGAGCCGACCTTGCGGTCGGCGCGGTTCACCTCGCCTCGGCCGAACCGCTTGAGCCCT
>CAZIJS010000403.1:0-2370 GCA_964539505.1 uncultured Myxococcales bacterium
TTTCAGGGCCCCGGCTCGCAGCCTCCTGCTCCTTGGAACCAGACTCAGACCAAGGGCCCACGGGCCCAAGGGCCAGTCGCCAGGTCCCGTCCAGGACGCCGCATGGCATCGAGGATCTGCGATTTTCCTGAGACCAGAGGGCCAGGGCAAACGCTTCGTCTCTCCCTCCATGCCGGCCAAGAGCCTCCAGGTAGGCCCTGCAGGCCCGCTCTCTCTTTCTGCCTGGATGTATGGCCAACCCACGCAACAGCCGGCATGCGGGCGCATCCAACGAGGCAGCGGCCAGGCAGACAGGACGCAACGACGTCACGAGCCTCTCTGTCCCTCTCCAGAATTCCGGTCTGAGCAAGGGCCTCACGACCTTGAGCAATCCGGGACGCCCCAGGACGGCAGCGGCTTTGAGTCCACAGACTGCGAGATCCGCACAGGAGTCTCTGCAACGACCTGCCAGGCCGGGCCGGCCTTGGAGAGCATCGGCAACGGCAGCCCAGAGCCCATGGTGGCAGAGACTGAGCAGCGCTTTCTCCGCCCCCTGCGACTGCCCCGCCCGCTGCGCCACGCCCAACAGAGGGGCCCAGGCAGGTCGCGAGGTCCCGGCGGCGGGTCCCAGCAGGCCCACGAGTCTGCGAGCCGCCTTCTGGGCGCGCTTCAGTCCGGACCATCGCAGCAGGTCCTCGATTCTGGCCCTCATCGCCACAGCACAGAGCTTGGGCGGCAACACACCTCCGAAACGGCGCGCCTCGATCAACGCCCCGAGGGCCCCCGTGGTGTCCGACGAAGCCAAAAAACGCCTCGCTGCATCGAGCCAGAGGACCTGGGCCTGCTTCTTCCCCGGCCGGTCCATCGCCTCCAGTTTCCCCGCCCGTTCGAACCATTCCAATGCTTCGATGGTCCTGCCCGTCCTCACAGCCAACTTGGCTGCGAGCAGGGTGAGATGTCGCTGGTTTCCAGCGCCCCTGGCAAGACCGAGCGTCACTGCCTCGTAAGCCTCGTCCAACCTTCCCAGACGATCGAGAAGATGTGCCCGCAACTCCGGAGCGAACACGAAATGCTTTTCGACAAGGGCCAGGGCCTGCTCATTCTTTCCGCAAGCCGCCAGCCTCTTTGCCCGATACGTCACACAGCCGGTCATGACAGGAAGAACCTGGGCGACACAGAACACCGCCAACACCGCCGACACCGCCTCGATGCGCCCCCTCTTCATGCTTGGCCAGCCTCGGAGCGCAGCGCCCCTGACAAGGGCCGAGTCCGCGCCGAACTCCACGGATGAATCACACGTCCCCACCCGCATTGCGGCGTCGGATCTTCTTGAGGTAGTTTTCCGCTCGTTCTTTGAACCACTTGGCATCCCGATCGGAATAGTCCGGCAAGGATCCCGCGTCCAAAACTGTCTTGAATTCCTTGGCAGCCTTATCGAACTCTTCCTGCTTGAAATAGCCTTCTCCGAGGAAAAAATGATTCGGGGGATAGTCGGAGAAAAGAGACACCGCCCGTTCCAGCAGTTTCACACCCTTGTCTGGATCGCCGATGCTGCCCACCTCGGGAGCCTTGACATAGACGGCCCCAAGGAGCCGCAGCGGACCTGCATGGTCGTATCGCTCATCGAGCTTTTGTGCCGTCAAGAGGAGTTTTTCCAGTTCCCGGACCCGGTCCAAGGCATTCTTCGAAACCCGCTCTGTCTGGATGCCAATGGCCACGGCCTTGCGATAGGGAAACTCTACGCGCTTTGGAAAGGCCTGCATACCCTTGTCCGCCCATGCCACAGTGAGCTGCACGTAATGGGCCACAGCGGCATCGGACTCAGCGATTTCAGCGGCCCGGCAGGAGGCCTGTAGGGCCTCGGCCAGAATATCGGCACTGGGCGTGCCATGGGCCACAATCCTGCGATACGCTTCGACCGCCTGGGTGACCGAGGCAAATTCGTCTCGCATTTTCATCTTGTTGCGGGCAAAGGCAAGCTGCGCGTCGCGTCCCTCGGGCAACGTCACCTTGGGGTCGACAGTCTCTGTGCCATGGGTGCCCTTGCCTGGTCCAGCAGGATGGTTCGGCTGGGGCGTCGGACAGCCCCAGGCAGAAAACAACAAGGCCGCCAGCCCCATGAATCCACCGATCTTTCCTCGCAGAAGGGTCTCTACCGTCATCGCATCACTCCGTTGCGCATGCCACTGTGTGCCAAATCGTGCCGTTGCGCCGCGTCACTCCATTGGTTTCGACATCACAGCAGCAGTCCCACAGCAGCAATCGATTGCTCACCAATACCACAGTCAATCCGATAAACTGACGTATCTGCTCGCTGGAACGCTCTGTTTATACGAAAAATTTTCAAAAATATAGCCTACCGAGGTGCTGGTGGCCACACGAAAAGGCACC
>CAZIJS010000404.1:0-2358 GCA_964539505.1 uncultured Myxococcales bacterium
TGACCGAAGGTCAACTCAATCGCCTCCGCCGGTTTTGTGACCAGGTCGTGGTTTTGTTCGACGGGGACGATGCCGGTCGAAAAGCTTCTGTGAGGGCTGCGGAATTGTTCCTGGGTTCTGCCCTGGACGGGCGTATCGCACTGTTGCCCGAGGGCCAGGATCCCGACACCCAGGTGCGTCAGGACGCGAGCGTCGTGAGTATGGCGCTGTCCAAGGCCCGAGGCGCTCCGGGTTTTCTCTTGCGGCGGATTGCTGCATCCATCGACCCTGGCAAGATTCCAGACCGGGCCAGGGCAGTGGGCCGCATGACCGCGGTGATTCAGAGAATCGCAGATCCCGTGGAACGGGGCCTCTACGTCGAGCAGGCGGCGGCCTTGCTGGACGTGGAACCTGGGACGCTCCTGGCGGCTCTGAAACAGAGTCGGAGTGGAGGTTTGCGTAAGCCTGCAGACGCGGCCCCGGAGGAATCCCAGGAGTTCGACCCGGTGACGCGTCATGGTCTCGACCTGCTCACTCTCTTGCTCAACTATTCCCACTTGGCCCAGGCCGAAGGCGTGGAGGCTGCGGTGGGGCGCATGGAGGATGAAACCTTGCGCAAGGCGCTGGAGATGGTGCTCGAGCAGCAGCGTTCTCATGGAAGGGTGGAAGCAGCCGAGGTGCTCGCAGTCCTGGAAGGGCCCATGGCTGCGACGGTGTTCGACGACAAGTTTTCTGGGACCCTGGATGCGCACCGGGTTCTGCAGGATATTTTACTTGGGTTGGACCTGGCCGTGACGGACCGTCGGCTCAAAGGGCTGGCGCGGGAGATTCGTCGGGCCAAGGCAAGGGGTGACGAGACGACATTGAGAGAATTGGTATTGCGGCGGCATGACCTCTCCAAGATGCGAGACAGGCTCATTGCCGGCCGTTCCTCATAGGGTGGACTGGAAGGAAGAAGAGGCGACCATGAAAGGCAAGCGTTCATCGAAAAAGGGTAACGGGGACAGCAAGGGGGCAGCTTGGGCCACTGGAGCGAACCGGGTGGAAAACGGGACGGCCGCTTTGAAGAATTCGAGTCTTTTCGATGCCGAAGATCTTGCGGCGCGCGACAAGTTGTTTCGTGCAGGCAAGGAAAAGGGCTACTTGACCTACGATGAAGTCAATGACGTCATGCCCGACGGGCTCGCCCCCGAACAGATCGACGAGTGGCTGAGTACCTTTTCCGAGGCTGGCATCAGCCTGGTAGACAACGTTTCGGATGCCGTCGGCGAGACGGGAACCGACAGGGTCGCATCCACGACTTCAGAGGAGGCCGAACCGGGATACGCAAAAACGCACGATCCCGTGCGGCTCTATCTGCGCAAGATGGGGAGTGTATCTCTCCTCACGCGCGAGGGCGAGGTAGAGATTGCCAAGCGTATCGAAGACGGTGAGCGCCGGGTGCTTGCCGTGGTCTTGAATTCTCCTGTGGCGGTCCAAGAGATCGTGCGTCTCGGCGTGCTCCTTCGATCCGGAAAGCTGCGGGTCAAAGATGTGGTGCGGTACGTGGACGATGAAGATTCCCAGAGTGAAGATGGAGAAATCGTAGAACAGATTGCGACGACCATCGACCGGGTCAAGAAGTTGGACAGGGATCGCGACAGGGTCAAAGACAAACTCAGGTCAAGAGACCTGTCCGACAGTCGTCGCAAGCGGCTGCTCAAACAGCTCGAAGGCATTCGGGCAGAGATGTTTCATACCCTGGTGGACCTCAAATTGAACGAGAGGCGCATCGAGGACATCGTGTCTCAGATAAAGCGCCTGGTCAGCCGGCTCGAGGATGCCCGCAGAGAAGTCACCGAGGCCGAACGGCGCGTGGGTATGACATCGAAGGATTTGCGGCGGACACTCAGAGACGTGAAGGCATCCTCGGCGGCGGCCCGCCGGATCGAGACTCGTTTGGGAATCAAGCGTGACGAGCTCATGGAAGCAGACCGCCTGATCCGGCTGGCTCGCCGCAAGATCTCCCGGGTCGAACAGGAAGCCGGAATGACCGCAGACCAACTCGTGGCGGTCTACAAAGAAATCCAGGCTGGTGAAAGAATGGCTGAGCGAGCCAAGTGTGAGCTCGTGGAAGCCAACCTCAGATTGGTGGTTTCCATTGCAAAGAAGTACACTAATCGCGGTCTGCAGTTTCTGGATCTGATCCAGGAGGGCAACATCGGTCTGATGAAGGCGGTAGATAAGTTCGAGTATCGCCGTGGGTACAAGTTTTCCACCTATGCCACCTGGTGGATCCGTCAAGCCATCACGCGATCCATCGCGGACCAGGCCCGAACGATACGGATCCCCGTTCATATGATCGAGACCATCAACAAGCTGATCCGGACAAGTCGATAC
>CAZIJS010000405.1:0-2353 GCA_964539505.1 uncultured Myxococcales bacterium
CCGTTGACCGTGGCGCGGTTTCGTATCCGCCCGCCCTGGAGTGACGCAGAGGCTGGAGACGAGCAATCCGGCTCGGCAGGTTCAGGGACGTTGGTCGACCGGGTGGATCCGGTGGACCTGGTGGTGCTGCCGGGAGCTGCTTTCGGCACGGGCAGGCATCCCACCACGCGCCTGTGCCTTGCCGCGCTCGACGCACTGGCAGAGACGCAGAAGACTCCCGAGCGGCTCTTGGATCTCGGAACCGGCAGTGGCCTTTTGGCCTTGGCTGCGGCCAGACTCTGGCCCAACCTGGATGTGACGGCCTGCGAGCCGGATCCAGACGCCCTGGATTCATGCCGAGACAACCTGCGTCTCAACCATCTCGAATCGCGCATCCAGGCCACGGCCGACTGCTCACTGCCCGGCCGAACCTTCGACATGGTGGTGGCCAACATCCGGCTCGACACGCTGCTGTCATACGTCGGTGCCTTTGCGCAGTGGCTGGAGCCGGGCGGACTGCTCCTGCTCTCCGGGTTGCTGCAAGAGGAGACCGAAACCATGCTCTCCGGCTTGGGCCGGGTGGGCCGATGGGACCTGCTGTCCGAGTCCCGGGAGGAGGAGTGGAGTTGCCTGGTGCTCAGGGCAAACGGCCGGTAGGCAGGACCTTCGTGGATTCGGAACTGCTCGGCACAGCCCTGGACCGCAGGCAGGGCAACGAGCCCATCGACCTGGTGGTCCGTGAGGGCTATCATCATCTCACCCGCGTGCTGCGCTGCAAGCCGGGCCAGGTCCTGGAACTCTTCGACGGCGCGGGCCTGGCGGGCCGAGGCACGATCCAGTCCATCACAAAGGACCGGCTCCTGGTCCGCCTGGAGCGGCTCTGGTCCGTTCGACAGCCCCGTCCCGTGACCACGCTCGTCTGCGCGCTCCTCAAGGCTCCTGCCATGGACTCGGTGCTGCGCAAGGCCACCGAACTGGGCACGAGCCGGGTGTTTGTGTGCGCCACGGCGCGGTCCGTGCCCTCCCGGGAGGACAAGGCGGCTGGAAAACGGCTCTCCAGGTGGGAGCGGATCGCTGCCGAGGCTTGCCTGCAGTGCGGCAGACCCATCCCCCCGAGGATCGAGTTTTTTCCTTCCTGGGCCCATGGGCTGGATGCCTTCGAGGATGGCTTTCGGAATGGGTCCCAGGATACCTTCCAGGGTGGTGGCCAGGCTGCCGGCGATGGCATGGAGCCCGATTTAGACGCAACAGCGATCAAGGCACTGCTCCAGCCCGGGACAGGACCGAGCTTGGCGACGGTCCTCTCAGAGACCTCGGTTTTCTTGCCCATGGCCCTGGCCGTGGGCCCGGAAGGTGGTTTCGCGGACGAAGAACTCCGCGAGGCGGCAGAGCGCGGCTGGCATTCGGTGTCTCTGGGCCCCCTGGTCCTGCGGGCCGAGACTGCTGCCATCGTGGCCTCTGCGTTCATGGCCCAGGCGGCGGGACGTTTCGACGACGCCGATGCCTGGCGCGGAGATCTCGATGCAGGGCACGAAGCTCTCGGAGCCGGGCGCGCAAATCCTGGAACTGGGCCTGGTAGAGACTCGGTGACTCGGGAGAAGGGAGACTAGGAAGGGCCGATGCCGGAACGCGAGGAGACGGGCACCCAGCCGAAGATGTCTTTCAGGGGCCGAATGAAACGCCGGTTGCGCCGCCTGGTCGTCTGGACGCTGGTGTTGGGCCTGCTTTTCGGAGCCATCATCCTGTTTCAAGACCGGATCGTGGCGCTCATGCGAAAAAATGCCACCGTCTGGGCCATCTACAGTCACATCGCGGGCCAGATCCACCACGACACGTTGCTCGGTCTGTTCTACGCGGGTTTTTTCGGGGCGCTGTTTTTTATCATGATCCCGCTGGAGGCCGTGTTTTTCTACTACCTCTCTCTCCATTATCCCGGCCTGGTGGTGGTGGGGGTCATGTGGGTGGGATCGCTTCTCGGGCTGACCGCGGATTATCTCATGGGTGCGGTGGCCGGAGAGCGCATCCTGGCGCGGTTTTCTCCTCAAAAGTTCGTGAAGACCAAGGCTGCCATGGACCGATGGGGCGGGCTCATCGTGGTGGTCTCGAATGTCATTCCATTCCTGCCGGTGCAGTTTATCAGCCTGGGCATCGGGGCCACCAGGTACGGGCTCAAGTCATTCTTTGTCTACACCGCGGCCAGCCGATTGGCTTATTTGATGACCCTCTGGTTGTCGGCCGACTACTTCCGGCAGGCCATTCTCCCCTATCTTTCCTGACGCCTGACGCGTGATGCTCTACGCGCGATGCGCAACGCCCCGCCCCATCAGGTGCTGCTCCGGGGGGCCGGCATCGCTTCGATGGGCTCCCACTGTCT
>CAZIJS010000406.1:0-2334 GCA_964539505.1 uncultured Myxococcales bacterium
GGCGGAAAAGAAGGGCCCAACATCGCTCAAGTCTATGCAAAGCTCATCCCAAAGGCCAAACGACGGCGTTCCGAAGACGACGTGGCGGACGCCATCCTGCCCGCGCTCAAAAAGCGCTTTCCCGATGCGGTCTTCTCGGTCCGCACGGGCAACCCACTCGGCCAGGCGCTCACGGGCACTGGCAAGCCCATCGTGGTGATGGTCAAGGGCAAGAATATCGAGGACATCCGTTCGGCGGCACGAGACATCGCATCGGCTCTGAGCAGTATTCCGGGCACCAAGAACGTGAGCACCGAACTCATGGCCACCAGGCCCCAGCTCCGGGTGCAGGTCAACCGGCGCAGGGCCAGTCGGTCCGCGCTGAGCAGTCTCCTCATCGGCGCCACGGTCCGCACCGCGCTCTACGGAACCAGGGTGGGAGCGTACCACGCATCGGACAGGAACGTGGACATCGTCCTGCGGCTTCGCAAACAGGACCGTCAGACCCCCAAAGACATCGAGGCGCTCAAAATCACCACTGGCCTGCCGCTGCTCGGCGCTCCTCTCGTGGGCGCGGCCGGGCCCACCATGCTCATCGGCCTGGGGGCGGAGCGCATGGTTCCCCTGGCAGCGGTGGCCCAAGTCGTCAAAGAAAGGGCGCCGGTGGAGATCGAACACATCGACAAGCAACGCATGGTGATGGTTACGGCAAACTATGCGGGCCGAGCCCTGGGCGACATCGTTTCTGATTTGGGCCGTCGCCTCGAAACGCTGCACCTTCCCAAGGGCATTTTTTATTCGTTCGGAGGTGAGGTAAAACGCCAAAAACAGACCCTCCACGACCTCACTTTGGTCCTGATCATGGGCGTTTTGCTCGTCTACATGGTCATGGCCGCCCAATTCGAGTCCCTGGTTACGCCCTTCGTGATCATGTTTTCCATACCCTTCGCCTTCACTGGCGTATTCCTGGGATTCGCATTGGCTGGCACGAAGCTCTCCCTCCCCGCCTTCCTTGGCCTGGTGGTTCTCATGGGCATCGTGGTCAACAATGCCATCGTGCTCCTGGACTACGCCGAACAACTCATCGCCGACGGCATGGGCACGAAAGAGGCGCTGGTAGCGGCGGGCAAGCGCAGACTCCGGCCTGTTCTCATGACCACCACCACCACCATCTTCGGCATGCTGCCCCTGGCTGTGAGCCACAAGCCCGGTTCCTACGTCTGGGCTCCCCTGGGTCAGGCCGTGGCCTCGGGCCTGGCTGTTTCCACGCTGGTCACCTTGATCCTCGTGCCCGTTGTCTATAGTCTCCTGCACTGGATGAAGAAGTCCGGATCGAAGGCGCAACAGCCCAGATCGTATCGTCCCGAAAGCAGCCCAACGGACATGGACCCACGAAGAGACGCAGCAGAAAGGCCCCAGTCATGATGAACCGACAAAGAGCCCTGGAAATACTCACCAGTCACATGGCACAAGACGAGGCCCTCATGGCCCACAGCCTCGCATCGGAAGCGGTTTTACGCGCTCTGGCCCGGCGTCTGGGCGAAGACGAAGACCTCTGGGGCATTACCGGTCTGCTCCATGACATCGACTTTCCGCAGACGCGCGATGACCCGAAGCGCCACGGGCTGCTGGCGCGTGGCATGCTGGAAGGAGAAGACCTGCCCGAAGAGGCGATTGGAGCAATCGAAGCCCACAATGGAGACCACAACGGAACAGCCATCACCGACAGGTTCCACTACGCCCTGCGCTGCGGTGAAACCGTCACGGGCCTGGTCTCGGCAGCGGCTCTCGTCCAGCCAGACAAGAAACTGGCGAGCGTGAAGCCTAAGTCTGTCCGCAAGAAGTTCAAGGACAAGGCCTTCGCACGCAGGGTCGACCGGGACATCATCCGCGAATGTGACAAAATCGGCCTGGAGTTGTCCGAGTTCCTGGAACTCTCCCTGCGGGCCATGCAAGACATCGCCCCACAACTGGGCCTTTGATGCCTTGCCTCGAACTCCGTTGTCGCAGGCCACGCACTGAACCGGACCTCTCACTCATCCTCCTGGCCCCGGCCTTTGACGACACGGTTCGCAGAAGGCTGCTCGTCACCTCATCCCCCAACCGTACGATGGCCTTGCAGCGCAGTCAGTTCGCGTACTTGTTGATGCCTTCGAGGAGTTTGTCCGCCTTGGTCAGCCCTCGGTGGGAGCGCCGGATGTGGCCCGTCTTGTCCAGGAGCAACATGTGGGGCACGCCGTGGATCCCATAGGGCTTGGGCAAATCCTTGTATTTCTTGATGAGATCCCGATCCCCCATACAAACCTTCACGTTGGGCCCGAAGTCGAACTTGGCAAGCTGCGGCTCCATCTTGGC
>CAZIJS010000407.1:0-2327 GCA_964539505.1 uncultured Myxococcales bacterium
GGGGAGGTCCTTTGGGCCATGGAGTTTTTGTCCTTGGAAAGAACTGCCCCGAACGAGGAACAGATCCTCGGCGGGGATGTAGGTGCCCCTGGTGGTGAGCCACATGGCCGTTTCTTCGCGTACGATGCGTCTGCGTAAGGTTCTTCCGAATCCTGGAGACAGTTCCTTGATCGGCATGTCAGCGAGCAGGTCATCTGGATTGGCATATTCTGCAGAGCCGTCTCTTCCCACCAGGGCATACCGGCCTGGAAGCAGTCTTCCATGACTCAGTGGAGGCTGTAGCACGCCGCCTGGAGTCATGGAGACGACCTTGGCCTGTTCGGAGCAGATGAAACCTCCTTGGTTCAGATGGAACCATGGGCCGCGACAGCCGGGGCCAGACCGGGTTGCATCGGCTGCCATCCTGGTTCCCCGGACCACCAGCCCCCAGCGGCGGCCAGTCCCGGTGGGGCTGCGCCGAACGTAGGTTCTGCGAGCCGTTACCAGCACGACAAAGCCCGGTCTTGGCCGAGGTGTCTTGGGTCCCCCCGGTCGATGCGATGGATTCGACCGAGTCGAAGGGATGTCTGCATGGGGGTGAGCGAGTCCTGCCCGAGCCAGGGATCCGGGATGGCTGGTTGCCGCTCTGGATCGGGGACGTTCGATCCTTGGGGTGGCAGACCGGTGATGCAACGGATGTGGAGCCGTTGGCCTATGTTCCCGGCCTGATTCACAGGCCGAGGCAGTGCAAAGCAGAAAAACGGCCGGGAAGAGAAAAGCAGGGATGGACGGGTGGAGTCGATGGAATCCGGTGCGTTCCGTCGTGGTTCGTATGAGCGTCGCCGGCGTCCCAATGAGTGTCCCAATCAAGCATTGTCTGCCGGTCCGGCCTTGGCTCATTCCTTGTCCTTGTCCGGGTCCTTGGGCCGAAATGGAATGACTTTGCCCTTGCTGAGATGTGGTTTTCCCTTGGGCCGAGGTTTTCTTCGGGGCTTGGGTTGGGGCGGTGGTTCGTCCAAGTCGTCGTCCCAGTCGGTTTCCGGCCAGTCTTCCAGAAAGTCGTCCATTTCTTTGCCCACCGTTTCGTAGAGCTCGTCGAGCTGTTCGTCCGTGGGATAGAGAAAGACTACGGGGACCAGGATTTCACCCACGGTTTCTCCGTATGCCGGACTCGATACCTGATCTTCGAAGAGGTCGATGGTATACCCGAAAGTCTCGAGCGTGAGTTTGCCGCTGTGTTCTGCTTTCCGGATTTTTTGCAGCACCTCGGTGGCTCGCAGCTCTCCAAGAATCGTGATGGCTGTCTGGGCCTCGGGACGTCCCTTCAGGATTTCGTCCAGGAGGATGCGCAGGATGGTGGCGCGTACCGTCGGGTGCCTGGCCGCCATGTACCCCATGGCCCAAAGCGTCGCCATACGGCGATCCTCACTGTGCCTTTTTTCCTTGAGGACGCGCTGCAGGGCGGGCAAGACGCTGGGGCCGAGCCGGGCCAGGGCGGGAGGGGTCTCTTCCCCGAGTGGGTCGAGTTGCCCAAGGATTTCGATGAGCCTTGGGGCAATATCCATTTCCCCCATTTCGCTCAAAATCCGGGCGGCATTGGCCGGGGCCTCTCCCAGACCCGGCAGGGGGACGGAGCGGAGGTGTTCGTCGTGGAGCCAATCCAGGAGTTCCGATCGCACCTCGTCGTAGTGGTTCAGGATGGTTTCAACGACCTTTCTGGGGGCAAAACGGTCCTCGATGGAGAGGATCTCCAGGGCTTCTGTTGGTGTCAGCGAGAGGAAATCAGGTTCCAGGGAATCGTCTATTATGTCAAAATCAGAGTCTTCGTCCCACCAGTCGTCCTCATCGTCCAATCCCGATTCGAATCCAGTACCGTCTTCTTCGCTCCAATTCGATGCGTCCATGGTTTCTACCAGGCGCACCAGAGGACTGTCGAGCAGGCCCAGTAACGTGGCCACCGGGCCGCGGATGCCCTTGGAGAGGGAGATGAGATACACACGGTCGCTTTCGATGTCCAGATCGTGGGGATTGGAGATCTGGGCCCGCAGGGGTCTGGCCGTGATGAGATCCTGGAAGAATGCCGGTTCCTCCTCGAAAGAGACGAGCCGAAACAACCTGGGGGGAGAAGTGGGGTCGAGGTCATCCTCTCGAGGCATGAGACTCTTTCTGGTCTCATCCAGGACTTCCGCCAGGCCGGCGGCTTTGGTTGGATCCATCAGGTTTTGTCCTGCCAGGAACCGCAGGAAGGCCGTGATGGCCAGGATGTGCTTGGACATGGCCTTGTGCGACGTTCCAACCCGGTCCACCAGGAAATTCGTGACGTAGCGGCGCATCAGGTCAGGTGTGAG
>CAZIJS010000408.1:0-2274 GCA_964539505.1 uncultured Myxococcales bacterium
GAATCGTGACCCGGTCCTGCCGTATCCATGCACGATGGCTTGCCCAGGAGACAGGGAAACGGACCCTGGCTCTCGTGGCAGGCGACCCCAGGCCCATGTCCCTTCGATTCAAGGTCTATTCCAAAGGATTCAATCCCGGCCTGCGAGCTACATATAAATATGCGGACCTGGCTCGCGGTGAGCATTTGACCGTGACGCGATATCTGTTTCTTGGCCGAGGAGGACTGGCGGCCGCCACAGGAACCATCCAGAAAATCCTGGGCGGTCATCTCTGCCAAACGACCATGGTCAGGCCAAAGCTCCCCATTGCCCAGGACCTGCCGGTCCGAGTCCAGGTGGAGCGCTCGGGCAGACCTGTGCTCGATGCCCTGCTGTCCACTCAGAACCAAGCATTGGTGCTCGCCGCCGGTGCCCCTGCGCGAGCCCGACTCTGGATGGCTGGTGCAGGGTATGGCCCATGGACCCACGTCGTATGCTCTGGAAAGACCGCTCCTGCCCTGCCCCCCTCCGCGCTCCTGCGATACCAGGTGACAGACGGCCGGACCGGGCGGGCGATTCCGGCCAGGATCGTGGTGCAGGGTCTCGATGAGACGCCGGCCCCGGACTTCGGACGTCTGGATCGACTCACCGGCACCGCAAACATGGCCTACAGCCTCAATGGCAAGGGGTCCTTGATCCTGGCGCCTGGCAAGTACCTCGTGGCTGCCCTGCATGGCCCGGAATATTCCTGGGATGTCCAGAAAGCAACCCTTGCTCCAGGCCGACAAGAAAGCATCATCTTTCATCTGGACCATGTCGTGGACACGAAAGGCGCCATCAGTACCGACCTCCATCTGCATGCCGCACCCAGCTCGGACAGTGAGCTGAGCCTTGCAACGAGGCTGGGCCAGTTGGCTGCCACCGGGGTGGAGGCCGCCGTGGCCACGGACCACAACGCGGTCACCGACTACCGGCCTGCCCTGCGCGACGCCGGCCTGTCCGGCCGCATGTTCGTACTCTCCGGTGTGGAGGCAACCACGAAGAGAAGTCTGCTGGGCCATTTCAACCTGTTTCCTCTTGCGCCCGGGTCCCCATCACCACCCTATGAAAACAGGAATGCAGGGGCATTCTTCTCTGCCTGGAAAGCCCTGCCTGGGCATCCCATCTTGCAGGTCAACCATCCCAGGCTCACCTATCTGGGCTACTTCAACCAGGTGGACTTCGATCCTGATGTGGGCAAAGCCTTTGCTCCCCAGGGAAGCATGGACTTCGATGCGCTGGAGGTGTTCAACGGCACCAGGATGCACAACCCCAGACGCATCGAAGATGTTTTCGCCGACTGGTTTGCCTTGCTCAATCTCGGCAAAAAAATCACGGGGACCGGCAATTCCGATTCGCACAAACTCGTCTATCAAGAAGCCGGCTACCCACGGACATATCTGCTCACGGGCATCGACGATCCCGCGAAAATGACGCCCAAGGCGTTGAAACAGGCTCTGCGCGCCCATCGAGTGGTGGCAGGATCCGGGCCCTACCTGAGTCTCACCCGCAATGGGCGTTCCATCGTAGGAGCGCAGGTCGACTCGCCTCTGGAAGCCCGGCTCGCCATCCAGGCGCCTTGCTGGATCAGTGTGGACCGGCTGGCCCTGGTGGCCAACGGCCGAGTCGCGCGTCGATGGACCATCTCGGGCCGCCGGGTCGAGGCCACATGCGATGGGACATGCGGACTGGAGGCATCGTCTCCTTCACCAACCCGCTCCAGAGGCACCCTCGACCTGGGCAATCCCATTCCAAGAGCCATGGAGCCGGGGACCTGCCACACACAAAAAATCGAGATCCCGCTGCGGTGGCAACCAAAGAAAGACACCTGGGTCGTGCTGGTGGCATGGTCTACGAAGGGCAATCCCAGCCTGGCCCGGCCAGGCGGCCTGGTGCTCTCCTTCACAAACCCCGTCTGGATCGACGCCAACGGAAACGGCAGGTTCGATCCGCCGTCCCTTCCTCGATATCCTTTGCGGTAACCTTGTTTTGAGAAACCAATTTTTTTGATAGAAACGGGTTTGTGGTCTTTGTGGTTCCCTGCAGCATCGAAGAACCTCGGCCCACGAGCGTCGGCAGACCGACGATTTTCGAGCTTTCCTCAGGAGACGACCTGCGTGACGAGACTTTGTCCCACCTGCAACACGCCCTGGACAGACGACATGGAGTTTTGTCCCCATGACGGCACCGCCCTGCCGCCACCAAACGACACATGGGACTCCCTCTTGGAACAGGCAGTCTCCCCGGAAGCCAAGA
>CAZIJS010000409.1:0-2253 GCA_964539505.1 uncultured Myxococcales bacterium
CACCGTGGGAAACGAGGCCAACTCGTCGGCCTCGATCCCCGTGTCCTCGGTGGGCTCTCCCCCGAACTCCGGGACCTGCGCGAAGGTGGCTCGGTACTCATTGGCAATGGTCAGCTTGTAGTGGTAGGTGCCTTCCGGCAGGGACTCGCCCATGGGGTCAGTTCCGTTCCAGAGGATGCCGAAGGTCATGGGCGCCTCGATGGGCCTTCTGACATATTCCCACCGGTTGCCGCCAATTTCCGCCACGAACCGGATCCGTTCGGGCAGCTCCGTTTGGGTCTGGGTGATATCGTAGCCGGCCGCGAGCCAGACCATGTCCCGGTCCAGGTTGGAATCGTAGTCGCGCCGCAGGGATCGGCGCAGGCCGAAGAGGGTTCGTCCCAGCAGCCAGTGGCTCACCGTGAGGTGGCCGTCGGCCACCCCCACCAGTGAGCCGCTGGGCACGGCACTGCAGCCGTGGTTCCTGCGCCTGGTACGGCGGCGCCGGCTCCGGTTGCGCAGGGAGCCGGGACGACTGCCGGGTGACCTGCGACCCAGGTTGGCGTCCCTGGCGGAAAAATGGTCCACATCGAAGACGACCCACTGGCCGTCTGCGCTGATGGTGCCCATGGACTCGTGACTCCAGGCTGCCGTTTCCGGATCATAGACGCCTACGGGGACGGGCATCCCGGGAGGAAAGCCCCCGGTCGTTTCGGATGCGCACCGTGACTGGCTGTTCGAACGTCTGTTCCGTGGGTGAGAGGTCGCAGGTATAGGTGAAATGCGATGCCTCCGGCAAGTCATTCGGCAGGTTCCAACCGTGGCTGTATGACGTCAGGTGGATATCTATTCCATGGGACAGGGCGCCTGCCGGAACCTCGATGGCCATGGAACCATCCGAGTTTTCCCCGCTGCCCCCGGATTTGTCGATTCTGATGGTCTTTGGGGCGAGGGGAGTCATATACATGGACGCGGTGGCCGCACGCTCCCCCTCATTTACTTCCGCACTGCGCTGCGCAAACGTGTGGTCCGGGTCGGTGGCGGTGACCACCCAGCGGCCTGCGGCCGGCAGTCCGAGGTGGAACCGGCCCTGGTCGTCTGTGACCGTTTCCACGTCCTGCTTGCCCTCCGGCATGAGCCTGGCCCTGATGGACACTGCCTCCAGGGGGCTCTCACTGTCCGCTTCGAGGACCCGGCCCTATAGGTGCGCCTTGGGTTCGGCGGGCTCAGACCCCTTGTCGTCGTCACCACAGGACGACAGCAGCCCTGCACCAGCAAGGGCGATGAGGCTGGAGACCAGGACAAGGCGCATGCGCCGCAGAGTCTCGACGAGAAATCGTTGTGATCCGTGTGGGTCAGAAGTTCGACCAAGGAGATGATTCATGGAAATTCCTTGGGGATGGCTGTCCGCCTGACAGGGCGAAAAGATCTGCTTTGGGGGCCAGATTGGGTGCGATTTTGCTGTGGAGAGTAGCTTGGCACAGCCTGCCTGGAAGTCAACCAAACACGATTGGGCCGTCAGCCACGGCGACGAGTGGTGGCCCAGGATTTTTGCCATCCAGGAAGGAAACTGGCAGCTACGTCTAGTAATGTGGTCTGGGCGCAATCAGGGCTTGAGTTTTTCCCGTCAAACCCTTATGTACCGTAGTCTTCTGTGTGTGCCACGCTTCTGTGTGAGCCACTCATGGATGCGCCCATCTTTGTTTGGGCACTCGTGTGTGAGCCCACCTCTGTGTGAGCCCTGATTGACAACATGCGGCATCGTGCCGACAGGCCCGGAGGAATAGTGATATGATCGACCTCACCCTTCACGAAGAAACGCTCGAAAAGGCTGTCAAGAGGGCCAAAGAGCGCAAGATCTTGATCCCGACTTTCAAACAGCAGCGCGATCCCTCATTGGTCCCAGACTCTGTCAAGCAGCAGCTTCGCAACGTGGGCCTGTGGGACGTCGATCCTCTGAACCTGTTTCGCATCACCTGGAAGAACGAGCCCAAGGAAAAGGGCGGTCTCTATGGCAAGGTCAACCGCATCGAGTTTCCGCCGGAATTGACAGGAGTGCCGGCGCGGATCATCGCGCTGGTGGGCAAGTGGTTTCCCACGGGGGCGCACAAAGTGGGCGCCACGTTCGGATGCCTGGTCCCCGCTTTGGTGACGGGCCAGTTCGACCCCATCGACCAGAAGGCTGTCTGGCCTTCCACGGGGAATTACTGTCGCGGCGGCGCGTACGATTCAGCCCTGCTGGGCTGCGAATCCATCGCCATCCTTCCCGAGGAG
>CAZIJS010000410.1:0-2242 GCA_964539505.1 uncultured Myxococcales bacterium
TGGCGCCTTTTGTATTCGGTGGTGGCCTTGGTGATGAGCGCGAAATGCTCTGGGTCGGCCAACGTGGCCTTCATCCGCCCGGTCGCCACCAGGGCCTTGAGGTTCTTGCTCCCCATCACCGCACCCAGGCCGGTCCTGGCCGCCATGCGCTCCTGGCTCGCAATACCGGCGATGAGCACCTGGTTTTCTCCCGCCGGACCGATGCAGGCCACCCCGAACTTCTTGCCGATGATCTCCTGCGTCTGGTAGGTGCCAAGGCCCCAGAGATGAGAGGCGTCCTGGATCTGTGCCTCTCCATCCAGGATATGGACGAGCACCGGTTCTGCGGCCTGGCCTCGAACGATCACTGCGTCGTATCCCGACCGGCGCAGCTTCGTCGCAAAGTTTCCTCCACAGGTGGAGGTTCCGATGCCCCCGGTCAATGGAGATTTTCCGCAAACCACGAACCGATTGGATTGGGGGGCACCCGTTCCCACCAAAGGGCCAGTCACGAAGACCAGCACGTTGTCCGGCCCCAAGGGGTCGGCTCCCACGGGGACATGGTCATAGACCAGGCGGGCCCCCAACCCCTTGCCCCCTACGTAGAGCCTGGCAAGCTCTGGATCGAGGGGAATCGATTCCACCCGGCGCGACGTCAGGTCCAGGTCCAGGATCCGACCCATGTAGCCAAACATGAATGCCTCCCTTGTCGTGCGTTCAGGCCCCCGAACTGCTCAATCCACCCGAATCGCCTCACAGGCGCCTATAGTAAACCAGTTCGTCTGCATCCGGCAAGACGAGTCTTTCCATACGGCCGCCCCGAACGTATCCGGCCCGCTCATAGAACCGGATGGCCGGTTCGTTGTCCTCGGTGACGAGGAGAAAGAAAAATGGACTGCGGCAGACCACGGCCCGCTCGGCTGCCCGAAGCAGACGCAATCCAAGGCCCCGTCGCTCATGGCCTGGAAAGACCGCCAGCAACTTGAGATAGCCACCCATTCCAAAAGTGCCCGTCTCGTGGAACCACACCAGCCCAGCCATGTCGTGAGAAGGCGTCACTTGGGCACACAATATCCTCGCAGGCCCACCAGGCCCGCAGGACTCGGCCATGGCCCGAGACAACGAGACAGCGTCGCGGCCGTATCGTTTCATGAGGGGCAAGTCTGCAACAGCCTCTGCGAGCCGCTCCCATGCCGAAGGGTCGGCCGGTTCGATGACATATTCCTCCGCTCCAGTCATGGAGTCTGCTGTTCCTTTCGTGTCATCCCGGGCGAACTCGCCTCCCCGGAACCAAACCGAATCCTCCCGGCCGCAGGCAGGTCCATCTCCAGCAACGCCCAGTCGCCCCGTCGCCTCCTGACCCGGACAGGTCCGCTCCAGGGCCCCTTTTCCCGGACCCAGACTCCGAACCCGGCAAGGGGGCTGGACCCTGGATTGCGAACCACGAACGAGCCGGGCCCATCCGGGAACACCTCGACGGCGTTCCACCCAATCATGTAGGCCGCCAGCCTCTCGAACGACGGAACCCAAAGGAGCTTTTGTGCCTGGAGCCGCTCCAACCTGGCCAGGACCGCCTCGAACCTGGAATCCAGGATCCAGCGATCTCCCTGCCGATGCACCAGGGCCATCTTGTGCCTGCGGTGGCCGGGGGGGTGATGATCGTCGAGATAGGTATGAGCCACCAAAATCCCATGCTCTGCCACGAGCCGTCCCAAGGCAGACCGGGAGAGGCGCCGCTCCATGCCCCGAGGCCCCTCGTAGAACCAGATGGAGCGCCAGAGCCAGAGCCTGCCGGTATGACGAGGTGAGACGTGAAACGGAAAGAGCAGGGCAGGTCTGGCCATGGGACGGCGGGGATCGAACATGTTCAGTCCGCCTCTGGGTTTGGCATCCTGCCCGGTCCAGACCAGGTCGAATCCATACCGAGCCAGCAGGTCTGCAAGAAAAAACCGGCTCTTCTCCCGCCAGCCCCTACAGGAATACGCCTCGCAGTTCGTATCCGGCTGATGATCGATCCAGGTCCTGCCCAGCCCTCGAAATGCCTCCAGGGCGGATTCGGTGGTGGCTCGGCTGTCTCGCCCCGGTGTTGCCGAATGGGGCCCGAATTCGATCCCGCGGGCATGGACCTTTCGGGCCAGTGCCCGCACCGCCGGGTCATCGAACTGGGGCTCGGGTCCCCCGCCCCAAAACAGGGTCTTGGTGAGACCAAGACCATGGCCCAGAAAACCTCCATCGGGATGCTGCACCGAGGCATCACTGCGCC
>CAZIJS010000411.1:0-2205 GCA_964539505.1 uncultured Myxococcales bacterium
ATCGGTTTCGTCCTGCGTTGCACCGTGACAGGATCCGGCCGAAGATTGGGGTCGGCCCTGGAGGGGGCGAGGTGAGACTCACGCAGTTGAGCCACGGGTCGGGCTGCGGCTGTAAGCTTTCCCCCTCTGAACTCGAATCTGTGTTGGCCCAGGCGTTTCCCGGGGGAGAAGAGGAGGAGCCATATCCAGGGCTCGTCATCGGAAACGAGACCAGGGATGATGCAGCCGTCTACGATCTGGGTGGAGATGAACTCCTCATTGCCACCACGGATTTCTTTACGCCCATTGTAGACGATGCCTACCAGTATGGAAAAATCGCGGCGGCCAATGCACTTTCGGATGTCTGGGCCATGGGCGGGCGTCCCGTTCTGGCCCTGGCGCTACTGGGATGGCCGGTGGAGGAATTGGATCCAGAACTTGCCGCGCCCATCGTGGCTGGCGGGAGGGACCTCTGTCGGCAGGTTGGTATTCCCTTGGCCGGGGGGCACAGCATCGATGCCAAAGAGCCGTTTTTCGGAATGGCGGTCAATGGGGTCGTCACCAGGGAGAGGCTCCGCACGAACGCGGGAGCAAGGCCCGGGGACATGGTGTTTCTCACCAAGCCGCTGGGCACCGGACTGCTCTCCACGGCGGAGAAGTATGGAATACTCCGTCAACAGGATGCAGGCCTGGGCGCAGAGATCATGGGGCGGCTCAACGATGTGGGATACGATCTCGCGGGGATTGCGTCGGTGCACGCCATGACGGATGTGACGGGGTTTGGACTGCTGGGACACCTCATCGAACTGTGTGAGGCAGCGTCGCTTCATGCAAAATTGGATTGGAGGGGCTTGGTCTTGCCCACGGACCTGGCACGATACGTGGCGGCCGGTGCCCTGGCCAAGGGGCTCAAGAACAACTGGCGCAGCTACGAAGACAAAGTCTCGAAGCTACGAGAGCCGGTTCGGTCCATTCTTTGCGACCCCCAGACGGGCGGCGGTCTGCTTGTGGCGGTGGCGCCCGATGGAGTCGATCAGGTGCGCAGGATTCTTCGAGACCATGGGCTCGAAGAGCATGCAGAGCCCATTGCCGAGCTGTCCGAGGCCGAGCCGGGTCGGCCGGTGGTCCGGGTTTTCGGTCATGAGTCGGTGCCCGAGGTTCGGTCGTTCTTTGGTCTGGATGCGGCGGACAAAAATCGGCAGGCAGGTTGGATCGAAACATTGGGCGGCAGGGACCGCGCCCATGGGAGCAAGGGAGGGCTGGGTGAGCAGAGGGGGGCGGAGGCTGTAGATGTCGGCCCAGGGGAAGATGCAGGGAGCCAGGGATTGCATGATGGGGCACCAAGGCGGGCCGGACGGGCTTCCCCTGGTGCAGGCGACGATGCGACGCCCGCTTTTCGCACGTCGATCCCGGGGAGGGTGTCGGTGCCTGCGTTCAACGCATCCTGTGCGCCGCCCAGGCCTGCGGAGGCAAGTCCCCGCGAGATGATCGCCATGATGCGATCCTTTTTCGGCGACCTGGTTCGAAACCGCAGGAGGGTTGCAGAGCAGGGGCGGTGGATCCGTCGCTTCGCCGAGAAACGGGGATACCGCGTCAATCCCCATTGGATGATGTACACGAATCTCCGGCTCTGGCTCGTCGAGTCGGAGGATGCCTTTGGTCGCAGGTACTGTCCTTGTTTCGAGCCGTCGGACGACGAGGAACTCAACCGGGCACTCGTCTGTCCCTGCCGGTTCATCGAGGATGACATGGCCGAGAAGGGCACCTGCCATTGCGGCCTGTTCGGCCGGGGTGATCTCAGCGATGAGGAGTTCAAGGAGTCCGAGGACCGGCTCATCAGGGAATACCGCGTAGAACTCACGATGAAGGGCGACTGGGTGGATACCCGATCCATTCCCACCGATCCTTTTCGAGGCCTGAAGGTGCCCGATGCCTACCATCTGGCCAAGCGTGCCTTGCTGGTTCTTGGAGCGCCGGTGTCAGTGGTCGTGGAGCGTGACTTCGAGGCGAGAAATCTCCAGACTTGGGGCGACTACAAGGGGATTGCCGTATCCGTGGAGCCCATGGACGAAGGATTCCTCGTGACCCTGGGCGGCTGAGTTTGGAGCAGGGATAGGGATGACATCAGGCGCCTTTGCTGTCTGCTTGGGCATCGTCTTTGGAGCGATAGTCCTCGGGATGATGGCGGACGATGTCTCCATCGAACATGTAGATGACATCCTCGGC
>CAZIJS010000412.1:0-2189 GCA_964539505.1 uncultured Myxococcales bacterium
GGGGCTGGCAGGCTGGGGGCGGTTGGTGCCCCCAGCTCGGTTTGCGCCATGGTGCACGAGGGCGGGGGGGGTTGGAAAGGGGGGGGCTGCGGCATTACGGACAGCGATCGGTGCCCCAAGACGAGGCAGGGCACCAGGATGCGTCGCGGACCAGGGACCTTGTCCGGCCTTCTTCGAACCAGGAATTTCCATCCAGAGAAAAGCGGAAGCGGTAGTCGAATCGGTCCCATGGCTCATACAGGAAATCCGTGCCATCGGACAGATACCATCGGTACCGGAAGTTGTTTCCCACGGGCTGGACGAAGTCCAGAAAAACTGCTGTGGGCTCCTGTCCATCGCGACTCACGACAACCTGGGCCATGATCCATTCTGGATGATTCTCCGCAGCGTCGGTCACACCTGGGGCGTATACGTCGATGTCCACCCATTTGCAATCGGCCCGGGTGATGGCCCAATCGTCCAGGGTGATCCTGTCTGGAATCCCAGCAGTCTCTGCACTGTCACATGCACCTCGAGAGATGACCGATCCCCCGTCACCTGCCCATCGAATCTCGGAGTCTGGTGAAGCGGCCAAGACGGGAAAGACGAAGTTTGCTCCGAAGTTCGAGTCCCAATGGGTCTCGCATTGGGCACCTCCCACTTCGAACCAGAATGCGACCTGGCTGGTGCCCGAAGGAATGTCCAGCGTCCAGGTTTTTGGCACAACGATTGTGACCTGGTCTGGATTCACGGAGTAGGTAGTGAGCGGTCCCGAAATCGTTTGCCCGCTCGGTGAGAACAGGGCATGTCCCAAGATGTTCCAAGATGGCGAGCCGTCGGTCCTGCTCGAAATGCATTGGGGCAATCTGGCGGGGTCGTAGTGGATGGTCACCTGTCCACCGGATACCAGGGCACCGTATCGGTGGATGCTCCAATCACCTCGAAAAGCAATCACGGAACGAGGGGGGGAGGCAGGACAGACAGCCGGGGCGTCGGAGAGAACCCAGTTGTTGTTCGAGTCGAGGACGTAGTTGTCGAAATCTCCGGGATTCCGGTTGTGGTCGAAGAGCCTGTCGCCGTTGGGCGCCACGAGAGCAGGGACCAGTTCGATTCTTGTCCGCATCAATGTGGACATGCTCGCTCCTTCGGCTGCCGTGTGGGCGGCGATTCGGAAGGAGAAACGACGAAATGAGCCGCTGGTTCCATTATCTTCCTCCTCGGCCGTGGCTTCCACTTCCCACCAATGGTTGTCCCAGGCGGACTTGTAGAGCAAGACCGGGATGGACCCTTGGGCGAGGGCCGATGAAGAAACGTCCATGGTGCCGCGCCAGACGTACCAACATTGACCATCGCCTTCCGAGCAGCTCGTTTCGAGTCTGCCGTCCGGCAGGCGACCCCGGGACACTTGGCGCAACACCACGGTACAGTCATGGTCCGCTCTGTCCCTGCCAACGTTCGGATTCGGTTCAGCGGCTTTCTGGAGCCGATTCGTTTGCGCTGCTCCTTGGGATGTACTGTTGCATCCCGGCGCACTCAGCGTGGTGACGAGTCCTACGAGAAGAAAGAAAGTAATGTTTTTTGTCGTGATCATGACAGCCTCCTATGAGGGATTTCTTTGTGCTGCAAAGGTGTTTCCACCGGGCAGTTTTCCCTTCGCGAAGGGACGTAAATCTATTTTGAGTTACTGTCAATGGTCCCTGTCAACCGAAAAACGCATCTTTTGGGATACCGTCGTGCGTCCAATCGATATTTTAGATGGATGTGCTTGGGGCTTGTGGTGAATTCTTACGTTTGGTATGCGTCAACTCACTCGCGTCGGTTCTTTGTGGTGTTTGAGGGTCGCAAGGACGAGGCGTGAACCGGGAGACGTGCGGCGGAGGGGGTCGGAAGTCCGTCGCTGGTGGTCGTTTGATACGACTTTTCATGCTGGAGGGTAGAGGAATGACGAAAAAATTATGGACATTGGGAATGGCGGCATTCGGCCTGTTGTGGTTCGCCGGCTGTTTTACTGCGGAGCCTGCACAGCCCACGACTCCTCCGCCTGCGAGGGTACAGCAATCTCAGGTGGCTGCGCCTGTGCCGAGTTGCACTGGAGGAATGATTCTCCAGGGGGGGCGGTGTCAATGTCCGGCTGGGACGGTATTCCAGCAGAGTACGCAGCGATGTGAACGCCCCATGACCTGTCCAGGGGGGATGATTACCCAGTCCGG
>CAZIJS010000413.1:0-2179 GCA_964539505.1 uncultured Myxococcales bacterium
CGCACCCGGGCCTCCAGGCGATGCCAGATCGGCCGCACCATCAGGTCCACCGTCTTCATGGACCGAAAGGCCCGCTCCACCTGGCTGAGCTGCTTGTAGCTTCGCACCACCTCCTCGGCATCCATTCGCTTCGCCGCCACGCTCGTGCGGACCACGTACAGGCCGTCAAGGGCCGCATCCTGCGCCACCTTCTCTTCGTCGACCCGAAAGCTGAAACTCTCTTCACCGATTTCCAGCACGAAATACTTGGCCACCTTGTGCTTGTCTATCACCCGCCCAACAGCCAGTGCTATCTTGTCCTGGCCCCTAAGTCGCCTGCGCCCCACCCTCTCGGCTATCTTCTCCAGCCTCCGGCTCGTCTCGTCTATCAGCGCCTGCCTCTTGTTCCGCCTGTGGGCCGCCACCTCCGGATTGCGGCACATCACCAGCCTTTCGCCCGGATAGTCCGGATGCTCAAACTCTGCCAGCCCACGCTCGTCCCACAGCCCCATCTCCACCGGCCCCCCTTCCACCAGCTTCCGTATCGTCTCGCCTCGCAGCGCCCCTATCCATTCCATCCCCTCCATGTCCCGCAGTGCCTCGATTTGTTTGTGCGTCAGCATCCCTCGGTCCGATACCACCACGAAGTCTTTGATGCCAAACCGTTTGCGCACCTTGTCCACTTGGGGAAGCAGCGTCTTGGGGTCGGCCACGTTGCCCTCGAACACCTGCACTGAGATGGGTATGCCCTGCCGGTTGGTCATCAGGCCGTAGTTTATCTGCAGCTTGCCTTTCTTGCCGTCCCGGTTGTAGCCATACGCCGCAAGGCCGCACGTTTTGCCTTCCAGGTAGCTTGAGCTCAGGTCAAAGAGGGCCAGGCCATCGCCTTGGGCCAGGTGCCTGACTGCCAGCTTCTTTTCGATGCGGCTCTGGCGCTTGACCAGCCAGTCCATGGCCTCGTAGAGGTCGTCTTCGTCTGCACCCTCGATGCCCAGGAGTTCGGGCAGGGTGGTGTCGCGCCACCAGCGAGTGGTGGCCAACTTGGACTGGGGCTTGAGGATGCGGGCGACTACCATGGCGACCACCAGGGACCGCTGGCGGCTGGGCCGGGAGGCAATGAGGTTGGGCAGGCCCAGGCGCTCGACGGCAGTCATCACAGCCTGGACGTGACCGTGGAGGCGGGAGCCGTCCTCGAGAATCTCGAAGGCCTGGTCTAGGGGGACGAAGACCTCGCCGCGAAGGGCCTTACGGACCATCTCAATGATGGGTCTGGGGAGATGAGAAATGTTACCGACGGTGACGTTTTTGACCTTTCCGCCCTCGCGGTAGCTGCGCCGAAGGAGGTGGGTTTCATAGACCTTGCCTTTGCAACGGCGTGTTGTGGTGACGGCATGAACTGCGCCATAGCGTCTCGGCATGTGGCTACACTGCCGCAACTTTGTGTGGTGTCAGGAAAGAGATAGATGCCATACGTTCGTGACTACTTCAGTGCATTTTCTTGAGCCCCCTTCCACCCGCAATCCGGCCTCAAAAATGCCTCCCAAACCTATCCCAACTTCTCTTCAGCGGGGGAACTTCGGTCCGGGAGGCTGCCCTGCTCGCCTTTCGGTGGCACCCGTCGATATCCGTCTGAAAGCCTGGCTCCAGCCGACGGGGCGGCTGCCCGCCGCGCCAGTCGCGGTCTGGATTCCAGTGGCCCACCACCTCCAGCAGAGCGGTCTTCCTCCGCCAACCCCACGGAGGCTCCTGGCTTGGCCTCGGACTCTGTGGGCAGGCTCTGTTCCCACTGGCCCCGTGGGCGCCCTCGTGGTATCGCAGAAGTCGTGGCACAGCCGGAGGCCAGAACCATGATCGCAGCTTTCTTCGATCTGGACGGAACCCTGCTGGACGGCAACAGTGGATGGCTTTGGATGATGAGCGAGTGGCGGCAGGACAGGATCACGAACCGCCAGCTCTTGGCAGGGACGTTCTATGTCCTGGCATACAAGCTCGGCGTCATCGACATGGAAGAGGCCCTTGCCAAGGCCCTCGAGACCATTGTTGGCGTGCCGGAAGAGGAGATCCGACAGCGGACACGAGAATGGTTCCACCGGGAGGTGGCTCCAAGACTCTCCCAGCCAGCCAAAGAAGCCTTGGAGGAGCATCGAGCCCGAGGCCATCGCCTTGTGCTCTTGACATCAGCCTCACCCTACGAATCACA
>CAZIJS010000414.1:0-2158 GCA_964539505.1 uncultured Myxococcales bacterium
GAGGCGCTCAAGGAGTCTTTGGGTGCATTCCAGCCGGACCGGGTGCTTCATCTGGCAGCGCTGGCCGGGGTTCAACCGTCACTTGCAGACCCGGTCCGGTACCAGGATGTCAATGTGATCGGCACGATTTCGGTCCTGGAAGCAGCGTTGGCAGGCGGCTGCCACAAGGTTGTGGCGGCTTCGTCCTCGTCTGTATATGGTGATGCCAGCCCGGTGCCTTTTTCGGAGACCGATCCCTGCGATCGGCCCATGTCACCCTATGCGGCGAGCAAGCGGGCCTCCGAACTCATCTGTGCGACCTATGCCTATCTCCATGACATGGAAACCACCTGTCTTCGCTTCTTCACGGTCTATGGACCGAGACAGAGGCCCGAGATGGCCATCGCCAAGTTCGTGCGTCACATCCGCGAAAACCGCCCCATCGTGCTCTATGGAGATGGGAACTCCGCAAGGGACTACACGTTCATCGATGACATCGTGACCGGGACCCTGGCATGTCTGGAGCGCAGCCTGCCGGGGCACAGAGTCTACAACCTGGGCAACAACCATCCGGTGCGGCTGCGCGAGTTGGTGGCTGCCATCGAGCGGGCGCTGGGACGCAAGGCGGATGTGCAACAGGCACCGGCCAGGCCGGGAGACGTGACGGTGACCTGGGCGGATTTGAGCCTGGCAGGAAAGGACCTCGACTACAGTCCCAGGGTGCCCATCGAAGAGGGGCTTGCCCGATATCTGGCCTGGTGCGATAACCAAAAGGGTGGCTGAAGCAACTGGAGTTCGAAAGATGCTCTTTTCCGAGGCGCAAACGTGTCTCGGGCAGGCAGGAAGGAAACCCTGGTCGCGGAGGTGTGAGATGAACATGAGGCGAATGCTGGTGGCTGGTGCTGTTTTTTCGACCCTGGTTCTGGCTGCTCCCAAGGCTCGTGCTGCAGATTTCCACGGAGGCCCCAACGAATTTGCGTTCCACTTTGGCTTTCAGGGCGGCTGGTGGGACTGGACGCCAGGGGGCCCCAAACTCTCCTTTGGGTATGGGAAGTTCCTGGGCCTCCAAAAATGGTTGGACCTCGAATTGAACCTGGTGTTCGGCGATCGCTGGGACGACGACTGTGTCTGGGACGGTCATCGCTGGCACTGCGCCCATCCCGGATACCGGGGCGTAGACCTGGGATTTTTCGGCGGGCTCAAGTGGAAGTTCGACAGGCTCATTCCACCCTTCGTTCCCTATGCCAAGGTGGGAGGCCAGGTGTCTTTTCTGTCCTATCCCGACATTTTCGGCATGGCCCTTGCCGTGAGGGGCGGTGGGGGATTTACGTACTACATCGTTCCCAATTTCGGCCTGGGTGCCGAGTTGAACATGGCCTTGGGATTCAATTTCATCAACCATGACGTGGGATTCTGGTTCTACTGGGCCATGGATTTCCTCGTGGGCCTCGAAGTGTTGTTCTAGGTCTCGTCAGCAAGCCGTCTCTGGTTTTCTGAATCGGGGAGGCGCAGGGAAGACCGTGTCGCAGAGGTGCCGCGGGCATTCGTCTGGAGGAGGGGTCGTCATGAGGTATCTGTTCGTCGCGGCCTCGGCCGCAGCCTGGATCATGGGTTGTGCCGGAAAGAAAGACGGGAAACCGAACCAGCCGGGTCGGGAGATCCGGGCCGTGGAGTCGGCGCAGAGGCCGGCCGGCAGTCCCCGGGCGGCTCGAACAGCCCCGGTGGGTGATCGGTCTTCTTCCAGGGAGGTGAAGACAATGAACGTCACCAGTTCTGCTTTCGTAGCAGGAAAACCCATTCCGAAGAAATATGCCTACCATGGGGAGGGAGACAATGTTTCTCCGCCCCTTGCCTGGACCGGAGCGCCGGACGGCACCAAGTCGTTCGTCTTGCTCGTGGAAGATCCAGATGCGCCTTCGCCGAAGCATCCCAGGCCCAAGCCTTGGGTGCATTGGGTCCTTTTCGACATTCCAGCATCGGTGACCTCCCTGGCCGAAGGGAAGGCGGCCGGTATCCAGGGGGAAAACGACTTCGGCCAGGCAGCCTATGGCGGGCCCATGCCTCCTCCGGGGAGCGGAACCCACCGGTATTTTTTCAAGGTCTATGCCTTGGATCGGATGCTCGAATTGCCCGGTGGGGCCAAGAGGGATACAGTCCTGGCAGCCATGAAAGGGCATAT
>CAZIJS010000415.1:0-2124 GCA_964539505.1 uncultured Myxococcales bacterium
AGAACTGCGGCGAGCACGAGACATGCGTGGAACAGGTTGGCGGGGCCACCTGTCAGTGTGAAAATGCTTGTGTGCAGGAGGGCGCGACTCATTGCGAGGGAACGGTCATCGAAACCTGCACCAAGGACGATGCCGGTTGCCTGTATCTGGAACAAACCGAGGACTGTGCCGATGCCACGCCCACCAAGACTTGTGTGGAGGAGACCCAGGGCCAGGCGTCCTGTGCAGCGGATTGCAGCGAGTCCTGTAGCCCTGGCGAGAGTCGGTGCCTTGGTTTCCTGTTGCAGGACTGCCAGCAGGCCGATCCCTGCCCCGTCTGGCAGACTCGGCAGGATTGCACCGAGACGAACGAGTACTGCGAGGATCGTGGTGACGAGCCTGTCTGCAATTCTTGTGAGCCGCCTGCCGAGGGATGCCGGCAGGGGGATCGCTGCACCATGACCACGGCGCATGTGTTTGCCTGTTATCCCGCGGGCCCCCAGGGTGCTGGTGAGGACTGCTCCCAGCAGGACTGTCAGGCCGGCCTCATTTGTATGCAACTCGACAGTGGGCCTTATACCTGTCAGCCCTATTGCCAGAGTTCTGACGATTGTCCCGGCGACGAAACCCATTGCATCTGGCCCTGGGCGGACAGTACCGATGTCTGGGGCTTTTGTCGTGACGGCTGCGATCCCGTGACCCAGACCGGCTGCGGACAGGACCAGGCTTGTATTTATATGGACCCGGACCTGGGAACCACGGATTGCTGGGCGGCGGGCACCCTTCAGGAGGGAGACACATGCAGCGTGACGGATCTCTGTGCGCCTGGCCTGGATTGTATCGTGCAGGAAGGCACAAATCCGTTGGAATACCATTGTCGCCGGTACTGTGATGCCACCCATACCTGTCCCCAGGGTTATACCTGCAGCCAGACCGAGGCCAGCGGCCTGTTCAAGATGTGTTTCCCAAATTGAGTCTTGGGCCCAAAGGGCTGGTCCCTTGGGGCTTGTCCACCGGCCTCTCGGGGCCATGGTATCTTTCACGTCCATGTCTTTCGGTGCTCGGTGGGAGAGGGTTTTTTCCCGTTGGGAAAAAATGCCTTCACCTTTCTCCGCGAGTCGCTATGCTCCAGGGCCGGAAATTCGAGATGGATGACAGATTGATTGTCGAGCAAGCAGGTCCGAAAGTCTTTTCGGAGGACGACTCATGGAACATCTCTTCAGGTTCTATCGAAGCACGGTGGGCAAGAAGGTGGTCATGGCCATCACGGGCATCTTCATGTTCTTGTTCGTGTTCGTGCACATGGTGGGCAATCTCCAGATTTTCATCGGGCGGGAAGAGCTGAATCGATATGCGCGATTCCTGCACAGTGTCCCCGAGATTCTCTGGGCCGTGAGACTGGGCGTGATCGGATCCTTTCTGTTGCACATCCTGGCTGCATACCAGGTCTGGGTCCGCAGTCTCGGGGCAAAGCCCCAAAAATACCGGGTCAAGGTGGATATCGCCACGACCTATGCAGCGCGGACCATGGTCTGGACCGGGCCCATCGTGCTGGCTTTCCTCCTCTTCCATTTGTTGGACCTCACGTACGGTCAAAGGATCGCAGGACTGGCCTTCAACGAGGCCGACGTGTATGCAAACATCGTCGCCGGTTTCCAGTACTGGCCCCTTGCCTCAGTCTACATTGTCGCAAACTTTCTGCTTGGCTATCACCTCTACCATGGGCTCTGGGCCATGTTCCAGACGCTCGGGCTCGAACATCCGTTCTGGGACAAGAGTCGTAGAACGTTTGCCGTAGGCTTTGCCGTTCTTGTGGCCGGCGGCAATATCTCCATTCCAGTGTCCGTGCTGGCTGGTCTCGTCAAATAAACGGGGGTAGGAACCATGAAGCTCGATCCAGCAATTCCGTCCGGTCCCCTGGAGCAGAAGTGGACCCACACCAAGGATCATATCAAGCTGCTCAGCCCTGCCAACAAGCGCAAGCACAAGGTCATCGTTGTGGGCACGGGGCTGGCCGGTGCATCCGCGGCCGCCAGCCTGGGAGAGCTTGGCTATCGGGTGATTGCCTTCAGCTACCACGACAGTGCCAGACGGGCCCACAGCATTGCGGCTCAAGGGGGCATCAACGCCGCCAAGAACTACCAG
>CAZIJS010000416.1:0-2111 GCA_964539505.1 uncultured Myxococcales bacterium
GCTTCTCTTATTGGGGGCCACTGCGGGTGGGCGGCGTCTGCTCGACAACGGCGTCCGGGCCCTGCGGCGGAATTGGAAGAGAATCCTGGCGGGGTTGGGTTGGCGGACAGTGCCGACGGTCGGGGAGCGGGAGCAGGGGAGCGGTGGCAGACGGACGCTGGCCGGTCTCATCAAGCCGAGAAGCAGCATTCGAGGCAGCGTCGTGCTGGAAGGTTTGCCTCGAAGGGGGCGGGAGCGGGTGGGAAAACCAGTGCCTGTAACGTTGACCCTTCGGTCTTTTGGGGCGTTTTCCATGTCTCATGGCCAATCGGCCGGACAAGTCCTGCCCAATCGGCAGCGAAGGTTGGCGCTCATGACCGACAGCCGGGGCGCGGCGTCCTTTGGGCCCTTGGAATTGCCCAAGGGCACCTGGGAGTTGACATGCCAGGCGCCTGGTCATATGCCAGCCACGCAGGTGGTGCGAATTCCACATCGCGGACAATACGATGATGTGGTATTGGTTCTCGATGCCGTTGCCATGGTGGTGTTGCGGCGGTTCCTGGAGGCCATCTACGGATACGGTGTACGATGGAACCGTGAGCGCCGGTCATCCACTGCCGTGGAACTTTGCAGGGAACTGGGGCCATTGCTGGACCCGGTGGAGCAAGGATTGCTCTCGGATTTGCGCGAGCTGTTGGAACAGACGCTCTACGCAGAGAGTGAACCGACCCTCCGAGACGCCTCCATGGCCCAGGATATTGCGGAGCGGATTGCGAACTTTCGGGTGACGGCAGCCGGAGTAAAAAGGCATGGCGGCTCGCGTGACGGAATTGAGTATGGAGGTTGATGTGGCCGGTGGGAAGCGGGCGCTTTGGCTGCTTCGGGGGCCCAAGATCTGGGTGTCCGCGGGTATCGCAGTGGCATGTCTGGTCTTGGTCTCTTGGTCGTTTCTTGGAGCTTGGAGGCATGCCGGTGCGCCCAGGGGGCGGAAAGGCCCGCGACGCATGGCACCGGGGGCTACGAGCAACCGTCGAGACGATTCGAAGAGGGCGCGTGATGATTCATTGATGCATTGGTCCAGAGATGCGGTCCTGCGCTTGGGTGTGCCGCCGGCCCGCGTGGCAGCGATCCAACGACGATGGGAATCGTTCAAGAACGGCGAGATTGTGTCGGACTGGAGGGTGGGACGCAAGATTACGTTCACGTTCGATGACGGCCCCAGCCCGAGGACCACTCCTTTGCTCCTGGAAAACCTGGATCGGGTTGGGATACGAGCCACCTTCTTCGTGGTGGGGCGGCGCATCGGCGGCCGTGGGCCCCTGGCGGCAAAGAGTCGCGAGGTGCTGCGCGAAGAAGTGCGCCGGGGACACCTGGTGGGACTGCATAGCTACAGCCATCCAATGATGATTGAGTTGCCCCACGATAAGCAGAAATGGGAAATCGTTGCAACGCAGCAGGCAGTGATGCGAACGGTGGGGCTGCGGCCGTACCTGTATCGCCCGCCCTTCGGGGGGCGGACCCGGTATTCCGAGGGCCTGCTGCGTTCGCGAGGATATTCGGTGGTCATGTGGAACATGAGCACGGGGGATCCCTTTGTGCACCACCCGGCCAAGGTCCTGGCCACGGCCATGAAAAAGGTAAAAAAGCACCAGGGCGGGATTTTTCTCATGCATGACACCTATGGCTGGTCGGCCGCTGCCGCCCCCTTGATACTCCGTGCCGTTCTGATAGAAAGTTGTACGCTCCTGGCCCGGGGAGAACAGCCGTATCTGGTGGTGGGTCTCGAACATTTCTGGATGGAGAGAGGCTCCTCCAGGATTCGCCAGACGCCTGAGATGCAGGCAGAATCCCACCGCTGGTTGGCCATGACCAGGAAGCTGTGTGGTCTGGAACAGGACAAAAGGAGAACGCCGTGAACTGCCCGAGATGTGGTGTCCCGAACGAACCGGGAGCAAAGATCTGTCTGGTCTGTGGCGCAGAACTTCCCCCCACCTGCAAGGGATGCGGACGCAAGGTTCCCAAGGGCGTGGACTATTGCGTGATGTGCCGTACCGGTCGAACAGAGGAGATCACCCGTCAGACCGCCGTGCCCGTGCGTCTCGAAGTGCCCAGTGGGTTCGTGCCAGCCGGGT
>CAZIJS010000417.1:0-2089 GCA_964539505.1 uncultured Myxococcales bacterium
TTCCCCAGGCTTGCTCGGGCGACATGTAGTAATACTTGCCCTTGATCACCCCAACCGCGGTCTGCTGGGCGCGCAGAGCCGCCTTGGCGATACCGAAATCTACTACTTTGACCTCGCCTGCCCGGGAAATCAAAACATTTTGCGGACTCATGTCTCGATGGACAATCTTGAGGGGACGTCCAAGCTGGTCGCGACAGCGATGGGCGTAGTCGAGACCGGCGCAGACCTCACGGGCGACATAGGCGGCCACATGCAACGGCATGGCCATGCCGCGCTCAGTGATCCGGCGCATGATTTGATAGAGGTCTGCGCCATCCACGAACTCCATGGCAATGTAGTACGTGTCTCCGATGCGCCCCAAGTCGAAGACGTGCGCAATGTTGACATGATTGAGGTAGACCGAAATCTTGGCCTCCTCTACGAGCATCTGCACAAAATGCCGATCCTGGGAAAAGTTGGGATGGATCATTTTGAGCGCGACATACTTCTCGAATCCAGAGTCCCCCAATGATCGCGCAAGATAGATCTCTGCCATCCCGCCAACGGCGATCTGGCGAACGAGCTCATAGGGCCCGAACTGCTCTCCTGGTGAGCGCACGGATCTCCCCCGGGCCTATCTTGGCCCGCCGTCGTAACGAAACATTCCCATAGCCCGGGGCTCTCCGCTGCCCGACCGCTTCCGTTCGAACAGCGCGATCGCCTCGGTGGCCACGCCCTCGGCAATATTGTAGACGAACAGAGACGCCCTCGAAGCCACGAAGTAAAGTCCCAACCCGGCGCCCGACACCTTGCTGTCGATCTGGTCGTCTTCCTGCCTGAGGCACTTTTCAATATAGCCCACGAGCGTATCCTTCGAAAACTTTCCGTAGCGATCCCGGATCGCGATACCGAACAGATCACCGGTGGCGGCGAACCGAACCGACACCGGCTTGGGCGACTCCATGGACAGGCGTTCCTTGGGCTGGACATCTCCAAAGATCATCTGCCCCTCCTCGTCCACCGGAGCGTTGTAGAGTGCGTTCATGAGCAACTCTTCGGTGGCCTGTGCAATGGCCTGGCGCTGGCTTCCCCGGAACCGCGCCCGTTTTGCATGACGCACGATTTTGTCGATGGCCGCACTGCGCCCCTTGTACGTCTGGAACCTGAGCAGATGTAAATTCGTATCCTTCGGCAGGTAGCGTTCGAGGCCGAATATGCTCCCGGAAACGAGCTTGTCCAACGTCGTGGTCAGAAGCGTCTCCCAACCAGGCTCTTCCCGAATGACATGGCAGCAGTCATCCACTCCCAACCAGGAAACCATGTCACCGAGCCCCGAAGACATGGGAAGAAGTGCGACGATCACCCCGCCTGGAGCCAGGTGTCCCCTGAGTGCCGCCAAGGCTTCCCTGCCGACGATGCGCCCCAGGATGATGTCGCACTCCATGGGTTCTTTCGGCAAAAATTCCGTACCCAACATCACGTCCGGCCGAAGCCCAACGCCCCTCAGCAAAGCAGCAAGCTCATTGAGCTTGGCCGAATCCGTAGCAACAACGAGGGATTTTTTCAACACAGCTCTCAACGATTCACTTCAACGGGCATGCTGCTCCGCATCGTCACAAGGCCGTTTGGGACATGCCATTTTGTCAGCCGGACCAGACGAGAGGCTCTTGGCGACAATCGCCTGTATATTATGGGAAAAACTTTTCCCATACGGAGGGAAAAGTCAACCATTGGACGGAACCGAGGACGGAACAGCGCGTCGAAACGCCCTGCTGTCCCGGAAATGAATCGTAAAAAAAATTCTCGATGACAGAGGCAATCTCATGCAGTCTGACGCAACGGCGACTCCGCCGTGCCGGCATCGGTTGGTGTGCCACGGTGCAATGCCACGAGTTCCCTCGCCTGGGGGGAAAGATAGAACCCTTCCAGGTCGAACCCCGCCAGGGCTTCTACGAGATAGGCCAGGCGCTCCTCCCGGGTGGTCCGTCGGTCCACGATGACCCGATAGGCCCCCTTCACCTTGCAGAGGCCTCCTTTGCCGGCACAGACATCGGTCATGGGCTCGTAGCTCACTTTGATGTCAAGCCGCTGTGCCACTTGTTCCATTTCT
>CAZIJS010000418.1:0-2085 GCA_964539505.1 uncultured Myxococcales bacterium
TGAAAGAAGCCGCCAGGGTTTCCGTGGCTCGTTCCAGCTCTGCCTGCACCCAGGCCGCCACGGTGCCAGAGCGTTCCAGGATGGTGGCCAGCACCTTGCCCGCCAGGGCTTCGATCACGTTTCCAAGTCCTCCCAGGGGCAGGGCCAGGGCAGTGGCCACCATCAAGATCACCTCGGCCAGGGCCCGGATCTTCTCTATAAACACCGGATTTGCCTCGATGTCCTGGGACGCTAACTGGAAATGCTCGCCCACCTCCCGGGCCACCGTCTCACCGAACCGATCGCTGCAGGACAGCACCTGGTCCTCGATGGCCCGGAAAAACTCGCGAGACGACAGGTCGCCCACCGCGATCCGTGAGGCCATCTCCGAGGCCCGGGCCTGGCCGAAGAGCCGAATTTCCCTCGTGAGATTCCTGGCGGCTTCCCTCAAACTGCGCAGCACCTGGATCCGTCGTTCGTCCAGATCTTTCCGCAGGACGCGGCGCTCGGCCTTGAGCTTGTCGATGGCCCGATCCAGGCCTGCTTCGTCCAGGTCGAGCCCTTCCAACAAACTGGTGATCAACCCAGCGAGCGACCTGGCGATTTCAGCCAGGTCGGACCGGATCCGCTCGCGTCGGATCCGCGAGGCAGCGGGCACAATTTCATCCAGCAGGTAGGATCGCACCTGGGCCAATCCATCCTCGGTCTTGACCGAGGCAGACAAGACCCCATCCAAGTCGTTCTCCTCGGCCAAGGCATGGGCCGCTGCCTGCTGCCGCCCCAGGTCCTCGTTGGACAGCAGATCCGACTTGGTGAGGACCAGGGCCGTTCGCACGCCCAAGCGCTTATGGGCCAACAAAAATTCCATCATGGATCGAGACGGCCCTTGCTGGGCGTCTCCGCAGGCCAGCACCACGTCTGCATCGGCCAGGGCCTGCGCCGCGATCCTGTCGTGGGCCTCCAGTCGGGAGTTGAACCCGGGGGTGTCCACCACCACCGTGCCCGGAGGCATGGCCTGGTCCGAGACCACCACGACCCGCCCCTCGTCGGGACGCAGCGAGTCTGGAATGGCGGCGTCTTGCTGGTCGGAGACGATGACCACGTTAGTGTCCTTGGTGGTCTCGGGAAGGCCCACCTCGAAGAGATCCTGACCGAAGAGCGCGTTGATCAGGCTGGACTTTCCCGACGAAAAGGGCCCCACCACCATGATGGTCAAAGGCCTGGCGAGCAGGTCCGACAGGCGCCCCAGGATGTCCTGGATGCGACTCCCAGACAGGTCCAGGTCGGAGTCGCGGGCGATTCGCTCCAGGACCTCTGCGATCTGGTGCAGCCGCGGTTCCTCCAGCTCGGACTCGGGCCAGACTTTCCCGCCCGCCCTGCCTGACGCATGACCTCGTCCAAGGGAGAGGCTGCTGCCTGAATTCGTTGTCTGTTGCTCGGTTAACATCTCTTCTCCTTTCTGCAAAAGGCCTGCTGCAGTTCCCTCTTCAAGCAGGTCTCGTGCCAACCAAGACACACAATGATGACATCGGCTCTCAAGGCCATCTTTCCGCGTTCAATGCGCGCAGCACGGCCATTGGCCCGGCTGTCCCTTCCATCTCCACTGATTATCGGCTCAGAAACAGACGTTCCTAACACACCAGATACAGAGGATTACGCACAAGACTTTCTTTTCCCTTGAAAACAGCCCCGTTCTTTCATATTTTGATATCTATTCTTGCAATTTTTGCTATAGGAGCCCTTTCCATGGAGTTCAGACCCTGGATCGAGATGCTCGCCAAGGCCACGGCAGCCTATGAAGAACCAGTGCTCATCCTGGGGCCCACGGGTTCGGGCAAGGAATACCTGGCCCGCCGGATCGCAGAGCTGCGCTGGCAGCGCATCGAAGGGCGCGATGGCGCCAAGCCTCGGGGCCAGACCTTCGTGGCCCTCAATGTGGGCGCCCTGGACGCCACCTTCCTGCGAAGCGAGCTTCGAGGCCACGTGGCGGGCGCATTCACCGATGCCAAGAAGGACAAACCCAGCGTCTTCGAACTGGCAGGAGCGGGAACCTGCTTTCTGGACGAAATCGGCGAACTGCCCAAGGACCTGCAGGTGCATCTCCTG
>CAZIJS010000419.1:0-2010 GCA_964539505.1 uncultured Myxococcales bacterium
CGGGATGCACTTGCTGCCAGAGTCGTCGCTGCAAGCAGGCAGCGAGTTACCGAGGAAAAGGCCGAAGGCCGCAACACCCAGCCAGGTCACGATGGATTTTCCATTCATGATGTCAGTCTCCTTCTTAGTTTGTGTGTATGTCATCACACGGTCATTTCACCCAGTTGTGGTTTGGAAGGCCAGTAGTATAGGGGAAGGAAAGATCGTTGGTCAAGGAAAACCAGCCTATTTTGCCATGCTCTGACGGGTCTTTTGTCTGCCGGGAATATGGATGGCCCACGTCAGGCCCAGGCGGATTTCGTAGGCCAGGGAGTCGCTGTCGATGACTCCTGCAATGTCCAAGCTCAGGGTGGATCGGACACGCCAGATCGCGCCGGCGAGCATGCGGATGGGCCAGGCCGCGCTGCCGCCGTGGCTCGTGGTCACTTCTCCGACTGGCCGAATGGGCCAATAGTGCGGACCCTCGACCACCAACCCCAAATCCACTCGATTCGTCCTTCTCCTTGTCGTCATGAAGGAAGCGTTGGCATGGAGCGTGAACCAGGGAAGGCGTTCGGACGCAATGATGGTGCCTTGGGCCCCGGAATTCTGTCCTGCCAGAGAAAGAAAGATGCCTGCCTCCAGTGCCACCGAAGGCCGTGGCCCAGCCTCTTGGAGGGATCCTGGAAGGAGGAGCATTTTGAGCGAGACTTCGGGGCGTTCCAGGTGCAGATGGCTTGCCTCAGGGCTTGACGCAGTAGGTCCTGGTGCCCTGCGTGACAGGGAGATCATCTGGCTGCCTTCCAGCACGAGTTCCAGGCCCGAAGCCAGGCCGACATTGGCTATGATGTGCGGCGTGGCCAGGCTGAAAGTCTCATCGTGCCGGAATTCTGCAAGGCCAAGTTCCAACTCCAACGTGCCTGGTTGAGCCGTGTCCGCATCCGTCGAATCGAAGGGGCGATAGGCCCGGGCCGGTCGTGGCTGGAAAAGGCAGGTTGCGATACTCAGTGCGATGACGAGACGGATCCAACTTTTTTTATTCATCATTATTTTTTTTGGTCATGATTTTGTGGTTTCAATCGACAGACAGTTTGCTGATAGTTTTTCAAAAAAGCAGTTTTTTTTTCTAGAAAAGGCAGTTTTTTCTGCTATAAACGGCCTCCGATAAACGACGCGGGGCTGTAGCTCAGCTGGGAGAGCGCATGACTGGCAGTCATGAGGTCGGGAGTTCGAGCCTCCTCAGCTCCACTGACGAACACTTCGATGGAGTGACACCATGGTATCTTTGAGTCGTATCACGAAGAATCGCAGGGACAACCATCTTCGCAAGGCAGGTCGACGCCGCAAGAACCTCATGTCTCGTCGTTCCACGAAGCCGGCGGCGGAATTGTTTGCTGCTCTGGGCGAGCCGGGAAAGCCGGCACCCAAGCCCAAGGTTTGAGTCCACCCTGCGATATTTCGATTCCCGATTTCTTCTCTGCGACTATTCCTGTCCGATGGCGCCGCGTTCCAGGATGCGACGCAGCAATTCTCTGAGTTGGCGCTTTTGATCGCCCTCTTCCGGCATGAACTGCACCCCCATGCCTTGAAATTCCGCATCTTGTCGAACCCACACCACTTTGCCTGGGATGGCGAGGGTCTTTCCCGAGCGGGGTTCGATGGACAGGTTCAAGGTGACGACGGAACCCACGGGAGGGGGCGAGAGGGTCCGGATCTGGAGACCGCCGGCGCCCACGTCATCGGTGGAGCTGATGATCATGTCGCCGGATCCCGCCACCTGCCAGTCCACGGGAATGCCCAGAGGGATCCGATCGTGCTTTCTCGACGCGGCTTCCTCCTGGTTGGAGGCCTTTGCCTGGTCTACCAGGAAGGCAAGGGTGGAGAGATCCTCTTTCCACACCGCGACCTTGGCCGAGGGAACATCCGCCTCTTCGATTTCGTTGACGGTTCCCCGGAGGAGGACGCGGTTCGGGAGGCCTGGGAAAAAGATTTCCACCAGGATGTTTTCCTTGGGGGACAGTTCCATCTTGG
>CAZIJS010000420.1:0-2003 GCA_964539505.1 uncultured Myxococcales bacterium
CGGCCTCGGCCATGGGGGCGGCCGGAGAAGGCTTCATCCGGTTTTCCCTCACATCCCCCGAGGACCGACTGGCGGAAGCCGCCCGGCGCATCGCACGGGTTGGAACGCCGGGATGACACCATGACCAGACACTGCGCACGAAAACAGGTCGGGCTGGACGCTGCCTCGTCCTATCCGTTGCGCCGCGTCCCCCACTCGAAGTGACGGAGGCCACATGCTCCTCCAAATCCACCACCAGAGTCCCGGCCTGCTGACTTGTACCATGGCGGCCGGCACATTGCGCCAACGCCACCAGGTGGCCTATGCCCACGACCGGGTTTCACAGGTTGCAGGGGACGTGTTGGAGGTGCTCCAACGAGGCAATCGCACCCATCGTCTCACGGAAGAAAACATCCAACAGCTTCGCCTCGCGGGAGAAGAACTCGCGCGCAGACTTCTGCCATCCCCGATCCTGTCTGAAATCAAGAAAAGCATGGGCAGTCTCACCCTGGAACTCGATGCCGAGTTGCTCTGGATTCCATGGGAACTCCTCTATGACGGTGAGCAATTCCTCTGCCGGCGTTTCGACATGGGACGTCTCGTCCGGACGTCGATGCCCCTTCGGTCCGGGACCAGGAGGTCCTCTCCCGGCAGTCCCATGCGCTTGCTGATCCTCACGGCAAACCCAGCAGGCGATCTGCCCCAGGCGGAACGCGAAGGCATGGAGATCCTCACCGACCTGGACAAAAACCCCACCATCTTGGCCCGGGTCCTGGCAGAACCCAAGGTCGAACAGGTGCGCCGGGAGTTCAAGGACCACGATATGGTCCATTTTGCAGGCCATGTGGACATCCTGGATCAAGGCTGGGGCTGGCGGTTGATGGATGGACACCTGGCGGATACCGAAGCAGCTTCCATGGGGGCAGGGCGCCCAATGCCCATGCTCGTCTTTTCCAACGGCTGTCACTCCGGGCGGTTCGCAGGTACCCAGGACAATCTCTTCGGTCCCGCCCAGGCCTTTCTCATGGCCGGAGTTCGGCATTACATCGGAACCTTCTGGGAACTGGTGGACGGCCAGGGAGCCCAATTCGCGCGGCACTTCTATCTCGACCTGAGCAGGGGCGCCACCATGGGCGCGGCGGTGCGCAACGCAAGAAACCGCGTAATCGCCGAGTCCGGGGAAGCGGAGTTGGCCTGGGCGGCCTATGTCCTCTACGGGAATCCAGAGCACAGTCCCGTGCAAAAGCAGGAACCGAAAGAAACCTGGTCGGATACCGACATGGCGCTCAAGTTGGGAGTCCGGGCAACGGCTCCCTACAAGCCCAAGCCACGGAAGGGGGCAGCCGCAGAACAGACCGCAGCACCGTCCCTCCATGGAAACGGGGGCAGATTCAACTGGACGGCGGTGCTCCTGTCCTTGCTGGCTGTCGTGTCCCTGGGCACCATTCTCCTGCTGGGACTCCTCTATAGACGAATGGAGACCTTGTCGCGACCCACTCCGTCCGTCCCATCCGCTCCGCACGCCTCGGGGAAGTCGCAGACCACTTCAGCCCCTCCACAATCCCCCAGATCTCCCCGAATGCCATCGACAGGTCCATCGGACTCAGACTCCACCAAGGCCACCAGGCCCCAGGGGCTGGCCGTCTCCATCGCCCCGGGTCCACCCGGAGACCGTGCGGCCAGTGATGCTGCGGCCTTGTTGGCCTCCTGCATCACCGAAAGACTCTCGACCCGGTACAAGGTGCTCCAACCCAACCATGCGGACCGGCCAGGCACAGGACGCGTCGTCGTGGCCCCGCACCGACTCAAGGGCCGGCTGTTTCTCACCGTGACCACCACGGCGGCCGGCAGGATTCTCGACACCAGCATCATCGAGATGTCACAGGGCCTGGACAAGGCATGTGGTCAGGCGACCCAGGGCATCTTCCAACGCATCCAGTGACCCACATCTCTCCGACGCCACACTATGCTGAAGTTCCCGATCATGACAAGCAGATTTGTGGTGTAAATAGCGGGGAAGCGGG
>CAZIJS010000421.1:0-1927 GCA_964539505.1 uncultured Myxococcales bacterium
TTGCCCCGGCCCGACCTCTGGGTGTTCCTGACGGTTCGAGAGGAGACCATGGAGCGAAGACTTGCGGAAAAGGACGAGCCTTTTCCTGATCCGGAGGATGTCAGACATGCGCGGTTTCTCCGGTATGAACAATGGGCCGAAACAGGTGAGGCGGTGGCTCTGGATGGTGAGGAGCCAGCCGACCAGGTGCATGCGCGGATCGTCGAGCTTTTGTCGGAGCGCATGGGCCGAAAGCTGGAGCCGGTTGAGGGGGCTTCTGCATGAGGGTGTCGGAACTGCGGGCCAGGGAGGACTTCGAGCAGGTTTTTCGTCAAACCCTGCAGCATGCGTGGTCTGTCCTGCTCCACCGTGATACCCGGGTGCTGGGACCAGGTGACGGGGGGCAGGTCTGGTACCGGGCCTGGCCGTTCGATCTGTATCATGTGAAACGACCTGCCGTGCCGGTGCGCCGGTTCATGCGCCGCTTGTTTCAGTTCGACAGGCGGCTGTGGCGTTTGCCGGCCCATGTGGCGCTGGCGGGTTTCGCTTCGTCCTGGCCTGGTTTGGACCTGTTGAGCCGGGCCGAGTTTTCTCTGGAGCCGGCTGTGCCTCAGGCGGCATGGAAGGCCGTTGTGGCTGGAAACCAGCGGATTCGGATCTTCGATTTTCAAACCACCCGTATCCGGGTGGCAGCCAAGCTGGGCTTTTCCGGTGCAGGCATGGCCGATGAAGTGGCCTTTCGTACAGGACCGGACCGGCCGGATTTCGTGCCTGCGATCTCGGCCTGGGACTTTGACGCCGGCTGGTTCGAAGAGCCGTTGCTGGAGCAGTTCGTGCCACTGCCTAGACTGGCTCCCTGGCGGAGACCAGGTCGACTGGGCGGGCTGGCCCTTCGTAGGGTGGAGGACTGGTCGGCCAGGCAAGGATGGAGGCTGGTGGAGGCAGGAGAGTGGGTCGAGGGAATACTGGAACGGATCCGGTCCCTGCCTTCCTGGGCCGAGAGCCGGGTAGCAGATGATCTGGAGTCTGCGGTGGGAGAGCTTGCCCGACATGCCAGTGGCCTGGGCCGAGTTGAAGTGGGCTGGACCCATGGCGACTTTCAGCCGGGAAACATCCTTGCTCATGTCGGACATGATGAGATCAAGGTCATCGACTGGGAGCATAGGGCGCAGAGGTACGTGTTCTATGACCGGGTGGTTTACGAGACAGCGCTGCGTTGGGGGGGAGACTTGAGACAGCGGTTTGTGGACTTTTTGCATGGCAGGACGGGCCACGACCGGGTGCTTCCAGACGATGTGCAGACGAGACGATCCATCTTGGCCATGGTGGTCGTTGAGGATATTCTTTGGCGCATGGAACAGGCCCAGCGAGGTGGCTTCGAGCCTGAGTGGGCTGCCATGGAACGGGTGGTTCGTGCCTATCCTTGAGAGACGGAACTGATGAACATACCCCAGATTCACTTGGCCCCTGTTTGGTATGGCAGGCCGTTAGGGGATGTATGACATGACATCCAAGTATTTGGCTCCTCGTCAGAGCACGCCTCTGCATGGGCTGGCGCTTTGGGCAATGGCGGGCCGTTGGGATACGGATCCGCCATTGTCTCGATTTGAGATTCGTTCTCTGGAACCCAGGCTTTTTGAGTTTGCGCGCCGCAACCGCATCGAGTCGATTGTGGCTCACGGTCTGCTGGCGCGGGACATTGTCACGGGCGATGCAGCGGCGGTCTGGCGGGATGTACACGACGAGTGGAAGTCGAGGATTGGATGGTACTTGGACGTCGTGGACCGGGTTGCAGCTCGGCTTGCCCGTGAGGACATTCGTCTCGTCGCTCTGAAGAATGCTGGGATAGCACGTGGCATCCATTCCTGCGTGGGCTGCTGTCCCATGGGCGACGTGGACCTGCTCGTTTCGCCCGGAAGGTTCGAAGATGCGCATCGCATCCTGGTCG
>CAZIJS010000422.1:0-1901 GCA_964539505.1 uncultured Myxococcales bacterium
GATGTGGCGGCCTTCGAGTTGCTCGACGAGAGCAGAATTCTGCTCCATTTGCTGGTCAAGACCACTGCCGAGCCTGGACAATACCTGGTTCATGTAGTGCAGGCCGATCGGGATACCAGCGTCGCAGTGCGGGTCTCGCGGAGCGTTTCCGGCCCGGCGGCTTTGGAACTGGTCCCAGGGTGGGTACGACGAGGAGAGATGACCCATGTGGTCGCAACGTCGCTCGATTCTGTTTTTGATGCAGAGACCACGCAGGTGGTCATGGAGGATTCTGTACTCGGAGTCAACGCGGTTCTGGAGAATGTCTCCGACAGGCATGTCGCCCATCTCACGATCCAGGCATCGCAGGAGGTCCCAGTGGGCTGGTATCGACTTCGGCTCGAAACCGGTGCCCAGGTAGCAGAGGGCCGATTTTGGGTGGCCGCTGCGCCAGAGGATTTGTCGTTGTCTCTCTGGCCTGCGCAGGTCAGGCAGGACTCCTCGGTTTCTCTGCTCATCACCTGCCGGGGCTGTCACATGGATGAAACCACCGTGGTTTCCGTCGAGGGGCTGGACGTGACGAATCTGTCTGTCGAGGGCCGCGAGCAGGCGGGCATCACCATCGATGTGCCACGAGACGCCGCCCTGGGGCAGCATCTGGTCACCGTGACCACCGCTGCCCTCGGAGAACAGGTGGATGCGACCGTCGATGTGACAGCCCGGCTGCTGGGTGTGGCCCTCAGTCCCAACCGGTTGGCGGTGGGCTGGCACGCCTATCGATTGAAGGCGACGGCGGTGGGCACCGAGTTCCTGCCGGGCACCCAGGTGAGCAGACTGCCAGGGTGCCCCCTCGACCTTCTGGCCGCGACCCCTTGGTCGCAAGGCAGCGACGCAACGAGTCTCGGCCTCCTGGTGGCCAGTCCCCTGAGCGGAGCGGGGCAGACCTGCAGGTTCCGATTCCAGACCCAGGATGGCCCTCAGGACGCCACTGTGCTGGTGGAAGATGATGTGACCCCCATGGACTGCCCGGGCCGGCAGAGGATTTGGGTGGAGGCGGGACGCAGGACCTATCTTCGTCTGGCTCTGGAATCGGGCCGCGTGATTCGGCTCCGTGCGCAGGCGGAGGTGACGGGGACCGTCGATCCCGTCCTGTCGCTACTCGGGCCGGACGGCTCGGAGGCCACACCTCTGGCAGAAAACGACGACGAGACATGGTTTGGGACCGGCAGTCTGATCGTCTGGCCTTCACGTCTGGAGGCCGAATACACGGTTTCCTTGGATGACCGGCTTGGAATCAGATCCGGCTGGGCGAGCATGGACTGCGCAGACTGGACTCCCGAGGAGGAGTCGGAAGACGAAGTTGTCACCTCGGATCCTTCCGGCCAGCTCGTCACGGCCCGCGTGGTTCGTGGCGAACTTGGTCCGGCAGAAACGGACTACTATGACCTGTCACAGGTGCTGTCGGACATGCCGGGAGACGACTGGGTTGTGGAGATCCTGGCCAGGAGGCCGGCGCCATACCAGGGGGCTGGAGCCTGGACCGAACTGGGGCTGCAGGGTGCCACGGGAGGCATGACCTGGCTGCAGCCGGACCGCATCGAGGACCCGGTGCTGGACCAGCCGCCATCTTGGTGGTCTGGAAGGGTGGCTGTTCGGGCCTGGCGTCAGGCCCAGCAGCCCGAGGGGACCTATTGGCTGGTGGTTCGGCCCGGGTTGGTCATCAACGAGGTCAGTCACGATGAGTCGGCGGGCTGGCAGGGGTCATACGTGGAACTGTTGGGGCGGCCGGGCCGCCCTTTGACGGGCTGTTGGCTCCTGGGTGCCAGGCAGGCGACCTCGTTGGTGGAGGACTTTCGAATCGATCTCTCTGGCCGCTCTCTGGACGGCTCGGGCTACCTGGTGCTCTGTCACGACAGCACGAC
>CAZIJS010000423.1:0-1898 GCA_964539505.1 uncultured Myxococcales bacterium
CGAGGGTCTCTCCCCAGCGCATGCGGTGCAGCCGGTACCTTCCAGCGAATCCACGCAGCTTTGTGACGGTTGCCAGCAGGCGCCCTGACGTGCCCGTGGGAATCCGGATTTGAAAGCGCTTGTATCCCGGGGGAATCCGTCCCCGTCTCAGGGCTGGATTCAGACTGACGAGTTTTTCGTACCGGGTGCCGGCGAGTCTGGCAAGACGCTTCAGAGAAATGGGGCCGGGGATGGTGACCACCTCGAATCGCCAGGGTGGGAGCGGTTCGAGGTCCTCCAGGCCGAACTCGGAGAGATTGTGTCCCACCACGGCCACTGCCAAGATTTTGGGCACATAGTTGGTGGTGGCATAGGGTAGGCCGCTCTCCATGCGACAAAGCTCCCAGTAATCGTTGGTGTTGAACATGCGCATGGATCGAAGGATGGCACCGTACCCTGCGTTGAATGCGGCCAGGGCAAGGTGCCAGTCTCCGAACCGATGATAGAGGTCGGCGAGATACCGCACGGCAGCCATGGTGGAGCGGAGGGGATCTTTGCGTTCGTCGATCCAGTAGTCGGATCGCAGTCCATAGATGCGTCCTCCTGCCGGCATGAACTGCCACAGGCCGCCGGCCCCTGCGTACGAAGAGGTGGTGGGGCGAAAGCCGCTTTCGATCATGGCCACGTAGATGAGGTCTTGGGGCAGTCCCGCTCTGCGCAGGTATGCGTGGATGAGTTCTTCATAGCGTCCCATGGCGCGAAACCAGGAACGCAGAATGGATCGGCCCCGCTTGGTGTCGTGGTAGAATCGCAGATACCGCATGACACGGTCGTTCCAGTGGAAAGGAATGTCGGGCCTTCGCAGGCCGTGCATCCAAACAGGCGCCCCGGGCGGAGGGGGCGGCAGCAGTGCAGCGCGGGAGGAGGCTGTGCCTGGGCCTGGGTTCCTCGTTTCATGTCTCGCACGAGACTGGCTGGAATCCGAGACAGGACTTGCCGATGGCTCGATGCCTCCGGCAACAGGGGCATTGCCGGGGAACCGGGCCCTGGTTCCCTGGGATGCGAGGAGGCTGTCGGCAAACGTTTCCTCGTCGAAGGCCGCCATGGATGCGCTGCTTTCCGGGATGTTCCGACTCGTTGGTGGGTCGCCCCGGACATGGCGACGTCCTTGGTGACGACAGTGCAACGGGGCTGTGAGAAAATAGGCATTTGGGTGGGGGCGCGATCGCCTGCGGGGAACCGCCCATCCGAGAGCACCGCAGAGAGTGATGCTCGTGAAAAAAAGCGCCACAGCGACCAGACGCAGCGGTTCCTGCACGGCTGGTGGTGGGTCTGGGACGAGCAGGTGAAGTATCCATCTCGAAACTGGATTCATGGCATGCTCCCTGGTACGTCTTTGTTATATAGGGCAGGAAGGCAAGATGGCAATTTTCGGAGCAGCCTGTTTGGCGAAAACAAAGAGATTCGAAACGAGACACAAAACAAAAATATAACATTGCAGTGAAGAAACTCGCCGGCCCCTTCGTATATTGGTTTGACAAACATCAAGACTCCGTTAGGATCGAATAAGAAATGTCAATGCACGAAAAGCAACGTCGCTTGAAGGAGGCAACCATGGATCGCCGTGATTTTCTCAAGAAACTTGGAACCTATTCCTTGGTCGCCGGTGGACTCGCTGTTTTGGGAACCAAGGCTGGTGGCTGTGTCTACGATGACGGCTACGGCGATGCGTATGCTGACTACGCCGATGGATATGGCGATGCGTATGCAGATTACAGCGACTATGCCGATTATTCCGATTACTCGGATTACGCCGACTACGCGGATTACGCCGACTACGCCGACTGATCGTTCCGGTCTGCTGAGCAGTTTCTCCGCGACATCCAGAGTCGCATCCAGCCGGTTCCGTCGAAGGGGTG
>CAZIJS010000424.1:0-1883 GCA_964539505.1 uncultured Myxococcales bacterium
AGGGGGGGGGCGGAGTGTTTCCAGGGCGGCCCGCCGGCGAGGCCCGCTCCCCCCCCCCCCCCCCCGAATGTGACGACCAGGCCGACGAGGCCGGCAATGGGTGAAAAAACTCGGCGTGCCATGATGAAACCTCCTTTTCAGAGACGAGCTTGCAGCGGCCGCACCGCCGTCACCCTTCCCATGGGGCGGTTTAGACGACACGATCCCTGCCTCTTGCTTCCGGTCTTTTCCCTATCCAAAAGAGTAGACAGGATCGATCACAAATGTCAACTATCCATATACTTGACCGTTCCACACATGTTTCGAAGGGATATCGATCGGTTACGAGAAGGAGAGGGATGACCTGTTGAAAGGGCGCAAAGTGATCAAGGGTCAGGGCGCGGCGTGATTGACAGTCCACGGGGGCTACAGTATCACCCCTAGCATGCAAGGACGCAAATACGTGGTCACCGGCGGTGCCGGGTTCATTGGTTCCAATCTCGTGCGTGGGCTGCTGCGCCAGGGCGACCTGGATGTCTGGGTCCTGGACAATTTCCAGACAGGCAAACGCGAGAACCTGGCCGAGGTGGAAGACCGCATCCATCTGGTCGAAGGAGACATCCGCGACAGAAAGCTCGTGCAGGAGGTTTGCCGGGATGCTTGGGGTCTGTTCCACCTGGCAGCCCTCCCCTCGGTGCAGCTCTCGGTTGAGGACCCGGCGATGGTACTTTCTGTGTGCGTGGACGGCACGTCGTCGGTCCTGGAGGCAGCCAGGGACCAGGGGCTGCGGCGCCTGGTCTATTCCGCCTCGTCGGCAGCGTACGGGAACAATCCGAAGCTGCCCAAGTCCGAGTCGGACCTGCCCGAGCCTCTTTCTCCCTATGCCGTGGGAAAGTTGAGCGGGGAGTATCTTTGCCGGGCCTTTTCCGAATGCTACGGTCTGGAAACCATCTCGCTGCGGTACTTCAACGTATTCGGGCCCCGGCAGGACCCCAAGTCCCCGTACGGTGCGGTCATTCCCAAGTTCATCGATGCCTACCTGGGCAAGAGGGCGCCGATTCTCTATGGAGACGGGAAGCAGACCAGGGATTTCGTTCACGTGGACAATGTGGTTCATGCCAATATTCTGGCCATGGAGCGGAACCAGGGGGCCGGGCAGGTAGTCAACGTGGCCTGTGGAGAGCGCATATCGCTGTTGGACCTCCTGGATGCGTTGGCCGAGATCTTCGGGTATCGTCTGGAACCGAAGATGGAGCCGGCCAGGCCGGGAGATGTCCGGCATTCCCTGGCAGACATCTCCCTGGCCCGCACATTCTTGGGATACGAGACCTTGGTGGGTCTCAAAGTTGGTCTGGCTGCTACGGTCGAGTGGTATCAGCGTCAGACGGAATGAACGCGAGGCGGTTGATAGCCCGGCGAATTCATGGTCGCAAGCTGTCAACGTTGAGCAGTGTGATCGACGAGTCACATGAACGTCACCAGCCGTCCCGAGAAACGGGAGCGGCAGGGAGGAGGCCAAGGTGCCTGGAAGAATCAAGAGTATGACGGCATTTGCCAGGGCTGGGTTCCTGTTCGGTCAGGTTCCTTATAGCGTGGAGGTGCGCAGCACCAACGCCCGCTATCTGGATGCAAAGGTGTACGTGCCTTCGTTTGTGCCCGAGTTGGAGCAGGACGTGGTGCGCATCGTGCGTGCCCGTCTCCACAGGGGCCGGATCGAGTTGACGGTCCGCGAAGGGGGCGAGGACGAGGGCAAGGGAGCGGGCGAAGACGTGCTGGCCCGCGAGCTCAAGCGCACCTGCGATTTCCTGGGGCGCATCAAGCAGGAACTGGACTTAGATGAATCCGTGTCCATGGCCGACGTGCTCAAGGCCGCGGGGCTCAAGGAAACAGCGGTCTACACGGCC
>CAZIJS010000425.1:0-1834 GCA_964539505.1 uncultured Myxococcales bacterium
GACCGCAGCACCTTTTTTTCAGGCGCTTTCCCTTGACCAGCAAAAACGCCTTTTCGTAGGCTCTCTTCGCATCCCCCCACTTCTTGGATTTCTGATAGGCCCTGCCCAAAGACCAATGGGCAGCCCAGCGGCCGGGATTCAATGCAGTCGCTTTCTTATACGATGCGATGGCCTCGTCGAGCTTTCCTCCGGCCAGGTACAAATGGCCGACAATGACATGCCCGGCGTACCAGCGTGGCCTGGCATGCACCCGGGACTGATATCGACGAATGAGACTCGTCAGGCTCCGACAACGTCGGAGCTTGGCCATGGGAAAGGGATCGTTGGGCCGAGACTCCATCATTTTATAATATCGAGCGAGAAGACAGGCATTGCAGGGATCCCGCGTCAGCCCCCACTGCCTGCAATCGCCGGCACGAAGAGTTCCAGACCACCCAAGGGTTCCGAGGAAGAAGATCCAAAAAAGCAGCCACGTCCAAGCCCCCCTGGACGAACCAGCCTCACGCCCACACGATACGGCAAAATCTCTCTCGCCGCCGCAGGACAGTGCCTGCCACCCCCCCCGCTGCCCCGGTGCCCACCGATTCCAACCGCGCAACACCATGGAGACTCCTCACGCATGGAGATCTTTTCAGCCGCGCCCACAGTGCGACCCGACTTGCAAATTGCGATGTTTTTAGCATAAACATCGTACAAACTGGCACAAGAGCAAAACCACCATGGCATCGTCCCCAGACAAATCCGCAAACATACCTTCCAGCGTCCATGACATCCTTTCTGATTTCCAGGCCGCCGGCGAGGCACGGGCCGATCGAACCCCGGGAAACTACTTGCAGCCATCGGCCCTGGCATGGGCCGAACGGATCCTGCACCGCCTCGATCATCGCAAGGGACGCAGGCCGCTGGCAGACTTGTCACGGTCGTTTCTGCTCCTGGTGGACATCCAGCGACTCTTCGTGGACCCATCGTCGCCGGCTTTTCTGCCCTCTTGGCCCGAGGCGGAACTGGGAGTCCGCAGGGTCCTCGATGCCGCCAGAACACATGGTCTGCCCATCGGATGGTCGCGCCACCTGCATCCCTCGTCAGACCCGGGAGGCACCATCGTCCATTTCTTCGGTCGGGTCATCGAGGAAAACTCTCCTCTGGCGGAACTGGCGCCCTGGCTGGAGCGTCATCCCGAAGAACTGGTCATGGACAAGACCAGACATCCTGCCTTCATGGGAACCGACCTCACAGAAATCATCGCACGAAAAGGATGCGACAGCATCGTCATCATGGGTGTCCAGGCGCCGCTCTGTGTCACCGCCACGGCGATTTGGGCAGGCGCACTGGACATCGTTCCCGTGGTGGTAGCAGACTGTCTGGCCGCCAAAAACGAAGATGAACACGAATCGGCCTTGGTGACCCTGGCCAGTGGCCTGGCCCACGTGGTCACCAGCACGGAACTCCTCGCTGCATGGTGGGACTCTTTCCGTCCCGGGACTCCTTCAATCAGCCAGCGGACTCACTGACCATGTCTCGACCAAGCCGCACCGTCACCGACCTCCTGATGGACTTCGAGAGTTTCCTGCGACAAAAGGGCATGCCCAAAAACTACGTCCCGGCTTACACCGTCATTGCCATGGACATCATCCGCACCAATGACCTGAACAAGCTCGCGGGCATGACGCCCGCCGAAGTCACCGGGCACGTGGCGACGAACGCTCCGTCGGACATTTCCGAAACGACCTTATCGAACCGACAAAAGGTGGCCAGGGCCCTGGTGCGGTATCTCGCCGAGCGGGGACATCGATTTCTCTAGTCCCCAACCGAGCCCCATCCCCTGAAAGAGCGG
>CAZIJS010000426.1:0-1803 GCA_964539505.1 uncultured Myxococcales bacterium
ATGAAGAGCAGCACGTCTTGGCCGAAGGCATCGCGGAAATGCTCTGCCATGGTGAGAGCCGACAGGGCCACCCGCAACCTGGCGCCTGGCGGTTCGTTCATCTGGCCGAAAACCAGGGTGGTCTTCGGAAGAACCCCGGATTCCGTCATTTCCAGATACAGGTCGTTACCCTCCCTGGTGCGTTCGCCCACACCGGCGAACACCGACACGCCGCCGTGTTCCGAAGCAATGTTGCGGATGAGTTCCATGATGATCACGGTCTTGCCCACGCCGGCTCCCCCAAAAAGGCCGATTTTTCCTCCCTTGGGGTAGGGGGCGATGAGATCGATGACCTTGATGCCCGTCACGAAGATGTCTGTGACAGGAACCTGATCCTTGAATGCCGGAGGTTTTCTGTGAATGGGGGCCTTGTCGTCCGGGTCGGGCACCGGCCCCTTTTCGTCGATGGGCTGCCCCAGCAAGTTGAACATGCGCCCCAGGCACTGATCTCCCACGGGCACATGGATGGGACCACCGGTATCCTCCACGGTCATGCCCCGTTTCAGGCCGTCGGTGGAATCCATGGCCACGCAGCGTACCATGTTGTTTCCGAGATGCTGGGCCACCTCGACAATCAATCGATGGTTTTCGCCGCGGGGAATCTCCAGGGCGTTGAGCATGCTGGGCAGGTGATCCGCGTCGAATTCCACGTCCACCACCGGCCCGATGATCTGGCGGATGACACCCTTGTTGCCCGATGGCAGGTTCCTGATTTCTCGAGTCTCCATGACGACTCCCTGTTTCTGAAAGACTTACTCCTGTGTCTGGAGCGCTTCGGCCCCGGAGACGATCTCCAGCAATTCTTTCGTGATACCGGACTGTCTGAGCTTGTTGAGGTCCCGCAAGAGCTGACTGCCCAGTTCTCCGCAGTTGTCGTAGGCATCGGACATGGCCACCATGCGGGCCGCATGCTCCGATGCCACGGCTTCCCAGATCCAATGGTGCAGCCTGGCTGCCGCGGCTCTGCTGGCCACATGCCGGAAGAGGTGTTCGGCACCTGGCTCTGTTTCGACAGCCTCTTCTTTCGTGTCGGGACGATGGAAGGGCAAAAGCCTGCGCGCCACGGTTTCGTAGTGCATGGCATTGAGAAAGGTGTTTTGCAAAACCACCACCGCTCCTGCGCGTTCACGTTGCACCGTATTGACGAGATACCGGGCCAGAGATCTGGCTGCATCCCATTCGGACTGGTCTGCATGCCGAGCCTCGAACCCCAGGACCGCTCGTCCGTGCCGGTGCATGCGATGGATGGCTCGTCTGCCCAAGGCGCAGACGTCGGTGACCTCATGGGATTCCATGAACTCGTCGGCCCGGTCCAGGACCCGCTGATTGTATGCGCCGCACAGCCCCCGGTCCGACGAGATCACCACGAGACAGATGGGCACCTCGGACAAATCCGGATTGCCCAGCAGACGGCTCTGTTTGGTTTCGAGTGCGCAGACGGTTCTTTCCAAGGCCAACTCGAAATGCTCGGCATACCCTGCCGCATACCCCATGGCCTGCTGAGCCTTTCTGAGCTTCGAGACGGACACCGCCTTCATGGCTTTCGCAATCTTGCCCGTGTCCGAGACGGTCTGGAGCCGTCGTTTGATGTCTCTGATAGACTGCATGGTCCACTCGTTTCCACGCTAGTGGGAAAGCCTGTCCTCCACTGCGTCATGGCCCATCTCAGAGGTAAATTCTGGGCTGCCCGGGTACTTCAGGTGGACATCCAAACCCTTTTTGTCTTTTGCATGGAGTTCCATGAAGCGCTTTTTTGCCTCATCG
>CAZIJS010000427.1:0-1799 GCA_964539505.1 uncultured Myxococcales bacterium
CTTGAGACATCGGGTCCTCTGACGGCCTCGTCGAAACCGACTGTCTCGTCGGATCGGATGGGCATGCATTGGACGACAGGGAAAGAGACATGGGAGGAGATACGAAAATGCTTCCAGATTTCGTCGTGGTGGATGGAGATTCCTGAATTTGTCCTGTTTGGGTGCCTCGCTGGTTGACGTTTCCCCAAACTCCAGGGTATAGGTCCAAAGGCCAAGGCAGGTTGGCGATGCGCGGCCTGCGAGAGGACCCCTTGGCGGATTGCACGCATAACCGGTCTCGGGACCGATTGGGCTTCAACCAGGAGGCAAATCAGAGATGATCAAATTCACGGAAAAGAATCTGAGGGTGCCGCAACAGATGCGCCCCGTCTACGTCGTGGCAGGCGGCCAGACGGACTATCGCAAGAAGTACCCGGAGAAGAAGACCGAGGAGCTTGCGGTGGAGGCATTCCGCATGCTGGCCTTGGAAAACGACCTCAAGGTGGACGGAATCTTGGACCTGAAGGGTCGCATCCAGGCTGCTTTTTATGGTCATTTCGCGGATCATTTCGGTGATCAGCTCCTTGGAGAGTCGGTCATCCACGATCGCCTGGGGCTCGACCCCATGGGAAACATCGGGGTGAAGACCGGGGGCGCCACCGGTGGATCGACAGTCTGGATGGCAGCCAATGCCGTGGCCTCCGGGTATGCGGACTGTGCCCTGGCGCTGGGGTGGGAGCGGATGGACGAGGTCTCGACCCAGGTGGGCAACCACTACATCGCCACGGCGGCAGACAAAGATTACGAGACGGAACTGGGACATATCTATACTGGCTACTATGCGCTGATGGCACAGCGCTATTGGAAAGTATTCGGGAAGAGTTCTCCTGAGTTTCGTCGCACCATGGCCAAGATTTCGGTAAAAAACCACGGCTATGCCATCTCCAATCCTTTTGCTCAGTCTCCCATGCGCCTCACGGTGGAGGATGTGATCAACGCGCCCATCGTGGCCGATCCCCTCACGTTCCTGGATGCTTGTCTCATGAGCGTGGGTTCTGCAGCGGTTTTGCTCTGTGACGAGAAGACGGCCTATGAACTGTCCGACAACCCAATTCGCCTTTACATGGCGGCTGGCAGCCACACGCTCCGCACCGCAGACCGTCGGCCCATGGAAATTCCGCTTTTGCCCCACGAAGAAAAGGACGAAGAGGTTCAGAGATATTACAAGGAAGACATTGCCAAGATCGACCGTTATCCGGGATTCACCGGATTCCTGGCAGCCAGGATGGCGACCTACTATGCGTACCGCATGGCCGGCATCGAAAACGATCCCTGCGACGAGTTCGACCTGCTCGAGCTGCACGATGCCTTCACCATCAGCGATATCCAGACGTATGAAGACATCGGGCTGAGGCCTTATGGCAGAGGCGCCGAATATGTCGAGAGTGGAGATGCCTATCTCAGGCACCCCGAGACGGGTAAGCCCGGCCGTTGTCCCTCGAACCTGTCGGGCGGTCTCATCGGCAACATGCATGCCGTGGGAGCCACGGGGATCATGCAGATCGTCGAGGTGATGTGGCAGCTCCAGGGGAAGTGGGCGAAGTTCCATGCCGATCCGAAAATGTGGGAACGGTACGGCAAGACCAAGCCTGAAGACTTCGAAGACCTGCAGGTTCCGAATGCAAAGACAGGGTTGGCCATCAGCCACGCTGGCGTTGGGTCCCATGTGACCGCTGCTGTTCTCAGGAAGGAGGATTGATCATGGCCAAGGAACTTCAATGGACATTCGACAACATGCATCCCGACGCCACGGTGCTTCG
>CAZIJS010000428.1:0-1794 GCA_964539505.1 uncultured Myxococcales bacterium
AGACGGCCATGTCCCATCTTTCCTTGCCCAGGTTCGATGGGCGTCGAACGGAGATGGTCCAGATCGCCGAGGCGGCTCGTGAGGCATGGCACCGGCTTGGAGAAATACGACGGGAGTCAGGAGAAGGACGGAGCCTGGAGTCCGAGCCTGGGAACCTCCTGGACCTGGAACGCGGCATCGATGAACTGGCCGAGCACCTGGTGACTTTCTGACGACGCGGGATCCGAGGCGAGGCGATGGAGGGGACTATTTCCGCGGGACGGTTTTTCCCGGTTTGTCCACTGCCGAGAACCGGGCACCCTTTGCCTGGATGGTGACCAGTGTCCTGGGGCCGTCGATGGCCTTGGGGTCTCCGCCGAAGAGCTTGTGTTCCTGGGCCAGGTGGGCAGCGACTTTCTGCGGGAATGTTTTGATCTGTACGATCCCCTCGGCAGAGGCCTTCATGCCCATGACTACCGGCGGCACGAAGAATTTCGGGGCGGTGCGTACCATGACCGCGGGCTTGCCGCCCTTGTCACCCAGGGCAAACCATGCCCTCCTGTGGCGACACATGGCCACGACTTTTCCAGTCACTCGGATGGTCTTTGCCTCGAAGGACTTGGGATTGGCCAGGAGTTTATCGAGGGGTGTGGCCTTGTCGATGGTCAGGGGCTCGCCGAGTCGGCCGTCTGTGGGGAGAGTGGCCTTGGGTGGCGGCGTCTGATCGTGGTCGTGATCCCGGCCCTCTCCATCCATGGCATGACCCAGTCGGGGGGCAGGCGACGTTGCCTGCGTCTTCCTCGAATCGGCTGTCTTGGTTTGTGTTTTCGTTGCCCTGTCGTCCTGGCTCGTCTTGGTGCATCCTGTTCCAAGAACGATGGGCAGCGTGGCGGCTGCGGCAAACATGGCTTGTCTGACCGTCATGGGGCCTCCTTTGTGGTCTTGGGTCCGACTCGTTGCGTCGTCGCACCTGTTTGCGATGGTGCATTCATACGATGCAGAGCCGTTTCCTTGCAAGTGGGAGCGTTTCCGACCCGAGGAGAAGGCTCGGCGAACGGTGGTGGATTGGTGGAGACGCGGTCTTGCTTCCACGAAACACAAGGTGCTATAAGGCCTGCTCAAAGAGTGATGTCAAAGCGTGATTCTTGGATGAGATGTTCGTCTCATAGGCGGCGGGCAGGACGCCCGACCGCTCAACCCCTTGATGCCAGGAGCGATCATGAGCACCACGGAAGAAAAGCTTGCGGAACTCTATGAACGCAGAGCAAAAATCGAACAGATGGGCGGGCCCAAGGCGGTGGACAAGCAGCATGGCAGGGGGAAACTCACGGCCAGAGAGCGGCTCGACAAGTTGTTCGATCCAGGAACGTTTCGCGAAACGGACATGTTCGTCTCGCATCGCACGGTAAACTTCGGCATGGACAAGGTGGAGATCCCCGCCGACGGCGTGATCACGGGTCATGGTCTCGTGGACGGCCGGCCGGTGTTCGCCTTTGCCCAGGACTTCACGGCCCGGGCCGGCACCCTGGGCGAGATGCACGCCAAGAAAATCGCCAAGGTCATGGACCTCGCTCTGAAGGCCGGGGCTCCCATCGTCGGGATGAACGACTCGGGCGGCGCCCGCATCCAGGAGGGTGCGGATGCCCTTTCGGGATACGGGGAAATTTTCTTCCGCAACTCTGCTGCCTCCGGGACCATCCCTCAGATTTCGGCCATCATGGGGCCCACGGCGGGAGGCGCGGTTTACTCGCCGGCCATGACCGACTTCATCTTCATGGTGAAGAACCGGAGCTACATGTTCATCACGGGCCCGGA
>CAZIJS010000429.1:0-1788 GCA_964539505.1 uncultured Myxococcales bacterium
CTATTTATCCAAGTTAGTCGAAACGGCTGAGCCCGACAAGCAGAAAAGCATTCTTCGTTGACAGTGCTGTGGAGTTTTCTATCGTAAAGACGACACAAAAGTAGGGAGGTCCCATGAAAGCTGGAAAAGAGTCGCTCTGGGCAGATGCCCTGTCGTTGTCCTGTGTGGTGCTGGTTTCGCTGGGCCTTTGGGCTTGGCAGTCACGGTCCAAACCAACCATCGACGGAGCATTGGATGGAGGGGCGACCGACGCTATGCTGGGTTTCGACGCAGACCTCGATGCAACCGATGGGGACTTCGATGGTGGAACCGACATGGACGGGGCGGTCGAGCCGGACTGTGCTGCCACCAACGGAGCCCGTTGTTTCTATGTTGCCCCTGACGGCGACGACAACGCACAAGGCACCATGGACGCCCCTTTCAAGACATTCAGGGCAGCCTTGGTGCAGGCGGCGCCGGGAGATTTCATCTATGCACGCGGCGGCGAGTACGGCCGGGACAATGCCATGCTTGCCAACCTGGAGCGTCTTCCACAAAATCAGTTCTCACCACCTTGTGCGGCGGACCAGACAGAGGCAGACGGGTATTGCCAGGTGCCCCGTCTCGAATTCATTTCCATCAAGGAATGGGACGGCTATCCGGACCACTACGACGATGCCTACTCGGTGGTATCGGGTGAGCCGGAGCGGCCCATCACCATCCGCAACTTCCCAGGAGAGAGGCCGGTGCTGGACATGGCTTCGTTGGCGCGCTCCCAGGATGTCGAGGATGCCCTCATTGAACGCCAAAAGCCTGCCATTTCGATTGGAAAGTCCCATTGGGTGATTCGCGGTTTCGAGGTCATCGGCGGATCCATCAATTTGTATGGAAACATCGAAGACATCACCATCCAGGACTGCGAGGTTCATGACCTGGTCCGGGATGGCGGGGACAATCCGGGGCTCATTCGAATCAACCGAGGACCTGAATTCGTGCGTATCCTCCACAATCGACTCTACGGACTCTCCGATTATGATTTTCCAGGGATTTGGGACGACAGAGTCGTGGACGCGCAGCATTTTGGGGCCGTGACCATGCTTTCTGGAGAGACCTACGGGGGCACCGACGACACGGGACGCATCGATATCCAGGACAATGAAATGTTCCATGTGCCCCAGGTGTTCTTTTTCAAAAACGCGGCGCGGGGCCCCATCGAGATTACGGGCAATTATATCCACGACAGTGGTCGGCTCGCCGGCAACGTGGCATCCAACGTCCATGTGGCGGGAAACCTGGTGGTCAATGTCGCTACTGGGTTCTGGCGGCAGGGCCAGGGGTTTACCGAGTTGGGGGACCAGAATCCAGAGGTCATGGCCATCGACGGGCAGAACCTGACCATCGAGTACAACACGTTCGTGGGTCTGGAAGGTACCTTGGTGAGCCAGAGCCACGGGACAGGCCGTGTCCTGAGCCACAATGTCATTTTCGGCCTTCCGGATACGGCAGCTTCTGCGAACTGGGACTCGTCATCCTATATCAAGGGTGGGGATGACTTCGTGGCTGCATCTGCTTTGCAGAGCGACGACAATTGCTTCATCGTGCCCGATGCCGGTTTCCAGCACGTGGCAGTCTATCGATCCGATGGCGTGGATCACTATGACATTCAGCAGGGGCGATCCTTGTTCGGTCTCGACCTGAGTTCAGTGGTGGTGGTTTCCAGCGACGTGGGCGAGGTGTTCACGGACCCGGACAGTGGCGACTATTCTTTGCTCCCGACGGTGGGCTGTTCCAACGTCGGGTATCTATCCT
>CAZIJS010000430.1:0-1785 GCA_964539505.1 uncultured Myxococcales bacterium
CGACGACCTCCGAGAGGTCCAGGTCCACCGTGGTCCTGTCCGCCGTGACCAGGGCCACCCCCTCTCGCATGGCAAAGGCGCAAGACCAGAGCACGTCGGCGTTGGCAAAAAGGAGAAATTCGAGGAACGCCTCCCGGTTTTCCTCTGGGACCAGCACCACCGGTGCCACGGTTTGGAAGTAGACCAGGTCGCCCTGGCCCATTCCTGGCCTGAGGTACACCCTCACCAGAGCCGATCCCTGGACGAAACTCCAGGCCGGGCTGCCGTCCTGTGTCTTGACGCGCACCTGCTCCAGGTCCAATCCCTCGCCCTGGAGATGACTCTCGACGAGATGGGAAACCCGATCCATCTCGGAACGCTGCCGATCCGTCATCTCATTGCCGCCCAAGTCGCTCATGGTTCCTCACTCCCTCGCATCGCAGCGAAATGTTCCGCGCAACTGCGATGCCAAGACAGCCGCGCGGACCAGATATCTTTTGGTACAACCAATCCGCCCAGAAAGGCAAGCCCCAGGAATCAGCCCCATGACAGTCCTTGTCTCCCGGCAGTCGAGCCGCAAAAAATCACTGCTCGGGCATCCCTGAACAACGCACCGGGGCGCTGCGGTGACAGAGGTCTCCCGCCGGGATGCTGTCACCTGCAAGCCTGGCCTCCACCCAATCGAATTGTTCGGGCAAGGACCAGACCGCTGCCCTGGTGTGGGTGGCGCCTTGGCATTCCAGGTATTGCAACGGCCATCCCTTGGCGCAGAGTGCGTCGAAGTCCCGGCGCTCCACCGATGTCTCCACCAGGGTATCGCTGTCTCCCAGGATAAAAAGCACCGGGGCGTCGTTGCGCCGTGCCATGGGAGCCGAGCCGATGGAATTGAGCCGAAGGTAGCAACTCCAAGGCTGGAGTTCGTCCCAGGACCCGGCCTCCACTTTCTCCACGAAGGGCACCTGGTAGATATCGGTCACGTCTTCGATCCCGTCGAACTGGTTGCCTGCATCGCAGGTGGTATACATGACCTGTTCGAGATTCGAAGCAACGTTCCAGGGGGCTGCGTCGCTGAAGACATCCGTCATGGGCTGGGTGCCGCCATACCAATGTCTCTGGGCCGTGAGCACCGCAGCAAGGGCCACCGTGGCCGGGTTGGGGCTCGACACGGCATACTGGGTCAGGCCGAGCAGGTCGGTGGGAGGCACCATGGCCACCACCGCCTCGATGGTGAATTCCGGCGCGTAATAGGGTTGGACCAGGTCCACGGAAAAAGCCGCATGCCCGCCCTGGGAGCCTCCCCAGACCACCATCCGGTCTGCCACGTCCGGCGCATCTTCCAGGTCGGCCAGGAGCGTGAGGCCCGCCCTGGCTGCATCCAGGCTTCCCACCGCGGTCTGCTCGATGTTGAGGTAGGCATGATAGACCTGGGGTGGCTTGGTGTCTTCCGGGTCCAGCCCGATATAGTCCGGGGCCACCACCACGTATCCCCTCGAAGCCAACAAGAGCATCCCGAGGACCTGCTCGGCACCACTGTTCGAAGGGGCACATTCGCCGATGAACCCGGACGTTCCGTGCAGCCAGAGAACCAGGGGAAAGGGCCCCTTGGCCGAACCGTCCTCGTCCCAGGGAAAAGCCACCATGGCGGTGGCCTCCACCGCCTGGCCCCGATCCTGGGTGGCGTACCGGATATAGAAGACCCGGCCCCCGTGGGCCACCGGTGACAGCGGTTCGAGTTCCGTGCCCTTCAACATGCCATCGATACTCTCGGCGCTCATTGGGCTAAGCACCGAGTCCTCGTCGGACTCC
>CAZIJS010000431.1:0-1764 GCA_964539505.1 uncultured Myxococcales bacterium
CTTGTCGAGTTGATCGAGAACACGGTGAATCCGGCTGTTGTGAAACTGGGCCGGATCGACTTCCAGCAATCCCGGCAGTGCCGTCCGCGCAGACTCGCCTCTATTCTACGACCTGGCAGACACCCCTTCGACAGACAGCCCTGCTTCCGAGAACCGGCCCCAACCGCATCACGACGGGATCGGCGCACTGCCGGCAGGACATTGGTGGACAGGTTTCCTTGGCCCACTCGGCAACGAGCCACTTGGCATGCTTCCTGTTTACCGCCCGGCGCCAGGTCCATCCGCATGGAGGACAGGCACAGGGCGGCAGGGGCAGCAAGACGCAATCTCCATCTCCGTGACAGGCGCGTTCCTGGCCAGGCTGGGCGACCGGTGGCTTGGGCGAAGGCCCCAGGACTCGCACGAGATAGGCCCTGGCCGGCCGGCAGACCGGACAGGGCCGATAGCCGGCATCCAGGGCCTGGGCCATGGTCCGCACCTGCCGAATCCCCGTCCGGCCTCGAAGCAGAGGACAGGACCTTCCATGGAAGGTCCTGCTCTGGGAATCCAGGAAATAGACCTGCCCTGTGACTTCTCGGGCCCCTGGCCGGCTGCTCTTACGATAGGGCCGGGCCTCGGGAACATGGGGCTGCGCGCCGGGCCATGCCGGCGAACGGGCGGTCTTGGTGCCCCCAACCTCACCCGGCGTCCCAATCCCACGTCTGCTGGCCGCGCCACCAGGACAGCCCATACCAAGCCAGGCTGCCAGAAGCATTCCCACCAAACTCGAGTTTCTCACCACCTTCTGTCTGGCCACCAGCACCTACTCCTCGAAGCGGGAAAGCACACCCGCCACAGTGCGGGCCTCGTCGCACAGGGCCTGGAAGGTCGGGCGGTCCAAGAGCCGGTCCGTCCAGAGTTCCGCAGAAATCAGGTAGGGCAGGTCCACCCGAATCCTCTCGAAGACGATCCAAAACGAGTCCCGGTCCACCGCCCGGCCATCCCGGCTGATACTGGCCACCCGGGGTGGTCGCTGGTAGGCGACCTCGATGGGTCGGCTCCCAAGTCCGAGCACCGCCCAGACCCGGTACTTGCCACGCATCATGTCGTAGAACACCGGCACCATCATCCGGATGTCCCGGCCCAGGTCTGGGTCTTCGTCCAGGTTCATGCGCCAGGCCTGGAGCACTGCCTCCTGGGACCACCGTGGCTCGGCCACCGGCAGGCCGAGGAGCCGCCGCGCCCGGTGGGCCGCTCCCTGGAACAGGTCCTCCAGGAGGGACAGTTCCATGGCGAGGGGCATGTTCACTGGTCCGTCCGAAGTGATCCGGGCCACGTCCTCCAGGAAAGCCTCACCCAGGGCCGCCTCCAGCACACCCCGAACGAATCGGTAAGAGGCCGCGCGACGCTCGTAGTAGGTCACCAGCGGCTCCAGATCCAGGAGCATGGGCACGCCCAAGAGTGTGCGCCTGCCGAGATCCGCAGCCCTGGCCCCTGCCAGGACTATCTCGAGCTGCTTGACGTGCGTCTCGCGGGTCAGGCCGTAGAGGGCCTTGAAGAGCCCCTCGATCTCCCGGCGGTACTCATCGTCGAAACGCACCCTTGTCCCCTCCTCCATCTCCGGGGCCAGCAGAATGGCCTCGAGAGCGTGGAGCTGCCAGTCGTACCACCCCGAGTCCGGTTTGGGCTCCAGGCGGAGCCGTCGGGATCGGATTCGCTCCACTATCTCTGCCGAGAGTTCGAAGCCATCTGGAACGGGCTTCGCTCCGAAGAGCCTGGCGATCA
>CAZIJS010000432.1:0-1751 GCA_964539505.1 uncultured Myxococcales bacterium
TCCTCGCCGCCCTCTTGCCGTCCGCGACCGGGTTGTCCGCCACGTAGACCGCTGCAGCGCCAGCCGTCAGACAGAGACGCGCCATGGTCTCGACCACCAGCGGGTCTGTATTGGCTGCATAGCTTGGATGGCGATCCCAGGCCATGTTCGGCTTGAGCAGAACCTTGTCACCGCGATGGATGAAATGGCCCAGGCCTCCGAGTTGGCGCAAGGCGGCATGGATCCGCTGCTGGCGGTCTCCCCCCCGGACCACTACGACATGGGGACCTCCCGGAGCAACCGGGACCCGAAACGACCTGGGAGCCAGCCCACCCCGAGACCTCGCAGGCGCAAACCCCCTGGCCCGATGGAGCCAGGAAGCCGCTCCCACCAGCCCGCCCGACAGGACCAGGCTTCCTCCCAGCCTGGTGAAAAACTCGCGCCTGGTGACCAGATGCCCTGTCTGGAAAGGTCCCGCCGGATACCCACCCTCGGGCTCCGTGACATGGCCGACCAATGATTCTTCGTCTTGCCGCCTCGACATCGAGATTCCTCCTCGCAACAACCATTTTGTTGGTACCATGGAACCAAGGACTGCGCCACGATCGAACAGGTCCCGCCGATTCCATCCAAGGCATCCATTGCCCGGATTTTCTTGAAGCGATCATGGGGATACGACAAAATGGCTTTATGAACTCTCAAGGGAAGAAACGAACAGGCACGAGACCGGGTTCAACCACATTCCAAGGTCAAGACACCTCGGTGGGCCCTGCCGCAGTCCTCATCGTCCTGGCCATCCCGGCCGTCCTGACCATTCAGATGGCTGGTTGCCGCTTCGATCCAACGGCCAAGGTGGCGGAACCAGACCTCTGCGGCAACGGAATTCGAGACCCGGGAGAGGACTGTGACGCCACGGACCTGGGAGGCGAAACCTGCAAGAGCCTGGGTCACGGCTCGGGAGAACTGGCCTGCAAACCGGACTGCACGTACGAATTGCACCAATGCGTGGGCCAATGTGGAGACGGTATCAAGGGCCCGGGAGAAGACTGTGACGGCGCGGACCTGGGAGACGTCACCTGCACCGACCTGGGCTTCTATCAAGGCTCTTTGAAATGCCGCATGGACTGCACCTTCGATCGTGGCCAATGCCAGGGGCGCTGCGGAGACGGGGTCAGAAACGGGCCGGAGGAATGCGACACCACCAACCTGGGCGGGGTCACCTGTGACACCTTGGGTTTGGGAACCGGGCAGCCTAGTTGCACCGCCCAATGCACGCTCGACGTCAGCTCTTGTTCTGCCTGCGGCAATGGGACCTGTGAGACAGAGGCGGGAGAAAACGCCGGAAGTTGCCCCGAGGATTGTCGCCTGGACCACGTGCAGGCCCTGTCGGCCAGCCTGTTCCAGACCTGTGCCCTCACGCAGGACGGTACGGGTCTTTGCACGGGATACGATCGTTACGGCCAGCTCGGAGACGGGACAAGCCTGACCACCGCGCGGGTGAAACGCCTCGAAATGAACAGTCCACTGGAAAAAATCGCCCTGGGCGGATTCCACGGATGCGCCCTGACCACAGACCATAAAATCTGGTGCTGGGGCCTTGGCAACAGCGGGCAACTAGGCGACGGGACCAACGACAGCCACAACAGGCCGGTCCAGACAGATTTGCCAAGTTCTGAAGATGCCACGGACCTGGCCGCCGGGTTGAGATTTTCCTGCGCCCTTGTACAGGGCGGCCATGTCTGGTGCTGGGGCGATAACGAGTCCGGGCAGCT
>CAZIJS010000433.1:0-1705 GCA_964539505.1 uncultured Myxococcales bacterium
GCCATTCGCCAGGGCCTACCGGCCCTTCGAGCCTCTTTGATGATGGAAAGGTGACGAAAAGCAGTCATGGAAGATATCAGGCCTGAAGAAATCGCATCCCTGATCCGCAAGGAAATCGAAGACTTCGATGAACCTTTGGTCATGGAAAAAGTCGGCACGGTGATCCGGATAGGAGACGGGATCGCCCTGGTCTACGGCCTCGAAGATGCCATGGCCGGGGAATTGCTCCAGTTCCCGGGGGGACTGGAGGGCCTCGTCTTGAACCTGGAACTCCATACGGTGGGGGTGGCCCTGTTGGGTTCGGACGAAGGAATCAAGGAAGGCGACCGGGTCCGAACCACGGGCAGGGTGGCCTCCGTCCCCGTGGGGCCTGCCTTGGCCGGACGCGTGGTCGATCCCCTGGGGCAAATCCTCGACGCCGGCAATCCGTTGCCCAAGGGTCTGCCCACCAGACCCCTGGAAGTGAAGGCGCCTGGTGTCCTGGAACGCCAACCAGTCCGCGAGCCGCTCATGACGGGATTGAAGGCAGTAGACGCCATGATCCCCATCGGGCGGGGCCAACGAGAGCTGGTCATCGGCGACAGGGGAACGGGCAAGACAGCCATCTGCGTGGACACCATCCTGAACCAGAAAGGAAAAGGGGTCTGGTGCGTCTACGTGGCAGTGGGCCAGAAAGCCTCGAGCGTGGCCAGCGTCGTAGCCAAACTCAAGGAACACGGGGCCATGGAGTATACCACGGTGGTGGCTGCCACTGCCGACGCCTCGGCTTCGCTGCAATACATTGCCCCCTATGCAGGCTGCGCCATGGGCGAATACTATCGAGATCGGGGAGAAGCTGCTCTCGTGGTCTACGACGACCTGACGAAACATGCGGCGGCATATCGGCAGCTCTCGCTCCTCTTGAGACGCCCGCCCGGCCGGGAGGCCTATCCAGGTGATGTCTTCTATCTCCACAGCCGTCTTCTGGAACGGGCGGCCAAGCTCCAGGAACACTATGTCATCCTGCCCAAGGATCAGACAGTCGACCCACAGAGCAAGGGCATCGATGGCAAAGCCTACAAGGGCGCTTTGGGATACAGCGAGGCAAAAAAGGTCCTCGATGCGAGAGAAGACCGAGACGATTTCAAGATTGCCCGGCTGCCCGGCACCGGCGGTTCCCTGACCGCCCTGCCCATCATCGAGACCCAGGCAGGAGACGTTTCCGCCTACATCCCAACGAACGTGATTTCCATCACGGACGGCCAAATATATTTGGAACCAGACCTGTTCTACGCAGGGGTCAGGCCGGCGGTGAACGTGGGGCTGTCGGTCTCCCGTGTTGGAGGAAACGCCCAGACCGCTGTCATGAAGCAGGTGGGCGGTCAGGTGAGGCTGGATCTGGCACAGTATCGAGAGCTGGCCTCTTTCGCGCAGTTCGGCACGGACCTCGACGCTGCGACCAAGGCAAAACTGACCCGCGGAGAGCGCATGGTGGAACTGCTCAAGCAGGACCAGTACCAGCCCATGTCCCTGTGGCGACAGATCCTGTCGATCAAGGCCGGGACCAGCGGGGCGCTCGACGACCTGCCCACGACCTGGGTGCGGGTTTTCGAGGACTTTCTCCTGTCGTTCGTCGAGGAGAGCCACCCAGCAGTCATGGAAATGGTCGAGTCGGGTGGAAAATTGACTGAGGAACTTTCCGAGCGCATCGAGGCCCTCATCGATG
>CAZIJS010000434.1:0-1665 GCA_964539505.1 uncultured Myxococcales bacterium
TTCCAGGATCCGGGAGCGGGACCAGTAGAACGGGATCTCTTCTTTGAAGATGACGTAGATCGAGGAAAACCCGAACATGGACTGGCTGCGGATGGTCTTGACTCCTGGCAGTCCCAGGAGCGCGACGGTCAGCGGATAGGTGACCTGGTCGTCGACGTCCTTTGGGGAGCGTCCAGGCCACCTGGTGAAGACCACCTGCTGGTTTTCCCCGATGTCTGGGATGGCATCCACTGCCACCGGGTTTCTGCTCAGCCCGGAAATGTTCCAGTCGAAGGGAGCCACCATGACACCCCAGAGGATGAACAAGGCCAGGACCACGAAGACGACCACTTTGCGTTCCAGGGTGAACCGGATCAGCGCCGAGAGGGGGCCGGGAGGCAAATCCCATTTGTTGGGTGAAAGAGACATGATGCGATCCTAGTGGTTGTGTCCCGAGGCCTTGCGGCCGCCGGTGGGATTGAGCATGGATGGCAGCCCGCGGATCTGGGCGGTGCTGTCGATGCGGAACTCGCCGTTGGTCACGACCCGTTCGCCGGGTTTCAGACCGTGGAGGATGAGGTACTTGTCACCGAGTTTCGGCCCCAGGTGCACGATCCTGGGTTCATAGGTGCCGATCTTTCCCGGGACTTCCACATAGACCAGGGCGCGTTTCCCGGTCATGAGAAGCGCGGTCTGGGGCACGATGACGCCCTTGCTCCTCAAGGGTTTGGCCGCCACCTTGGCGCGCACCAGCATCTCGGGCTTGAGCAGGCCACCTTTGTTTCGAACAGTCAGCCGGATCCTGGTGGTCCTTGTCTTGGGGTTCAAGACCGGGTCGATGAACTCCACCTTGCCCTTGAAGACACGGGAGGGCAGGGCCTGGACGGTGAACTGCACCTCGTCGCCTTTCCGGAGCAATGTCAGGTCTGTTTCGTAGGCGTCCAGTACGGCCCAGATGCGGCTCAGGTCCGCCACCTCGTAGAGGGGGGTTCCCGCCTGGATGTATTGTCCTTCGTCTGGGAGTCGGCGCAGGACGATGCCCGAGGCGGGCGCCCGGATCACGACATGGCGCCGGATCTTGTTCTGTGCCTCGATGTCGGCCACCTGACTCTTGCTCAGGCCCAGGAGCAAGAGCTTGTCCCTGGCCGACTGCACCGTGGCCAGTGCCGTGTCTCTGAGGTACTTGGTGGGAGAGGCTGCCAGGGCCTTGGCAGCCCTCTTCGCCTCGAGGAGTTCGGCCTGGGCGGCCACGAGCTGAGGACTGTAGACCAGCGCCATGCGTCGCCCCCTGGAAACCTTGGTTCCCCGGTAGTCCACGTAGAGTCGATCGATCCGGCCGCTCACCCAGGAGGTGATGCGCACGATGCGTCGTTCGTCCACTGCGATCTTGCCGATGAGTTCCACCTGGGCCGCGGTGGGCGTGGACAGGACCTCCGTGGTGCGGACCCTTGCCAGGAGCCTGGCCCTGCGGCTGAGATGTATCCGCACCGCCGGTGCCTTGCTTGCCTTGGATTCGTGGCCTGCTTTTGCGCCGGATTTCTGGCTGCCCCCCGATTGGGTCGCCGCTTCATCACCCTCGTCTCCTTCCACCGACACCAGGTCCTTGCCGCAGATGGGGCACTTGCCCGGCTTGCCGCTGCGGATCGGGGTGTGCCGGGAGCAGGTCCATCTCTTCTTGGCAGCAGG
>CAZIJS010000435.1:0-1658 GCA_964539505.1 uncultured Myxococcales bacterium
CCGAGACGATATCAGGGCTTGACGATGCGGCCCATGAAGAGGATGGCTCCCGAGGCGTCGTCGCGGATGAAGAACAGGAAGGGGTGGTCGGCCCGGAAGGTGGGCGGGGGCTGGCTGCGGGGTGCCCCTGTCCCCTTCGCAACCAAGGCGGTTGCAGCGGCTGCCACGGTGCCTCGTTCGTCCACGTCGCAGTTTGCCTCGTGGATCACGGCGGAGATGAAGATGCCCGGCTTGGTGGCCGTGATGCCTGAAAAGTCCGCTTCTTTCGAGAAGGCCAGGTGGATGCCGAGTTTCTGGAGAATGGACCTGAGCTGGAGCCGCTGTTTTGCATGGAACTTCGGCAGGAAGACAACGACTTTGGTGTGTGGCAGGTGGCTGACGGCGGACTGTAGCATCCTGGCGTCCAGCTTCTTTTCCAGGCTTTGCAGGCCGTCTTTCTCGTCGGGCAGGAAGATCACCATGGAGATCCTGTTTCCTGCGTAGGGAAGGGACAGGACCTGGAATCCGGGAAGGCTCTTGTAGCCGGCTTCGACCAGGCCGAACATCGTGTCCACCTGGACCGGACTTTTCGGAGTCGGGTAGAACGCCTTCTTGGACGTAGCGCGCTTGTCGAAGGGTTTTTTCCAGGTGCCCTTGAAGTAAATGGTGTTGACCAGCACGAACTTGGTCAGATCGCTCAGGTCTCCTGGTTGCAGGAGATTCGGGATTCGGCCCATGGTGCGGGCCTCGACCCATGCGTTGATGGTCGCCGCGGCTTTTTCTGGGTCGCCAAAGTCGAGGGCCTGGAGCGTTGTGGCGTAGTATCGGCGCAGGGCCTGGACATAAGCGGATAGGACGGCAAAGCCCTTGCTGGGAAAGATTCGGTTGGCCATGTCGATTCGTGGACCCTTGGCCGATGGCGTCGTCAGCTTTTCGAAGAGGGTACCGAAGGACTGGTCCAGACCTGTCTTGGGAAAGTGGAGCGCCTGTTCCATCTCTGCGGCCGTTTTCCCCCTGGCTCCCAGGTGAGCCATGGCCAGGGCCATGGAGATGCTCCAGGGCGAGAAGAAAAGATTGCCCTGTCGATTGGCCACTTGTTTGTAGAGACCCAGGGAGAATTCGGTGATGCCCTTGCCCAGGGCCTGGAGTTGTTCCTGTGATGCCCTGGGAAATGTGCCCAGTCGTGGATTCGCCGTTTGTCTCGACCCGTTTTTCGGCGGTTGTCCAGGTGATCTGCCGGGTGCGGTCCTGGCCGGTGCAGTCCTGCTTGCAGGCGCGGTGGTTTCTTTGGTGGCTCTTTTCGTTTCGTCGTGACATCCGGCCCCAAGGCCTGGTGCCAGTAAGATGGCCAGGACCGCCAAGGAACCTGTTCTCGTCGTCGTTGTCATGCCATAACCTCCATGCTGCGTCTGGCTGTGGTGGTGTCGTTTCGTGCCTGGTGTCGGTTTCGTTTCATCGGCCTTTGCTGCCCGGGCCTGTCGTCGCCTTGGCCTGTCGTCGTCGGAGGCTTTTGTCGTCTCCACGTTCGATCCGTTTCACGGGAGCATGCTGCATGGCTTCGCCGTCAGGGTTTGACGATGCGGCCCACGAAGAGGATGGCTCCCGAGGCGTCGTCGCGGATGAAGAAGAGGGAGGGGTGGTCTGCCCGGAAGAGGTAGGAGGCGGGAGGGGATGCGATG
>CAZIJS010000436.1:0-1593 GCA_964539505.1 uncultured Myxococcales bacterium
GGCCTTGTCCAACTGGGGCACCGATACGCCGATTTCCACGAGCCGATCGTGTTGCCCGCGCATGATACGGCCCAGGTCCTCGACTTCACCTCGTTCCAGCGCAGCCGCGGCCCGTTCCACGTCTCTCGCAGTGGCCCGACCCAGGGCAGCGAAACGCTCCTTGTGGAGGCTGGCGAACCGTGCCGCCAATCCCACCATCTGCGCCGTGCTGGCAGCAATGCCCGTGTCCATCACCACCAGGCAGATCCGTCCTTCAGGAGGAGCATCCAGGTATTTGGGGGGCTGGCCCTTGGTGAAGAGCACCGAACGACCCGTGACGCAGACCTCGGTGTCGATGCCGCTGGGATTTCCATGAGCCTTTTTCTCGGCATCCATGGAGATTTCACGCACCGTCTTGCGAAACCCCACCATCTTCTCACGACCAGCCAGGCGCCCCACGGCCAGCCCTACGGCCACGGAAAGTGCGGCGCTCGACCCCATGCCAGCTCCCACGGGGATTTCCGATCGCACCTCCACCGAAACCATGTCGGGATCCAAACCAAACCGATTGCAGGCCAATTCCTTGCAAAAATCGAGATGTCCGTCGGTCACAGTGGGGGGCAGCATGCCCGGCGTCCGAATCCTGGCCGTCGCTTCGAGTTGGAGTGCCTCTATGGGCACGGCCAGAGCCGATGAACCGTATACCACAAAGTGCTCGCCCATCAAAATGAGCTTCGCCGGCGCCCGGCCCACCCCCCAGCCTCCTGGAGGATCCATCACGCGATCGAAAGCCGTGGGTCCAACCATTTCTTACACTCCCCAAGCCGCGCCTGCAGAAACAGGCGTCGGGTTCGGTCAGCCAGTTCCGGACCGCAAAGCATCGAGAGCCTCGACGGCCCCGGATGCAGTCACGCAGTCCCGACCCACCATCCAGTCCACCACCGCCCCGACCTCATCGGGGTTCGCTCCTGCTGCAACCGCCAGATTCCTGGCATGCAGTCGCATGTGTCCACGTTGAATCCCCTCGGATGCCAACGCCCTGAGTGCCGCCAGGTTCTGGGCAAGACCAGCCGCCCCAACCAATGCGGCCAGGTCGGCGGCCCCCTCGACCTCCATCACGTCGAGGGCGGCGGCCACTGCCGGGTGCGTCTTGACCACACCGCCCACGGTCCCCACGGCCATGGGCATCTCGAGTCGTCCCACCAGGGTCTCCCCTTCCAATCTCCAGACAGCCAACGCACGATAGCGGCCCGACCTTGCCGCGTAGGCATGGGCGCCGGCCTCCACCGCTCTGAAATCCTGGCCGGAGGCCAGGAGCACCGCATCCACGCCGTTCATGATGCCCTTGTTGTGGGTAGCTGCCCGATAGGGGTCTCGTTCCGCGAATACCGAGGCCTCTACGATGCCCTCGGCCACATCCATGGCGTCCTGTCCCCTGCCACTCAAGGCAGAGACCGGCACGCGTCCCTCCACCCGCACAATCCGCCGATCCGCCAGGTTGGACAGAATCCGGAGTCGAACGCGCCCCCCGGTCAATTCCTCGACGAAAGGCGCCAGTGTCTCTGCCATGGAGTTGACTGCATTGGCCCCCATGGCATCGCGAACGTCCACGAG
>CAZIJS010000437.1:0-1532 GCA_964539505.1 uncultured Myxococcales bacterium
TCTCTGTGTCGACCACTTCATCCAGCCCGAGATCGAGCATGTCGTCGTCTTCTTCTGAAAGATCCGTTATGTCTTCCAGGACCTCCTCCTCCACGGAGTCCTCGATTTCCTCTTCGTCCAGTGAGAGAGGTATGTCATCCTCGTCGTCTGCCTCCACGGCCTGGCTTTCCTGTGGTTTGTTCTCCATTTCGAGGGCTGCAAAAGCCGCGTCCGTCTCTGCGTCCAATTCCAGGTCGGCCATGCTGGCCACCACCGTAGCCCCGTCATCGAACTCGTCGGTTTCAGCGGGTTCTCCCAGTGGAATCAGCTCGCCGACGATTTCGATGAATCGAGCGATGGTAAAACCGTCGTTTTTCAGGATATAGCCGTCGGCCCTGCCGCGTAACCGCTTGTGCTGATCGAAAGTTTCTTCGGTTGCTTCCGAAGACATCAATATGACGGGAATGGTCTTCGTGCTTTTGCTCTTTTTGAGCTTGGTGCAGACGGCATATCCGCTCATACTGGGGTTGAGTTCCACGCAGAGCACCACGAGATCCGGTGGATTGCTTTTGATGCGGTCCAGGGCCTGGGCTCCGTCACCGATGGTTTCGATCGCGAAATCATACGGTTGAAGAGCTTGTTCCAGTTTCTTGGCGAAGGATTTGTCCGTTTCGACGATGATGGCGGTCCGAGAGCTCATTGGGCGTATTTCCTTGGCTTGTTGGGTTTTCTCGCAACCACGAGATTGGCGCCTATGATATTGTGAGCGGTGATTTTATGTCAACAGGAATGCCTTGTTTTAGGTCGTCGGATCCTGTTTTCCTTGGGCATGGGGCGAAGGCCCGGGAAACTGGGGACGACGATGGTCAGGAGTCGCATCAATGGGAGATGAGTCGAAAAGTACCGGGGTATCGTCGTCTTTTGGGCAGAGAAACATCAGTGACGAAAAACTGAAGGGCCTGTCGCCTCTTGTGCGGGCTGTGCTCTGGAGACGATCGTTCAGGGTCTACGATGGTCGGCCTGTTTCGTCCGATGTCCTCGACCGTATCGAACAGGCGGCCTGTCACGCACCTTCCGTGTTCGGGGCTCGCAGTGGATGGGTGGAGCTGATCCGGGATCCCAAACGGGTTCGTGACCTGCTCCTGGCAATCACCGGGGGGGTGGTAGGGAAGGGGAACTGGTGGATCCGGTCGGCCCAGCCGGCGGCTTTTCTGGTTGCCTTGGGCGATGAGGCGACGAGTCTGCGCATTGGAGATCGCTGGATGTACAACGTGGACATCGCATTGGCGGGGGAGGCTGCGGTGCTGGCCGCGGCTGCGGAAGGCGTGGGTTCTTGCTGGATGGCTGCCATCGACGAAAGAAAGCTGTGCCACCAGTTGGGGCTGTCGCCGACAGGTCGGATTCCAGCGGTGATCGCCCTGGGCTATCCGAGGTCGACTGCTGCCCGCAATCTGGCGGGAATGTGGGATCGGTTGGCACACCGTCTCGTGTCGAGTCGCAGGAAGCCCCCCGAGGCGATCCATTTTCTCGAACAGACGGATTCTTCGACCAAG